>NZ_JBWPVO010000002.1:0-428166 GCF_056590155.1 Isoptericola sp. GX10416 | reverse complement strand
TTACCGATGTCGGTAGTTCGTGTCGAGATCGGCAGTGCGCACTGCCGATCTCGACACGAACTACCGACATCGGTAAAACGGGCGTGACGGGCGTGACGGGCGTGACGGGAGTGACGGGCGACAGGGTACGGGCAGCGGGTGCGCCGTGGGTCAGGCGAGCGGCCAGGTGCGCAGGCGGCCGCACATGCCGTAGCGCCGGGGACCGTCGGCCGCGTCGGCGACCGCCACGCGGCCCTCGTCCAGCGTGACCGCCGAGGCGTCGGCCAGCGCTTCGAGGGCGGCGTCCGTCTGACCTGCCGCCTGGCCGACCGACGCCTCCCAGGTCTCCCGCCACCCTGCCGTGCGAGGAGCGACGAGCCGCGCCGCGGCGTCGCGCAGCGGGTCCAGCGCGGCCGGACCGTGCTGCCCGACGGCGTCCCGCAGCGCCGCGTAGCCCGCGAGCGCCAGGTCACGCCGTGCGAGGGCGGCTGCCGCCACGTCGCCGTCGGCCGCTCCGTCCTCCAGGCGGGGCAGCGCCGCGGCCCGCTGGTACCGGTCGGCGTCGGCGACGACGTCGGCGGGGAACGTGATGACCGCGTCCCCGGCCTCCGGCAGCCCGGCGTTCGACATCACCACGAGCACCTCGAGCCCGCCCCCGTTCACCGCGCGGTGCACGACCCCGGGGCCGAACCAGACGATCCGCCCCGGCGCCAGGTCGTGCACGGCGAAGCCGTCCGGGCCCAGCGTCTCCACCCGGCCGCTGCCGGCAAGAGTCACGTAGGCCTCGGTGGACGTGGTGTGCAGGTGCGGCGACCCGCTGCCCTGCGGGGCGTCGGGCGCCGGCCAGTCGTAGACCTGCAGATGGCTGACCGAGGTCCCGCCGGGGAAGACGGGCAGTGCCGTCACGCCCGGCTCGCCGGCTGCTCGGCGGGATCGACGTGCCCGGGCTCGAGCACGTCACCCTCACCGGCGAGCACCTGCCGGCCGAGCGCGGCGAGCTCGACGGCCCGGGCGCCGTCGGACTCGCCGTCGGCGATCACGACGGCGTACGTGAAGCGCAGCGTGGCACCGGCGGGGAAGGGGACCTCCTCGCTGAAGAAGGGCGCGGGGCACACGCACGCGAACGGTTCGGAGCGCACGAACCACTGCGGCGTGCCACCGGGGTTGGTACCGGGGTCGACCATGAGCACGGTGGAGGCCCGTGGACCGCCCTGCTGCTCGTCGGCCCGGACGGCCCCGGGGGCCGCGCCGTCGTGCCGGCCCACGAACCCCAGCCACTCCGCCCGCAGGCCGCGAGCGTCCTCGGCGTCCGCGACCGTGCCGGCACCGTCCTCGCCGGGCAGCAGCACGCGCCCCCCGGTGAACGATCGCGGCCCGCGCCAGAACAGGCCGCCGTAGCCCGCGTTCTCACGGCCGTTGGTCGTCGGGCTGCCGATGTCGAGCGCGCCGTCGGAGACGTTGGTCATCACGGACGTGAACGTGAGCACCCACGCGTCGGGCGTCGACTCCGGCAGGAGGACCTGCACGGTGCGCTCCTCACGGACCACGACGTCGCCCCGGACGGCGCTGCCGTCCGGTCCCGTCGTCGCCGGGGTGCGCCAGGACAGCTCCTCGACGAACCCGCAGGGTCCGACGGCGGTGAACTGCTCGTGCTCCATCGAGCCGTCGTTGTGCAGGTCGACGTAGCCCTGCTCGGCGTGCACGTAGTTCGGGCCGCCCCAGAAGTTCCACGGCCCTACGTGCGGGAGCGACCAGGCGATGCCCTTGTGCCACACGTGGTCCCACGGCCGGTACGCGGAGACCACCGCGCCGTCGCGGGTACGCAACGGGTGCAGGTAGGGTCGCGGGCTCTCGTACGCGACGTCGTCGGGCCGGTACACGTACGTGAAGAGGTCGACGTCGCCGCGCGAGCCCGTCATCGCGCTGCGGTCGCTGTTCAGAGTGACGCTCATGCGGTGGCCTCCTGAGCCGGGACGTCCTTGACCGGGGACCACGGTGCCCCCCTGCCGCCCATGCTGTCGTAGAACGGGTCGCCCGCGGTAATCTGCCCACGGACGACGGGCTCCCCCGTGAACGCGGAACGGTAGATCGCGGCCGCCAGCTCGAGCGTGCCGCGGGCGTCCGCCACCGTGATCGGCGGCGCCTGGCCGCCCACCAGCGCGCGATAGGTGGGCACGAGCTGGGCGAGGTGGCCCGAGCGTCCGCCGTCGACGGGCTCGCCCGCCGCGGCCACGTCGTCGGCCCACGCCTGGACGGAGTCCTCCGAGCCGGGAGCCGCCGTGACGCGCCACGCCGCGTCGTCGTACCCGTAGAGGTGGTCGAGCTCGACGGTGGCGCGCTCCGTGTCGAACCGCAGTGACGAGGTCTCCCGCGGGGACAGCAACGAGTTGGTGATGGTGGCCATCGCACCCGAGGCGAACCGGACCATCGCCATCGACACGTCCTCGGTGTCGACGTCGCGAGCGAGACGGCCGGCCATCGCCCGGACCTCGGTCCACTCGCCCAGGATCGACAGCAGCAGGTCGAACTGGTGGATGCCGTGGCCCATGGTGGGGCCACCGCCCTCGGTGTCGAAACGGCCGCGCCACGGCACCTCGAAGTACGACGGCGGGCGGAACCAGAGGGTGTCGCACCGCGCGACGAGGGGCCGGCCCAGCGCGCCCTCGTCGAGGAGACGGCGCAGGCGCACGGCACCCGCCCCGAAGCGGTGCTGGACGATCTGCGTGAACCGGGCACCGCCCGTCGCGGCGCGCTCGACCTCGGCCAGGGTGTCGATCTCGGCCAGGGAAAGCACCGCCGGCTTCTCCACGACCACGTGCACGCCGGCGGCCAGCGCGGCGCGAGCCTGCTCGAGGTGCAGCGACGGCGGGGTGCACACGTGCAGCACGTCCACCTCGCCCGTGGCGAGGAGCGCCGCCAGGTCCGTGCCGTGGCGGGCGACGCCGTGCCGGGCCGCGAACTCCTCGGCCCGGACCGGGTCGACGTCCACCACCCCCGTGAGCTCGACGCCCTCCAGGCCGTCGTGCTGCGCCAGCGATCGCACTGCGTCGGCATGGGCGTGCGCGATCGCGCCCGCCCCCAGGATGCTCACCCTCATGGGTCCCACTCTTTCAGTCGTGTCGTTCAGGTGACCAGCCAGGACGGGCGCGGGGCGGCCCCACGCCCGTCCTGGCGGATCGGTCGGCTCGGACGGGTCAGGTCACCCGACCGCGCCCGGCACGGGCACCTGCGACCAGTCCGTGTCCGAGGCCAGATAGAACCCCGGGTAGGACGGCTGGTTGTAGGAGGTCTGCTGCCGCGCGACCTCCACCCGGTACTGCGGGTCGTGCATCAGCGTGTACATCTTGAGGTCGGTGACCTCGGTGGAGAGGTGCACCCGCAGCGCCGAGGAGTCCTCGGTGCGCACCAGCACCTCCTCGCGCCAGTCGCCGAGGACGTCCGCCACCAGCGACGGGTTGCCCTTGGTGCCGTTGTTGGTCAGCGTCCCGTCGAGGGTCTCCACCACGGTGCCGTCGCCGGCCACGATCCGCGGGGTCGCGTCACCCGACCCGTCGACGAGCTGCGTGCTGCCGTCGGCCGCCCAGCGCACGGAGGCGTTCGTCCCCGGCGTGGAGTCGGCGAGCTGCTCGCCCGTCGCGCTGAGCGTGCCGGAACCGTCCGAGCCGCCCGGCATCGAGCCCCACACCTCCATGCCCGGCACGTCGGTGTCGACGTCACCGATCATGCACCGGCCGGTGTCCCGGCCGGAGTAGGCGCCGAAGAGCACCTCGCCGGTGGCGGCGTCGCGCATCGCCGTGCCGTACGGCGCCCAGACGCCGCCCTCGTGGCAGGTCCAGATCTCCAGACCGGGACGCGACGGGTCGATGTCCGTGACGTGCATGGCGTCGCCGTGGCCCAGGCCGGCCTGCGCACCCGGGTCCGCCGAGCCCTCGGGGAGCTCGTCGAACGACGAGTACAGCAGCGAGCCGTCGTGGTCGATCGTCGCCGAGCCGTAGACGATCTCCTGCTTGCCGTCGCCGTCGACGTCGGCCGCGGACATCGAGTGGAAGCCCTGCGTCGTGATCGAGCCGAACTCCGGGTCGGTCCCGGGCGTCCCGTGCGGCCCGGCGTTGAACGGGTTCGACATCGGCGTCCAGCCGGAGTCCGCCATCCACCGCTGCGACAGGCGCTTGCCGTCCCAGTCGTACGTGGCGATCGTCGAGCGGGTGTAGTAGCCGCGGGCGAACACGGCCGACGGCGTCTCGCCGTCCAGGTAGGCGACCCCGGCGAGGAACCGGTCGACGCGGTTGCCCGGCTCGATGCGGCTCATCGCGTAGTCGCCCCAGCGCAGCCCGTCGTCGAACCGGGCTGGCTCGTAGTCGACCGTGTCCATCGGGCGCCCGCTGCGGCCGTCGAACACCGTCAGGTACTCGGGGCCGGAGATGACGAACCCCTCGAAGGTGCGCAGGTCGTTACGGCCCGAGCGCTCCGGGGCGTAGACGTCCATGAAGTGGTCGGCCAGCTCGCGCGCGTCCGCGTCCGACAGCGGGTACTCGTACTGCGGCTCGATGCCGAACGCCTCCTCGAGGGTGGCGGGCCACTCGCCGTCCACCACCTCGGGGGTGTCGGCCCAGCCGCGGAACATCTCCACGACGTGCTCGTAGTAGTCGTCCGCGCTGTACCGGTAGTCGTCGGCGTGGGTGACACCGGCGGCCCGGTCGTCCCTCGGGATCTGGACGAGCTTCTCGCGGGCCGGCTCGCCGTGCCGGTACGTGGTGGCCTTGGTGCCCGGCGCCGTCTTGACCATGACCTCGGCCCGGCCGTCCTGGTCGAAGTCGTAGACGGGGAACTGCGTGTAGTGCGCCCCGGCGCGGATGTTCACGCCCAGGTCGATGCGCCACAGCTGCTCACCGTCCAGCGTGTACGCGTCGAGGTACTGGTTGCCGGTGTACCCCTTCTGCGACACGTCCTTGGAGTTCGACGGGTCCCACTTGACGATCACCTCGTACGCGCCGTCACCGGTGAGGTCGGCGACCGACGCGTCGTTGGCGGAGTAGGTGTACTCCTCGCCCACCGGGGTGACGCCGTCGTCCGGCTTGTTCAGCGGGATGTCGAGGTGGTCGCCGGCCAGCGGCACGACGGTCTCGCTCCGCTCGCCCCAGCGCACGTGGCTCTTGCCGTGGCCCTTGCCCTTGCCCTTGCGGCCGTCGCGCAGGGGCGCGACGACGTAGCGCGAGGTGGCCTCGCCGTCGGGGTCGACGTAGTTGGTCGAGTCGGTGACGGTCCCGACCTGGCGCCCGTCGCGGTAGACGGCGAAGCCGGTCCCGGCCATGCCGCTGTCGGTGGCTCCGGTGACCTCGTCGCCGAGGAGCCGCCAGCTCAGGAACACTCCCTCGCTGGTGCTGGCCGCGACCAGGCCGCGGTCCAGGTCCTCCAGGACGATCCCGTCGTCGTGACCGTGCCCCGGTGGGCCGTGATGGCCGCCCGGTGCGGCCGTGGCCGACGACCCCAGGGCCAGGGCCCCGACGGTCGCGGCGGCGACGGCGCAGGCCGTCGTGCGGTTGATCCTCATCGCTCGCATCCTCCTTGCATCGTTGCAATCAGTGCAGTCGCGAGACCCGCCGGGTTCTGGCAGGCCCTCTCCCCACCCCTCGGGGCAGGAAAGTCTCAGTCGTTCGGCAGCGCCCGACGGCGGACCTCGACGCCCACCACGGCCAGCGCCAGCAGCCCGCCCACCACGAGCACGAGCGGCACGAGCATCCAGACCAGGACGCCGGCCATGAGCACGGCGGCCGCCAGCAGGGCAGATCCGGTGAGGTCGTCGGCCGCCCGCTGCGTGGCGACCGACAGCGTGCCGCGCGTCGTCGCGCCCGGGACGGGTTCGCCGTCGTCGTCGGACCAGGCGCCGACGGCGCGGAGCACGACCGCGACCGCCCCGGCCGCGAAGAGCGCGACCACGACGGCGACGACGGTCGCACCCGGGACGACACCCGAGGCCGCGAGCTGCCAGTCACCGATCAGCAGCACGGCGAGGGCCAGGGTGGCCAGCCCGAGCGGCCAGAGCGCACGTGCCGCGGCCCACCACTCGACGGCGAACCGGCGGACGGACGTCTCCCGGCCCGAGACCTCGCGCCGCAGGTGCGCCACGCCGGCGGCCAGCGACGGCACGAGGGTGACCAGGGCGATCGAGCCGACGGCGACCAGGACGCCGGTGATCGCCACCTCGGCGAACAGGTGCAGGCTGCGCAGCATGCCCCCGCCCGGGCCTCGTCCGCGAGGGGGACGAGGCCGGGCACCCGAGGTGTCGTCGCGGCGCGCCATCGTCAGCCCTTGAGCCCCTGCGTGGCGACGCCGTTGATCAGGAACCGCTGGAAGACCACGAAGAACAGCATGACCGGCAGCAGGGCGAGGACGGCCATGGCCATCTGGGCGCCGTAGTCGGACACCGAGGTCTGGTCGACGTACTGACGCAGCGCGATCGGCATCGTGTAGAGGCTCGGGTCCTTGAGGTAGAGCAGCGGGCCGAGGAAGTCGTTCCAGGACCAGATGAACGTGAAGATGCTGGAGGTCACGATCGCGGGGCGCATCAGAGGCAGGATGATCTGCCAGAAGGTGCGCGCGTGCCCGCAGCCGTCGATCCGTGCCGCCTCGTCCAGCGAGCGGGGGATCCCGCGGATGAACTGGACCATCAGGAAGATGAAGAAGGCCTCGGCGGCCAGGAACTTCGGCGCCAGCAGCGGGATGTACGTGTTCACCATCCCGAGATTGTTGAACAGGATGTACTGCGGGATGATCGTCACGTGGAACGGCAGCAGCAGCGTGCCGATCATGATCGCGAACATCACGTTGCGCCCCGGGAAGCTGATGCGTGCGAACGCGTAGGCCGCCACGGTCGAGGACAGCACGGTCCCGACGACGGACAGCGCGGCCAGCAGCAGCGAGTTGCCGAAGAACGTCCAGAAGCTCACGCCACCGATGCCGGACAGTGCCGAGACGTAGTGCTCGATGGTCCAGACGTCGGGCAGCAGCTGGGTGTTGCCGATGATGTCGGAGTTGGGCTTCATGGACGCGAAGACCATCCACGCCGCCGGGTAGAGCACCACGACGGTCGCGATGATGGCCACGGTGTGGAAGATGACCGACTTGACGCGGCGGCGGTTCTTCGCGGCGGCCCGTCGCGCGACGGCCGCCTCGTCGACCGGGGCGGACGGCGCAGGTGCGGTGAGAGTGGTCATCGTTCGTCTCCCGTGTAGTGGACCCAGCCCTTGGAGGTGCGGAACAGGATCGCCGTGATCAGGGCGACCACGATGACCAGCACCCAGGCCATCGCCGAGGCGTAGCCCATCTTGAAGTCCTGGAATCCGCGCAGGTACAGGTACAGGGTGTAGAACATGGTCGAGCCGGCCGGTCCGCCGGTACCGCCGGAGATGATGTAGGCGGAGCTGAACACCTGGAACGCCGCGATGGTCTCGAGCAGCAGGTTGAAGAACAGCACCGGGCTCAGCATCGGCAGGGTGATGTTGAAGAACTTGCGCACCGGGCCCGCGCCGTCGCACTCGGCGGCCTCGTAGAGCTCGCCCGGGATCTGCTTCAGCCCCGCCAGGAAGATCACCATCGGAGCGCCGAAGCCCCACACCCCCAGCAGGATCAGCATGGGCAGGCTCATCGTGGGGTTGCCCACCCAGCCACCCAGCTCGATGCCGAACACCTGCTGGATACGGTCCACGATCCCGTCGTCGGTGAACATCACCTTCCACACGATCGCGATCGAGACGCTCGCACCGATCAACGACGGGGCGTAGAAGATCGACCGGTAGGCGCCCTGGCCGCGGTGCTTCATGTTCAGCAGCATCGCGACCGCCAGGGCCGCAGCCAGCTTGATCGGCGTGCCCAGCAGCACGTACCCCGCCGTGACCTGCGCCGACTGGATGAACCGCGGATCGTTGAACAGGTCCACGAAGTTGTCCAGCCCCACCCACTGCGGGGAGGTGAACAGGTTGTAGTCCGTGAACGCCAGGTACAACGACGCCAGCATCGGGAACGCCGTCAGCCCCACGAAGCCGATGATCCACGGCGACAGGAAGGCGAACCCCGCCCGCGTGTCGGAGCGGCTGTACTTGCGCTGGGGGCCGTTCAGCAGGGGCGTCTCGGCGTCGGTGCGCTGCAGGTGCTGCGCCGGGACGGGCTGTCCCGGGGCGGCGACCACACCCGGATCGGTAGAAGCCATGATGGTGGAACCTCCGGGCGTGCGGCCCCGCGCCCGGAGGCGCGGGGCCGCACGCTGCATAGAGAGCGTCAGGACTGGCCGACGGCGTCGGCGGCGAACATGAACCACTGCTCGACGAACTCGTCGACCGTGATGTTGCCGTAGCCGAGCTCCTCCGCGAGGCGCTTGTACTCGGCCTCGATCGAGCCGAAGCCCTCGACGGGCAGCGGTGCGGCCTCGGTGACGTCGGCGGCCACGGCCTCCTCGTAGGCGAGGACGGTTTCGTCGACCGAGCCCTCCTCGACGTTCATGGCGTCGCGCTGGGCGGCCACGGCCGGCACACCCTTCGAGGTGCCGAAGATCGTACCGACCTCCGGGTCGTTGACCAGGAAGTCGATCAGCTCGGCGGCCTCCTCGGGGTGCTCGGAGTTGGAGCCGGAGGACAGCAGCATCGACGGCTTCCAGAACTGCTGGGGGCCGTTGTCGCCGGAGGGCATCGGCAGCATCTGGATGTTCTCGGTGCCCGAGTCGGAGATGTAGCCGGCCAGGAAGTTGTCCCAGCTCATCTCGGAGGCCGCCTCGTTGACGGTGAAGCCACCGAGCGGGAGGAGCTGCGTGGTGCGCTCCGCCGGGAAGAGGGCGTCGGCGTCACGCAGGTCGGAGGCCAGGTTGAGGAACTCGGTCATCTGCGCCTCGTCGAAGGCGAGCTGGCCGTCGGCGGTGAACGGCTCGGTGCCCTGCTGGATCAGCCACTGCAGGAAGAACCAGAAGGTCCCGGTGTAGTCGCCGGTGCCGTAGATCTGCGGGTCCATGCCTGCGCCCGCCTCGGAGACCTCGGCCGCGAAGGCGTTGTAGTCCTCCCAGGTGTAGCCCTCGGCGGGCGGCTCGATGCCGAGCTCGTCCAGCAGGTCGGCGTTGTAGAACAGGGCCAGCGTGTTCTGCGACGTCGGGATGCCGTACTGGGCTCCCTCGATCTGACCCGAGCTGAGGAGCGCTTCCTCGAAGCCGGCGGTGTCGATGCTGCTGCCGGACAGGTCGGCGAGCTGGCCCGTGCTGCCGTACTGACGCAGATAGGACAGGTCCATCTGGAACACGTCGGGCAGCGACTGGCCCGCGGCCTCGGTGTTGCGGGCGGTCCAGTAGTCGTCCCAGGCCTGGAACTGCGTCTGGACCGTGACGTTCGGGTTCGCCTCCTCGAAGAGGTCGATCGACTCCTCGTACTTCGCGGCACGGTCGTCGTTGCCCCACCAGGCGACGGTCAGCGTGACGTCCCCGCCCTCGCCGTCGGCCGAGTCGGTCGAATCGCCGCCGCTGCACGCGGTCAGGACGAGAGCGACCGTTGCGGTCGCGGCGGCCGCACCTGCGGCCTTGCGCGTGATCCTCATCGGAGCCTCCTTGCTCAGGTGCGCCGACGCCGAGATGCCTCCTGTGGCGCCCCTGTCCCGCCGGCTTGAAACGATACAATACAGGTCTCAGCGCTCGTGTCCAGCCCTTCCTGGAAAGCGCTTTATCACGATCCGGCAACGAGCAGGTCGCGTTGCGGCGCAGGGTCCGGGTCGCGAGCAGGTCAGATGTTAGCGCTCACATAGGAGATCAGCGTAGGCGGTCGGGCCGGTCGGCGACCACCTCGTGCGGCCCTACCTCGGCGGAGCCAGCCCTACCTCGACGGGAGGTGCGCTACCTCGGCGGAGCCAGCCCTACCTCGACGGGAGGTGCGCTACCTCGGCGGCGACGGCGTCCAGCAGCCGCACGTCCAGGCCGGCACCGGCGGGCAGCAGTCCGGGCAGCGCCGTCAGCGCCCGTGCGACGTCCGCAGGGCGCGCGGACTCCACCGAGCCCCGGCCCACCGCCGCGACGACGTCGCGCAGCTCCGCCGCGCGCGGGTCGTCGACGAGCCGGCCGGCCACGGCCTCGCGCCGCACCACCTCGGACCACGCGGCCAGCGCGTAGGCGGCGCCGTGCGGGACCGCGTCCGCGGCCAGACGCTCGGCGATGGTGCCGCCCCAGCGGTAGGGGATCTTCTGCGTGCCGTCCATGGAGACCTGCAGCGTGGTGTGCCCGGTCGCCGGGTTCGCGAACCGCTCCAGCAGGGACTCGCCGTAGGCCTCCAGGTCGGCCCCGGCCGGGGCGACGAGGGTCGGCAACGCGTCGTCGAACAGCAGCCGGCGCGCCCGGGCGCCGATCTCGGGGTCCGTGACGGCTTCAGCCATCGTCGTGTGCCCCGCGAGCCGGCCGGCGTAGGCGAGCAGCGAGTGCGTCCCGTTGAGCAACCGCAGCTTGGCTCGCTCCCAGACGGCGACGTCGTCGGTGAGCGTGGCGCCCGCGTCCTCCCAGGCGGGCCGGGGGCCGGCGAACCTGTCCTCGATGACCCACTGACGGAACGGCTCGCCGACCACCAGGCCCTCGTCGCGCACGCCGAGCCGCCGCTCGACGTCGTCGCGCTGCGCGGTGGTCGTGGCCGGCACGATCCGGTCCACCATCGAGCACGGGAAGGTCACGTGCGCGTCGAGCCACGCCGGCAGACCGGTGTCACCCGGCACGGCGGCGTCCAGGGCGGCGCGGACCAGCCCTTCGAGCACGTGGCCGTTGTCCATCATGTTGTCGCAGGTGAGCACGGTGAGGGGCAGCGCCTCCCCCGCGTCGCAGGCCGCCCGGTAGCGCGCTGCCAGGCCACGTACCAGCAGCCCGACGGCGCTGGTCGCCGCCGGCGCGTCCTCGTCCTGAGCGGGGGTCATCTCCTGCTCGGCGCGTAGGGCGTCGAGATCCGGGCGCACGAGTGCCAGGTCCAGGTTGCCCGCCGCGTCCCGGCAGTAGCCCTTCTCGGTCACGGTCAGCGTGATCAGGTGGGTGGTGGGCGCGGCGATCGTCGCGAGGACGCGGGGCGTCTCCTCGGCGGGCCACGCGACGTCGAGCACCGACCCGACGAGGTCCAGGGTGGACTCCTCGCGCCCCGCGGTGAGCACCGAGTAGACGCCGCCCTGCGGCCGGAGCTGGTCCCGCACGGTGGCGGACCGCTGCGTCACGCCGAGGATGCCCCACCGCAGGTCGCCGCGGGAGCGGGCGGCGAGCTCGGTGAAGACGGCCTGGTGGGCGCGGTGGAACGCACCGATCCCCAGGTGGACGATGCCCACCGACTCGGGGCTCGTCGGCGCCTCGACGTGGGTGGGGGCGGTGGTGCGGTGCAGGCGGTCGTTCACGGGGCTCCTTCGAGATGGTCTGCGCCGGGCGGTCTGGTGGACGACCGCACCACGAGCTCGACGTCGAGCACCGGCACGTCCGGCGTGACGTCGGACGCGGTCGCGGACGCCGTGGCCACGAGGCGGTCGACGGCGGTCCGGCCCAGCCGGCGCAGGTCGACGCGCAGGGTGGTCAGGGGCGGGGTGACGAGGGAGGCGACGTAGGAGTCGTCGCAGCCGACGACGGACAGGTCGCGCGGGACGTCGAGCCCGCGGGTGCGCAGCCGGTCGACGAGCCCGACGGCGACCAGGTCGTTGAACGTGATGACGGCGGTGGCGCCGGAGGCCACGACGAGGTCGGCCGACGCCTGCCCGCCCTCCATCTGCGGGCGGAAGGCACCGAGCTCCACGACCTCGACGTCGTCGTAGCGGTTCGCGGCTTCTGCGAGCCCGGCCCGACGACGGCGGTCGCTCCAGGAGCGTTCGGGTCCGCCGACGTACGCGATGCGGCGGTGGCCGAGGGCGCGCAGGTGCTCGAGGGCACGCCGCATGCCGCCGCGATGGTCGGCCTCGACCGCGGGGACGCCGTCGACGTCGTGGTTGACGAGCACGACCGGGCGTCCGTCGAGGGCCTCGATGGCGCGTGCGGCGGCACGCGGCGAGCACAGCACGACGCCGTCGGTCTGCGGGGCGAGGGCGCGGATCGCCTCCGCCTCGAGGTCCGGGTCCTCGTCGGTGTCCACGATGAAGAGCCCGGTGCCATGTTCGCGGGCACGTTCCTGGGCGCCCTTGGCGACGGCGGCGAAGTAGGGGTTGGCCAGGTCGGGGACCACGAGCCCGTAGGCGCCCGACCGGCCGGCGCGCAGGACGGCGGCCGCCCGGTTGGGCCGGTACCCGAGCTCGCGCACGGCCGACTGCACCCGGTCCCTGGTCGCGTCGGCCACCTTCTCCGGCGTGGCGATCGCCCGCGAGACGGTGGAGATGGACACGCCGGCCAGCCGGGCGACGTCGTGCACCGTGACCATGAGCCTCCTTCGATGCGCTGCGAACGTTTGCAGCGGCCGTTCCGGGCCACCCTAGCGCGTCGCGATCGTGGCGTCGCGATCCTCGACCGCGTAACATGCAAACGTTGTCACATTCTCGACGAGGAGGCGCACGTGAGCGACCCGTGGACCCTGCACCCCGACCGGGCCCTGCCCGCAGACCCGACCACGCGGGGCATCGCCCGCGAGATCTACGCGGCCACCAGGGACCTGCCGATCGTGTCGATGCACGGTCACGTCCCGGTCGAGTGGTTCGCGCAGGACTCGTCGTTCGGTGACCCCGCGCAGCTCTTCGTCGTCCCGGACCACTACCTCACGCGCATGCTGGTCTCCCAGGGCGAGACGCTGCCGCGGCTCGGGGTCGGCTCCACGGGCACGGAGGCGGCGGAGACCGACCCTCGTGAGATCTGGCGGCGGTTCTGCGCCGGCTGGCAGCACTTCCGCGGCACCCCCACGCGGTACTGGCTCGAGCACGCGTTCGTGGAGATCTTCGGCGTCACCCAGCGCCCCTCGGCCGCGACGGCCGACGCGATCTACGACCAGGTCGCCGCCCGGATCGCCGAGCCGAGCTTCCGTCCGCGCGCGCTCCTCGACGAGTTCAACATCGAGGTCATCGCGACGACCGACGCCGCGTGGGCCCCCCTGGAGGACCACCGGCGCCTGGCGAAGGACGGCTTCGGCGAGCGCGTGCTCCCGACGTTCCGCCCCGACCCGCTGCTGCACGTCGACCGCCCCACGTGGCGCGACGAGATCGTCCTGCTGGCCCGTTCCGCCGACCACGAGATCGACGGCTACGACGACTTCCTGACGGTCCTGCGCGCGCGGCGCCAGCAGTTCATCGAGGCGGGCGCACGGGCCACCGACCACGGCCACCTCTACGCCGACACCACCCCGTTGGACGACGCCGAGGCGCGCCGGGTGTTCGACGCCGCGCTGGCCGGGACGGTCACGGCCGCGGAGGCCCGCGCGTTCAGCGGGCACATGCTGTTCCAGATGGCGGCGATGTCCGCCGAGGACGGTCTGGTCATGCAGCTGCACCCCGGCGTCCTGCGCAACCACGCGTCGGCGCCCTTCGCGGCGTTCGGCCCGGACAAGGGGTACGACATCCCGGTCGTCACGGAGTTCACGCGGTCGCTGCGGCCGGTGCTCGACGCGTTCGGGCACCACCCCGGCTTCCGGATGATCGCGTTCACGGTGGACGAGGACGTGTACTCGCGCGAGCTCGCCCCGTTGGCGGGGGTCTATCCCGCGCTGCGGCTCGGCGCCCCGTGGTGGTTCCTCGACTCCCCGGACGCGATGCGCCGGTTCCGCGAGGCGGCGACCGAGACGGCGGGCTTCGACAACCTGAGCGGGTTCGTGGACGACACCCGTGCGTTCTGCTCCATCCCGGCCCGCCACGACCTCGCCCGCCGGGTGGACGCGGGGTACCTCGGCCGGCTCGTCGCCGAGCACCGGCTGGAGCTGGACGAGGCGGCCCAGACCGCCGTCGACCTCGCCTACCGCCTCCCCCTGGCCGCCTACCCCGCCCCCCGCTGAGGGTTGTGGGCGCGATCTCTGGCCCGTCTCGTCCGTTTCGTCCTGGTCTCGAGCCCAGAAATCGCGCCCACAACGGTACGCCTGACGCCCTCGCTCGAAGGAGAGCCCCATGCCCGCCACCGCTGGCCGGCGCGTCGTCCACCCGGCCTGGTTGCCCGACGCCGCGTTCCGGCCCGTCGGCAGCCGTCGCCTCGCCCTCCGGTCACCCGGTCCGCAGGGGGACGACGGCGGCACCCCGGCCGGGTCCGAGGTGCTCGCCGCGCTGCGGGCCGAGCTCGACCGGGCGACCACCACCCACGCAGGTGCCGTCGTCGGGCCCGACGACACGCCCGACCTCCTGCTGCTGCTGTCCGCGACGGCCGCGCCCGGGTTCCGGCTCGAGCGCACCGCGGGCCGGGTCACCGTCACCGCGGCCGACCCGACCGCGCTGCTGCACGGCTGGTTCCACGTGGTGCGCCTCGGCGAGCCGGCGTTCACGGGCGGGCCGGGCGACCCGGACGTCGAGCACCACGCACCCGCGAGCGCCCTGCAGGTCCTCGACCACTGGGACAACGTCGACGTCCATCCCGTCATGGGCCAGGTCGAGCGCGGGTACGCGGGCGGCTCGATCTTCTACGAGGCCGGCCACGTCCGCACCGACCTGACGCGCGTCACCGCGTACGCCCGGCTGCTTGCGGCCGTCGGCATCGACCGCGTGTGCCTCAACAACGTCAACGTCCACGCCCGCGAGGCCCGGCTGCTCACCGAGGACCGGGACGAGGTGGCCCGCCTCGCCGCCGCGCTGCGCCCGTACGGCGTGCGCGTCCACCTGGCCGTGAGCTTCGCGGCACCGATGACCCTGGGCGGCCTGACGACGTCGGACCCGCTGGACGAGGACGTCCGGACCTGGTGGCGTGACGCCGCGGACGGCATCTGGGCGGCGGTGCCGGACTTCGGCGGGTTCGTCGTCAAGGCCGACTCCGAGGGCCAGCCGGGACCGTTCGCCTACGGTCGCGACCACGCCGACGGTGCGAACATGCTCGCCGAGGCGGTCGCCCCGCACGGCGGTCTGGTGCACTGGCGGGCGTTCGTCTACAACCACACCCAGGACTGGCGGGACCGGTCCACGGACCGCGCCCGCGCCGCCCACGACCACTTCGCCCCGCTCGACGGCCGGTTCGCCGAGAACGTGGTGGTCCAGGTCAAGCACGGCCCCCTCGACTTCCAGGTGCGCGAGCCCGTCTCCCCCGTGCTCGCCGCGATGCCGCGCACCCGGGTCGCGCTCGAGCTGCAGGTCACCCAGGAGTACACGGGCCAGCAGCGCCATGCGGTCTACCTCGGCCCGGCGTGGAGCGAGATCCTGCGCTGGCGCCCGTGGGGCGACGGCGGCGTGACCGTGGCCGACGTCGTCGCGCCCTCGGGCGGGTTCGCCGCCGTGTCGAACGTCGGCGACGACCGGTTCTGGACGGGTCACCCCCTGGCCCAGGCCAACCTGTACGCCTACGGGCGGTTGACCTGGGACCCGACGCTCGATGCCACCGCCGTCCTCGACGAGTGGATCACGCTGACCTTCCCGGACGCGCCCACCCAGCTGGGCGAGGCGATCCACGCGATCCTCGACACGTCGTGGCGCACCTACGAGCTGTACACCGCTCCGCTCGGCGTCGGGTTCATGGTGCGCCCTGGCCACCACTACGGCCCGGACGTGGACGGGTACGAGTACACGCCGTGGGGCACGTACCACTTCGCCGACCGCGACGGCATCGGGGTGGACCGCACCCGCGCGACCGGCACGGGGTACACCGGCCAGTACCCCGCGCCGTGGCGGGACGTCTACGAGTCGCGCGAGACCTGTCCCGACGAGCTGCTGCTGTTCTTCCACCACGTGCCGTACACCCACGTGCTGCACAGCGGCACCACGGTGGTCCAGCACGTCTACGACACCCACTTCGAAGGCGTCGAGCGCGTGCGCGCCATGGTCGAGCGCTGGGAGGAGGTCGCCCCCCTGGTGTCCGACGACGTCGCGCAGCGGGTGCGCGACCGGCTGGCGGAGCAGCTCGCCTCGGCCGTCGAGTGGCGCGACCAGGTCAACACGTACTTCCTGCGCAAGTCGGGGATCGGCGACCTCCGCGGCCGGACGATCTACTGACCGCCGGGCGTCAGCCCGAGGCCCCGAGCCGACGCGAGACCTGCGCCGCCGCCCGCCCGACGGCGGCCGCGAGCGCCTCGCGCCGGGCTCCCGTGACGTCGTCGGACCGGAACGTGAGCGCGATCCCGGCGACCGGGTACCCCGTGTGGTCCACCACCGGGTGCGCCACCGAGGACAGTCCGTCGGTGACCTCGCCGTCCTCGACGGCGTGACCTCGGCGGCGCGCGTCGCGCAGCACCGCGCGCAGGGCCTGCAGCGTGCGCGGCCCGACGCCGGTCCGGTCGGTCAGGACCGAGGCGCTCGGGAAGAGGGCACGGACCTGCGCGGCGGGCAGCCGGGCGAGCACGGCCCGACCGCTGGCCGTCAGGTGCGCGGGCAGCCGGACGTCGACGTCGGAGACGAGGCTGGGGCGGTGCGGCGCGCGCTGCTCGACGAGGTAGAGCACCTCGCGACCGTGGAGCACCGCGAGGTGGACACTCTCGCGGGTGGACTCGACGAGGTGCGCGACCACGGGGCGGGCGAGCCGCGCGAGCGGCGCCTGCCGGGCGTAGGCCGACCCCAGCGACAACGTGGCCGTGCCGAGCCCGTACCGGTGGTCCTCGGGCAGGTGGACGACGTAGCCCTCGTCCGCCAGCACGGACAGCAGGTGGTAGACGGTCGAGCGGGGCAGGCCGAGGTGGTGCGCCACGGCGGCCGCCGGCGAGGGTCCGGCCTGCGCCGCGAGGTAGCCGAGCACACGCAGCACGCTGCGCGCGGCGGGGACGTCACCCATCCTTGCCTCCCGTTGTCTGGGATCCCAGACTCAACCGCCGCGCAGCGTCTGTCCAGCCCGCTGCCCATGAGGTGTCCTGGGCGTATGACCGACACCCTGGCCCCACCGGCCGGCCACGCCGACGGCACGGCCGCCGTCTCGATCACCGGCGACCCCCTGACCGTCGACGACGTCGTCGCCGTCGCCCGGCACGACACGCCCGTCCGCGTCGCCGACCGGGCCCGGGCGACGATGGCCGCAGGCCGCGCCGTCATCGAGGACCTCGCCGCCGACGACCGCCCGCACTACGGCGTCACCACCGGGTTCGGAGCGCTGGCCCGTCGACACGTCCCCGCCTCGCAGCGTGCACGTCTCCAGCTCAGCCTGGTCCGCTCCCACGCGGCAGGGACCGGCCCCGAGGTGGAGCGCGAGGTGGTGCGCGCGCTGCAGCTCCTGCGGCTGAACACCCTGGCGACCGGCCGCACCGGCGCGCGCCCCGTGGTCGCCGAGACGTACGCCGCCATGCTCGAGGCGCAGATCACGCCGATCGTCCACGAGTTCGGCTCCCTGGGCTGTTCCGGCGACCTCGCGCCGCTGGCCCACGTGGCGCTCGCGGCACTCGGGGAAGGCACCGTCCACGACGCCGACGGCGGCACCCGCCCGGCGCTCGACGCGCTCGCCGAGGCAGGCGTGGAGCCCCTGGTGCTGCGTGAGAAGGAGGGCCTGGCCCTCATCAACGGCACCGACGGCATGCTCGGCATGCTGTGCCTGGCCGTCGCGGACCTGCGCCTCCTGCTCACCACCGCGGACGTCGCCGCGGCCGCCAGCGTCGAGTCGCTGCTCGGCTCCGACGCCGCCTTCGCCGCAGACCTGGTGGCGATGCGCCCGCACCCCGGCCAGGCGGCGTCGGCGACGAACCTGCGGGCGCTGCTCGACGGGTCCGCCGTCGTCGCCAGCCACCGCACCCTCGACGCGGCGGGCCGGCCGGAGTGCACGCGCGTGCAGGACGCCTACTCGCTGCGCTGCGCGCCGCAGGTGCACGGGGCCGCACGGGACACGCTCCACCACGCCGCCGCCGTCGCCGACCGCGAGCTGGCCTCCGCCATCGACAACCCGGTCGTCACCGTCGACGGCCGCGTCGAGTCCAACGGCAACTTCCACGGGGCACCTGTCGCCTACGTGCTCGACTTCCTCGCCGTCGCGGTCGCCGACGTCGCGTCGATGAGCGAGCGACGCACCGACAGGTTCCTCGACGTGGCGCGCAGCGAGGGCCTGCCGCCGTTCCTCGCCGACGACCCCGGCGTGGACTCCGGCCTGATGATCGCCCAGTACACGGCCGCGGGGATCGTCAGCGAGCTCAAGCGGCTGGCGGCACCCGCCAGCGTGGACTCGATCCCGTCCTCGGCGATGCAGGAGGACCACGTGTCCATGGGCTGGGCCGCCGCGCGCAAGCTGCGCCGCGCCGTCGACGGGCTCGGGCGCGTGCTCGCGATCGAGCTGCTCACCGCCACCCGTGCTCTCGACCTGCGCTGCACCGGCGGCCTCGAGCCTGCCGCCGGCACCGGCGCGGTGCGCGACCTGCTGCGCACCGCCGTCGCCGGACCTGGACCGGACCGCTTCCTCGCCCCCGAGATCGACGCCGTGACCCGGCTCGTCGTGGGCGGCGACGTGGCCGCCGCCGCGAGCGCCGCCGTCGGCCCGCTCCGCTGACCCCACACCGAAGGAGACGACGATGTCTTTCGACCGCGGCACTCCCGTCCCGGTCCGCGCCCCGCGCGGGACCACGCTCACCGCGCGCAGCTGGCAGACCGAGGCGCCGCTGCGCATGCTCATGAACAACCTGGACCCGGAGGTGGCGGAGCGGCCGGACGACCTCGTCGTCTACGGCGGCACCGGCCGTGCCGCACGCGACTGGCCGAGCTACCACGCGATCGTGCGCACGCTCACCGACCTGCGCGACGACGAGACGCTGCTCGTGCAGTCCGGCAAGCCCGTCGGGGTGCTCCGCACGCACGAGTGGGCGCCACGCGTGCTCCTCGCGAACTCGAACCTCGTGGGCGACTGGGCGACGTGGCCCGAGTTCCGACGTCTCGAGGCCATGGGCCTGACGATGTACGGGCAGATGACGGCCGGATCATGGATCTACATCGGCGCGCAGGGCATCCTGCAGGGAACCTACGAGACGCTCGCGGCCGTCGCGGCCAAGAGGTTCGGCGGCACGCTGGCCGGGACCCTCACCCTGACGGGCGGGTGCGGCGGCATGGGCGGCGCGCAGCCGCTCGCGGTGACGCTCAACGGCGGCGTGTGCCTCGTGGTCGACGTCGACCACGCGCGCCTCGAGCGGCGCGTGCGCGAACGGTATCTCGACGAGGTCGCGGACGACCTGGACGACGCCGTCCGGCGGGTCGAGTCCGCCCGACGCGAGCGCCGTGCCCTGTCCGTCGGCGTGGTCGGCAACAGCGCGCACGTGGTGCCCGAGCTGCTGCGACGCGGCATCGAGGTGGACGTCGTGACCGACCAGACCTCGGCGCACGACCCGCTGTCCTACCTCCCGCTCGGGGTCTGCGTGGACGAGTGGGTCGACTACGCCGCCGCGAAGCCGGAGGAGCTCACCGACCGGGCGCGCGAGTCGATGGCCCGGCACGTCGAGGGCATGGTCGGGTTCCTCGACGCGGGCGCCGAGGTGTTCGACTACGGCAACTCGATCCGCGACGAGGCACGCCGCGGCGGGTTCGACCGGGCCTTCGACGTCCCCGGCTTCGTCCCCGCGTACATCCGGCCGCTCTTCGCCCAGGGCAAGGGACCGTTCCGGTGGGCCGCGCTGTCCGGTGACCCGCGGGACATCGCGGCCACGGACGACGCCGTGCTGCGGCTCTTCCCCGACGACGACCACCTGCACCGCTGGATCCGCGCCGCACAGGACCGGGTCGCGTTCCAGGGCTTGCCGGCGCGCATCTGCTGGCTCGGGCACGGGGAGCGCGACCGCGCCGGGCTCGCGTTCAACGAGCTGGTCGCCTCCGGCGAGGTCCGTGCGCCCGTCGTGATCGGGCGGGACCACCTGGACGCCGGGTCCGTCGCGTCGCCGTACCGCGAGACCGAGGGCATGGCCGACGGCTCCGACGCGATCGCCGACTGGCCGCTCCTCAACGCGCTCACCGCGGCGTCCTCGGGGGCCACCTGGGTGTCGCTGCACCAGGGCGGCGGCGTCGGCATGGGTCGGTCGATCCACGCCGGGCAGGTCTCGGTCGCGGACGGCACGCCGCTCGCCGGGCAGAAGCTCGAGCGCGTGCTGTCCAACGACCCGGCGCTCGGCGTCCTGCGGCACGTCGACGCCGGGTACGACGGCGCCGTGGCCGCCGCCGGGCGCGGCGGGCTGCGCGTGCCCGGCCGGGAGGCATGATGCACGAGGTCGAGCACCACGAGCACGGGGCGACGCTGCTGTTCGGCATCGGCGAGCTGACGACCAACGTGCCGGGCGTGGCCGGCGCCGACGACCCGGACGACCCCACCGCCGTCGTGCGCGACGCCGCGATCCTCCTCGACGGAGACCGTGTCGCGTGGGTGGGACGGGAGGCCGACGCCGCGGCCGGGGTCGAGGCGGCGATCGGGCGGGCGCCCGACCGGACGGTCGACGTCGGCCGGCGGGCCGTGATCCCCGGGTTCGTGGACTCGCACACGCACCTGGTGTTCGCCGGGGACCGCGCGGCCGAGTTCGAGGCGCGCGCGGCCGGTCGCCCCTACACGGCCGGCGGGATCCGCACCACCGTCACCGCCACACGAGCGGCGTCGGACGACGCGCTGCGCGCCGGACTGGCGCGGCACGTCGCCGAGGCCGCCGCCCAGGGCACGACGACCCTCGAGATCAAGAGCGGCTACGGGCTGACCGTGGCCGACGAGGAACGTTCCGTGCGGCTCGCGCGGGAGGTGACCGACGAGGTGACCTTCCTCGGGGCGCACGTGGTCCCTCCCGAGCTCCAGGGGCGCGAGGACGAGTACGTCGAACTCGTGTGCGGCGAGATGCTCGCCGCGTGCGCGCCGGCCGCGCGGTGGGTCGACGTCTTCTGCGAGACGGGAGCCTTCACACCCGACCAGGCGCGGCGGGTGCTCACGGCCGGTGCCGCCGCGGGGCTGGGCGTGCGTGTCCACGCCAACCAGCTCGGCCCCGGCGACGGCGTGCAGCTCGCTGTCTCGCTCGGCGCAGCCTCGGTGGACCACTGCACGTACCTGTCGGACGACGACGTCGCGGCACTCGCGTCCTCGTGGACCTCGGCGGTCCCCGGCACGGGAACCGTGGCGACGCTGCTGCCGGGCGTCGAGCTCTCGACCAGGCAGCCCTACCCGGATGCGCGCCGGCTGCTCGACGCCGGCGTCGTCGTAGCGCTCGCGAGCGACTGCAACCCGGGGTCCTCCTACACGAGCTCGATGCCCCTGATGGTGGCGCTCGCGGTGCAGGAGACGGGGATGACCGTCGCCGAGGCCGTGCGGGCCGCGACGGCGGGCGGGGCGGCAGCGTTGCGGCGGTCCGACGTCGGCCGGCTCAGCCCGGGCGCGCGGGCCGATCTCGTGGTGCTGGACGCGCCGTCGCGGACCTACCTCGCCTACCGGCCGGGCGTGCCGCTGGTGTCCCACGTCTGGAAGGAAGGACGCGAGCTCCACCCGTCGAGGTAGGGCTACCCGGTGCGCAGCGCGAGACCCGCGAGCGCCTCCAGCACGCACAGCGCGGCGAGCCGCACCGTCCGGCCGTCGGGGGCGTCGGCCGTCGCATCCACCTCGGCGACGTCCACCGACCGCACGCTCCGGCCCTGCACGAGCCCCCGCACGAGCGCACGGAGCTCGTGAGCCGCGATCCCGCCCGGGACGCTCGCCGGGCACCCCGGGGCGACGGACCGGTCGCAGACGTCGACGTCGACGTCCAGGTGCACGGGCCCGCTCGCGGCCCCGGCGACCTCCAGCGCCTCGGCGACCACGGCTGCGACCCCTCGGGACCGCAGCTCGTCGAGCGACACGACCCGGATCCCCAGCTCGTGCGCCCGCCGCCCGTACGCCGCTGAGTTCGCGAAGTCCGCGATCCCGATCTGCACGACCCGCGCCGGGTCGAGGCCCGCCTCGATCAGCCGCCGCACCGGGGAACCGTTCGAGACGCCGTCGCGCAGGTCGTGGTGCGCGTCGAGCGTGACGAGCCCGGCCGTCCCGATCTCCCGTCCCCAGGATCCGAGCGCCGCGGGCACCGTCAGCGCGTTGTCCCCGCCGAGCGCGACCAGCAACCGGGCACCACGCACGGCCTCGGCGACGGCGGCGCGCGCCCGTTCCTCCCCTGCCGGTCCGTCGGGGTCGGGCACGTCGCCGTGGTCGACGACGGCGAGAGCGCCCAGGTCGACCGTGCCGCCGCCGTCGAGCACCCGGCGCGGGTCGGGATGCCTCAGCGCCGGGCTGTACCGGCGCAGCGCCTCGCGCACGGCGGCGGGCGTCGCGTGCGCACCCGTCGGGGACAGGGAGGTACGCCAGGTGCCGATCCCCAGCAGCGCGACGTCAGCGGGACCGGGACCGGGCGCGGGCCAGCCTCCGGCGCGCGGCCAGAGCGGGTCCTGGGAGAGGCTCACGGGGACTCGACGAACCGCAGTCGCACCTCGGCGAGCAGCGGCTTCTCCCAGCGCAGCAGCAGCGCCACGAGGAGCACGCCGAACGCCGCGAGCACCGCCGGTGCGGTCAGGAACACGACCGCACCGGCGAGCACGACGGCGGACACCACCGCCAGGGTCACGCGCGGCAGGCGGCCGAGGAAGTACAGCGCGAGCCGCGCGGTGTCACGGCCGCGGAAGCTGAAGAACGACGCGATGACGGTGGCCTGGACCATCCAGAGCAGCAGGATGACGGCGAGGCCGATGAGGATCCCGGCCCACCAGACCGGCACGCCGGCCACGGCGATGTTCACGGTCGTCCAGGACAGCACCGCGAGCGCGAGGAGTCCCGGCACCCACACCTTCAGCACGTCGCCGAGGTTCATCCGGTACCCCTTGACGAACGCCGGGCCGGGGGTCAGGCCGTCGTCTCGGGCCTTGGCCCCGAGGGCGAAGAGCGCCGCGGAGAGTGCCGGCCCGACGAACACCGCCGAGCCGACGGCCAGCGGCACGTTCGACGGGTCCGGCGCGATGAGGAAGAGCAGCACGACCGTCGGCGACACGCTGATCGCCAGGAGCAGCCCGACCACCAGCAGCCGGTACACCGTCGACGTCGCCCGGCCGGCGGGCCCGTGGTCGTGGTCGCCGGGGACCGGCGCGTCTGAGGTCGTCACATCACGTACCGTACGGCCCCCGGCCCAGGATCCGGGAGTCGTCGAGCCACGGCGGGGTCTCGTCGTGCACGGCGTCCAGCTCCACGAGGGTGACCTCGTGGCGCCCCAGGGTCAGGTCGAGGGCGACCCGCCCGTCGACCGCCTCGAGGGACCGGTGGCTGCGCGCCGGCCCGGCGGCCTCGTACAGGGCTTCGAGCTGCCGGGGACGCGGGGATGCCGGCCGGCCCATCTCCCGCCACGCCGCCCAGGCGTTCCCCTCGGTCTCGTTGACCACCGACCGGTGCGCGTACACCGTGCGGGACCCCGGCACCGGGACCGAGAGCCGCAGCTCGTGGCGCTCGCGCTCGACCGGGTCGTCCGTGCCGCCCACCGGCTGCCAGGCGAGCACCGTGACGCGTCCGGCGTCGTCGCGCGTGACCAGGTGGTCGGCACCGCGCGAGAGGACGTGCCGTCCCATCCGCGCCATGAAGGCGTAGACGTGGAACGTCGGCTTGCGGACCTGCCGGTGGGTGACCATGCCGAAGCCGCCGTGGAACAGCGACGTCGGCACGCCCTCCTCCTCGAAGGTGTCGCTGAACGTCCAGTAGGAGAACGAGTCGACCAGGTCGCCGCCCGCCGCGAGCACGGGCGCGAGGTACGCGGCGTTGTACGCCGTGTCGTGCACCGGGTTGTCCGGCCGGTAGGAGGTGTTGAACTCGGTGACGTGCATCGGCAGGTCCGCCAGGGGCGTCCCGGCGAGCAGCTCCTTGGGGCGGGCGAACTGCTCCAGCAGGCGCTGCGGCTCACGGACGGTCTGGTAGACGCCGAACGGCACGTGCTGCGCCTGGCCGGACGTGTAGGCGTGCACCGAGACGAAGTCGCACGGCACGTCGCGCGCCAGGACGAACTCGGCGAACGGCTCCCACCAGTCGTCCGCACCCGGGGAGAGGGCCGGGCCGCCCACCTGCAGCGAGGCGTCCACGTCCTTGACGGCGTGCGCCGTCACCTCGTAGAGCCGCAGGTAGGCGTCCCGGTCGGCGCCCTGCCAGAAGTGCGTCAGGTTGGGCTCGTTCCACACCTCGATCGGCCAGGTGCGCACCTCGTCCAACCCGTAGCGGTCCACGAGGTGGCCGACGATGGCACGCACCAGCGCCGCCCACTCGCGGTGGTCCCGGGGCGGGGTCACGTTGCCCCGCCACCAGAACACCGTCTGGTCGCCGGACGCCAGGCCGGTCGGCATGAAACCCAGCTCGATGAACGGCTTGATCCCGAGCCGGAGGTAGGCGTCGACGACCTGGTCGACGTAGGTGAACGCGTAGCGTGTCGCGGTGTGGCCGGCGACGTCGTACGGCCGGTGCACCCCGACGTCGTCGGAGAGCAGGCCGTGGCCCCGGACGTACCGGAAGCCGATCTCGCGCTGCACCAGGGCCAGGGACTCCTGGACGTCCTGGCGCAGCGCGAGGTTGAAGCGGCCCGTGCCGACGCAGGACCGCCAGGCGTCGCTGAGCTCTCCTACGGGTTCGGCGGGCACGGTGAGGCGAGGCACGGGGCTCCTTCGGGTAGTCAGTCGCCGACGCCGGCGGCAGCGTTGGCGCGGTCGACGTAGTCGGTCATGCCGGCGCCCTCGAGCTCGGCGACGTACGCGTCCCACTCGGACATCGGGCGGTCACCGAGCATGAACTGGGCGGTGTTCTGCATGACGACGTCCTGCAGGGTGGTCTGCTGCAGGCCGGCCTGCTCCTGCTCCATCTCGTCGTACTGGACGGTCGGCGGGATCGGCAGCTCTTCCTTGACCGCGTTCATCCCGTCCATGAACTCGATGACCTCGTCGCTCATCATCGACTTGTCGAGGTCTTCGGTGGAGCCGTGGGCGATCGACCAGACGCCGTTGTAGTAGCCGAAGTCGGCGTTGAGGAGCTGGGGGGCGTCCGGGTTCAGCTCGCCCCAGCCGACCTCGTCGACCAGGACGCGCTCGTCACCCTCACGCTCGAACGTCTCGCCCTCGACGCCCCACTTGGCGAACTCGAGGCCCTCGTCGGAGTAGTAGAGCCAGTCGACGAACTGCAGCATCGCGAGGAAGTCGTCCTGCTCGGCGGCCTGCGCGGAGAACATCAGGCCGGACTCGCGGCGCGTGCCGCCCGGGATGTTGTCGCCGGCCGGACCGCCGGGGACGACGATCTGCTTGATCTCGGCGTCGTCGTCACCGGTCTCGGCGAAGGCGTCGCGGTACTCGAGCAGCACCTGGTCGTTGGAGCCGATCGCCGCGGCCTGACCGGAGGCGAACTTCTCCTTGGCCTGGTCGTCGTCCTGCGTCAGCGCCTCGGGGTCCAGCAGACCGTCCGCCACCAGGTCGGCGAAGTACTGGACCAGGGCCCGGTACTCGTCCGAACCGCCGGCGTACTCGTAGGCGCCGGCCTCAGCGTCCCACTGCAGGCCGAGCCCGTAGCCCCATCCGGCCACGGTCCCGAAGTTCGGCGCGGCGGCACTCATCGTGGCCTCGATCGGGCCGTTGATCGACCACCGGTCGGTCATGGCGTGGTCGAGGTCCGGGTTCTCCTCGGCGATGACGGCGAGCTGCTGGGCGAACTCGTCCCACGTCTTCGGGTGCTCGAGCCCCGCGTCGTCCCAGAGGTCCTGGCGGATGGCCACGGAGTACTGGTGCTTGGCGACCTCGTGCAGGCCCGGGATCATGTAGTACTTGCCGTCGGCCTGGCGCTGCGCCTCGATCTCCTCGGTCAGCCCCCACTCCTCCACCTTCTGCTGGAAGTTGGGCATGTACTGCACGTAGTCGGAGATCGGCAGGATCGCGCCACCGCCGATGAACTGGATCTCGTCGCCCGGGTACGTGGCCGGCATGATGTCGGGCGCCTCGCCCGAACCGATGAGCACCGAGCGCTTCTGCTGCATGTCCTCGAGCGGCACGTTCTCGTAGTCGAACGTGACGTTGTTGTCCTCCTCGAGGTGCTGGACCAGCGACCAGTCCTCCTTGAAGGGGTAGTTCGGGTGGTCGCGGTAGAGCAGCCCGAACTCGACGGGCTCGGTGGCCACGAACGTGTCGCCGGCCGCGAAGTCCTCCATGTAGCCGACCTGTGAGGCCGTGTCGATCGCGCCGGCCTCGCCTCCCTCCTCGGGGTTCTCGCTGCCGCCCGAGCAGGCGGTCAGGGTGACGGTCAGCGCGACGACGGCGCCTCCCGCGACGATCTTGCTCCGGATGATCCTCATGGGTCTCCTCCTGTGGTGAACGTCGTTGTTCGCGACGGTGGGGCGGGCCTCAGCCCTTGACCGAGCCGAGCATCACGCCCGACACGAAGTACTTCTGGATGAACGGGTAGAAGCAGATGATGGGCAGCACCGTCAGCAGCATCGCGACGGCTTGGATGTTGGCGCCGATCTGCACCGTCTCCATCCCCGCCTCCACGCCGCTGCCGGTCGCGCCGGCCAGCAGGTTGCGCAGGTAGAGCGTCACGGGCTGGAGCCCGGGGTCGCTCAGGTAGAGGAACGCCGGGAACCACGCGTTCCAGAACGAGACGGCGTAGAACAAGATCATGGTGGCCACCACCGCCTTCGACAGCGGCAGCACGATGCGCCCGAAGATCCCGTAGGTGGTCAGCCCGTCGATCGACGCCGCTTCCTCCAGGTCCTGGGGGAAGTTCTCGAAGAACGACTTCATGACCAGCAGGTTGAACGCGCTGATCGCGTTGGGCAGCACGATCGCCCAGATGGTGTTCTTCAGGCCGAGGTTGGTGATGAGCAGGTAGTTCGGGATGAGGCCGCCGTTGAAGAACATCGTCACCACGACGAGCCCGATGAAGAACGACCTGCCCTTGAGGTGCCGCTTCGACAGCGCGTACGCCATCGTGGTGGTGAGCACCATCGCGACCCCGGTCGCCAGGACCGTCTGGATGATCGTGTTGCGGTAGCCGGTCCAGAAGCGCTCGTCGCCGAACACCGTCTCGAAGGTGGTCAGGTTGAACCCCTTGGGCCAGAGGTTCACCTCGCCGGCCACGATGTACCCCTGCGAGCTGAACGCCTGGGCGATCAGGTTCACGAACGGGTACAGGGTCACCAGGCAGACGAGGACCAGCAGCACCGCGTTGACCACGCGGAAGATCGTGTAACCACGGCTGTCCTTGACCGTCGTCGGGACCGACCGGACCGCCGAGATGTCCGGTGTCCTCGGCGTCGTGCTCACCACAGGGACGCTCCAACCAGTCGCTTCGAGATGGCGTTGGCCGACAGGACGAGCGTCAGGCCGATGAGGGCCTCGAAGAGGCCGATCGCCGCCGCGTAGGAGAAGCTGCCGCTCGTCAGGCCCACGCGGTAGAGGTAGGTGGCGATGACGTCCGCCGTCGAGTAGGTCAGCGGGTTGTAGAGGAGGAGTACCTTCTCGAACCCGACCGCCAGGAAGGTGCCGATGTTGAGGATGAGCAGCACCACGATGGTGGGGCGCATGCCGGGCAGCGTGATGTGCCAGATCTGCTGCCACCGGTTGGCCCCGTCGATGCGCGACGCCTCGTAGAGCTGGTCGTCGATGGTGGTCAGCGCGGCGAGGTAGAGGATCGTGCCGAACCCGACGACCTGCCAGATCTCCGAGCCCACGTAGACGGAGCGGAACCAGTCGGCCCGCTGCATGAACGAGATCTCCTCGCCGCCCACGGCCGTGATGATCTGGTTGATCGTGCCGTTGAGCGCCGTCAGCTCGTAGACGAACCCGGCGACGATCACGATCGACATGAAGTGCGGCAGGTAGCTGATCGTCTGGACGGCCTTCTTGAAGCGGCGCGACCGGAGCTCGTTGAGCATGAGCGCCAGGACGATCGGCAGCGGGAAGACGATGACGAGGGTCAGCGCGCCGAGGATCACCGTGTTGGTGAACACCCGCCAGAACGTGGGGTCGTTCAGGAACATCTCGACGTAGTGGAACCCGACCCACTCGTCGCCGAAGATCGACCCGCCCGGCCGGAAGCGCCGGAACGCGATGACGTTGCCTGCCATGGGCACGTACCGGAACAGCAGGAGGAACGCGATCGGCAGGACGAGGAACGTGTAGAGCCGCCAGTCCTTGCGCAGCGCACTGGCCCAGGTCTCGCGGCGACGTCGGCGTGCCCCTGCGCCCGACGGCGGATCTTCCGTCGTGTCGACGACCACGGCGGGGGCTGTGCGCACCGCCTCGGTCCCTTGTGTCATGTGCTGCTCCTGGTTCGTCACGTCGTCGTGGCGGGCCGTCGAGCCCTGTGGCACCTATGCCTACCGAAAACTTTCGGTGTTGAAAACGTTGTCAACGCGAGTGACACTAGGCGGAGCAGCCAGAGCGGTCAAGTGGCGGGCGGTCACATTCGTGTCACGACACGGCGTTCTGGTCGCCGTCGGCCAGTCCATCGGCGCTACCATGGCTCCGAAAGTTTCGTTCAACCGCACCCTGAGAAGAGCCCTGATGACCGCTTCCCGCACCGCGCCGACGATCGCCCAGGTCGCCCGAGAGGTCGGCGTCTCGGTCCCGACGGTCTCGAAGGTGCTCAACGGGCGGCCCGACGTCGCCTCCGCCACGCGCGCGCGGGTCGAGGAGGCGCTGGACCGGCACGGCTACCGCCGCCGGCGGCCAGGCATCCCCCCGACGGGGGCGGGGCTCATCGACCTGGTCTTCCACCGGCTGGGCTCGACGTGGTCGCTCGAGATCATCCGCGGCGTCGAGGACACCGCCGCCGCGGGCCGTACGAGCGTGATCCTGTCCGAGCTCGGCGGCCGGCACCGCCCGCCGCGCACATGGCTGGAGACCACCCTGGCCCGGCCCCCGCTCGGCGTGCTGCTCGTGGCGTCCCAGCTCACCGCGGCGCAGCAGCGGCGGCTGACGAGCAGGTCCATCCCGTTCGTCGTCATCGACACCGACGGCGAGCCCCCGCCGGACGTGCCCACCGTGGGGTCCGACAACTGGAACGGAGGGCTCGCGGCGACGCGACACCTCGTCGAGCTCGGGCACCGCCGGGTCGCCGCGATCTCCGGGCCGTCCGACATGCTGTGCAGCCGGGCCCGCATCGACGGCTACCGCAGCGCTCTCGAGTCGGCGGGGATCGCCGTCGACCCCACGCTCGTGGACTCCGGCAACTTCTACGTGGAGGCCGGCTACGACGCCGCGCGACGCCTGCTCGACCGCCGGGACCGGCCGACGGCCATCTTCGCCGGCTCGGACATGCAGGCCATCGGCGCGCTGCGCGCCGCGCAGGAGCTCGGCCTGAGGGTCCCCGACGACGTCTCGGTGGTCGGGTACGACGACCTCCCGCTCGCGCAGTGGACCGTCCCGGCTCTGACCACGGTGCGGCAGCCGCTGGCGGAGATGGGGGCCGCGGCGACCCGCATGGTGCTCGAGCTGGCCGCCGGGACCACCCCGGCGGTCACCCGGGTCAACCTCGCCACCGAACTGGTGGTCCGGGAGTCGACCGCACCCCCACCCCTGACCCCCTGACGCAGGGGTGGGGGGTCAGGCGGTCAGCGCTGGACGCGCGCGCTGCCGCCCGCGGCGAGCTTGGCCACCTCGGGGAGCGTCGCCGTCGTCGTGTCCCCCGGGGTCGTCATGGCGAGCGCGCCGTGCGCGGCGCCGTACTCCACGGCCTCGGCGAGGGACTCCCGCTCCAGGAGCCCGTACGCCAGGCCCGAGGCGAACGAGTCGCCGCCGCCCACGCGGTCGAAGATCTCCAGGTCGGCGCGGTGGGTCGCCTCGACGAAGCCCTCGGCGCGCGACCACGCGATGGCACCCCAGTCGTTGACGGAGGCGGACTTCACGCCGCGCAGCGTCGTGGCGATCACCTGGAAGTTCGGGTACGCCTCGGCCGCCGTGCGGATCATCGCCCGGAACGCCCCGGTGTCGAGGTCCGTCAGCGACTCGTCGACGCCCTCGACCTCGAACCCGAGCGAGGCCGTGAAGTCTTCCTCGTTGCCGATCATCACGTCGACGTGGTGCGCGAGGCGGCGGTTGACCTCGCGCGCCCGCTCCACCCCGCCGATGCCCTTCCACAGCGAGGGACGGTAGTTGAGGTCGTAGGAGACGATCGTGCCGTGCCGGCGGGCGGCGGACATGGCGGCCTCGGCGACGTCGGCGGCCGACTCCGACAGCGCCGCGAAGATGCCGCCCGTGTGCAGCCAGCGCACGCCGGAGGAGAACAGCGCGTCCCAGTCCACGTCGTCGGGCTGCATCTGCGAGATCGCGGTGTGCCCGCGGTCGCTGGCCCCGACGGCGCCCCGCACGCCGAAGCCGCGCTCGGTGAAGTTCAGCCCGTTGCGCACCTCGCGGCCGATACCGTCGAAATCGCGCCACTGCACCCAGGACGTGTCCAGGCCGCCGGTGAGCATGCAGTCCTCGACCAGTCGGCCGACCTCGTTGTCCGCGAGCGCCGTGACGATGGCGCCCCGCAGGCCGAAGCAGCGGCGCAGCCCCCGGGCGACGTTGTACTCGCCGCCGCCCTCCCAGACGTCGAAGCTGCGGGTGGTGCGGATGCGGCGGTCGCCCGGGTCCATGCGGAGCATGACCTCGCCGAGCGCGACGACGTCGTAGCGGCAGTCCGCGGCGGGGCGCGTGGTGATCGAGGGGTTGGTCATGAGTTCTCCTTCACGAGGGTGACAGCCTCTGCGGTGAGGCGGGTGATCTCGGCCCAGTCGCCGGCGTCGACCAGGTTCTTGGCGACCATCCACGAGCCGCCGACGGCGAGCACGGACGGCAGCGCGAGGTACTCACCGAGGTTGGCGGCGCTGATGCCGCCGGTCGGGACGAACCGCACGTCGCCGAAGGGCGCCGCGAGCGCCTTGAGGGCCGCGGGGCCGCCGACGACGGAGGCGGGGAAGAGCTTGACGGTCTCGACGCCGAGGTCGAGCGCCGCCATGATCTCGGTCGGCGTGGCGACACCGGGCAGCACGGGCACGCCGTGGTGCTGGGCGCGCTCGACGACGCTGCGCGACAGGCCGGGCGAGACGATGTAGCGCGCGCCGGCGTCGACGACGGCGTCCACCTGGGTGGCGTCGACGACGGTCCCGGCGCCGACGACGACGTCGGGGTGGCGGCGCGCGACGGCGCGGATGGCGTCGAGCCCGCCGGCGGTGCGCAGGGTGATCTCGGCGACGGGCAGGCCACCCGCGACGAGGGCCTCGGCGAGCCGCACGCCCTGGTCCGCGCCGTCGACCACGACGACGGGCACGAGACGGTGCTGTTCGAGGGTCTTCAGGGTGTCGCCGGGTGACATCTGCTCTCCGTTTCGCTATGGTGAACGCCTGTTGTTTACTACGGAATGCACCCTAGCAGGACGGTCCCATGGAACCCAGCCCGCTCGGCAGCGTCGACAAGGCCCTGCTCACCCTCGACGCCCTCGGCCGCGCCGGCGCCGACGGCACCTCCCTCGCCGACCTCGCTGCGGAGGTCGGCGCCAACAAGTCCACCCTGCACCGCACCCTCGCTGCGCTGCGCCACCGCGGCTACGCCGAGCAGGCCGAGGACGGCACCTATCGCCTCGGCCCCGCCGTCCTCGCGCTCGGCAGCACGTTCCTCGCCGAGGAGAACCTGCCGGCCCTCCTGCGCCCCGCGCTCGACGCCCTGAGCGCCGACGTCGACGAGCTCGTCCACCTCGGCGTCCTCGCCGGTCGCGAGGTCGTCTACCTGGAGAAGGTCGAGCCGCAGCGGGCGGTGCGCGTCTGGTCAGCCGTCGGACGCCGCCGCCCGGCCGCGACGACGGCGCTGGGCCGCGCGCTCCTGGCCGCCGGGCCGTTCGACGACGACGAGCTCGCCCGCTACGCCGACACGGACACGACGGCGGACCGGCTCCGCAACGCCGTCTCGGCCGCCCGCCGCCTCGGGTACGCCACCGAGACCGAGGAGAACGAGCCGGGCATCGCCTGCGCCGCCGTCGCCGTGCTCCGGGCGGGTCGGCCGCTCGCCGCCGTGTCCATCACCGCACCCGCCGAACGCATGACCGGCGCGGCCCGCGACGCGCGGATCGGCGCCCTCACCGAGACGTTCGCTGAGCACCTGCCGGTCGGCCTGAGCATCGCGGCAGCACCAAGGCGGTCCTGACCGGCGCCCGTCGGGCAGCGGTCCTGACCGGCGCCCGTCGGGCACCATGGCTGCCATGACCTCCACGCGCCCTCGCAACCCGCTCGACCTGCTCTTCATCGGCGGCTCCGGCATCATCAGTGCCGCGTCCGTCGCTCGCGCCGTGGCCCAGGGCCACCGCGTCACAGTCCTCAACCGCGGCCGGTCCACCACCCGCCCGCTGCCGCCCGAGGTCGAGACGCTCGTGGCGGACGTCACCGACGACGACGCGGTCGACGCCGCGATGGCGGGCCGCGACTTCGACGTCGTCGCCCAGTTCCGCGCCTTCTCCCCCGACCACGTGACACGCGACATCGAGCGGTTCACGGGGCGCACCGGCCAGTACGTGTTCATCTCCAGCGCGTCGGCATACCAGACGCCGCCGTCCCGGCTGCCGGTGACCGAGTCCACGCCGCTGCGCAACCCGTACTGGCAGTACTCCCGCGACAAGATCGCCGGGGAGGACCTCCTGGTCCGCGCCTACCGCGACGATGCCTTCCCTGCCACGATCGTGCGCCCCAGCCACACCTACGACCGCACGCTGCTGCCCACGCTCGGCGCCTGGACCGACGTCGCCCGGATGCGGGCCGGCAGGCCGGTCGTCGTGCACGGCGACGGCACGTCGTTGTGGACGCTGACGCACACGGACGACTTCGCCGTCGGGTTCGTCGGCCTGCTCGGCCACCCGCACGCCGTGGGCGACACGTTCCAGATCATGGGCACGCACGCCCCCACCTGGGACCAGGTCTACACGTGGCTGGGCGCCGCCGCCGGGGTCCCCGACCCGGAGATCGTGCACGTGCCGTCCGAGGCGATCGCGCGGGTCCTGCCCGACGTCGGCGACGGGCTGCTCGGTGACAAGGCCCACTCGATGCTGTTCGACTGCGCCAAGCTGCAGGCGCTCGTGCCCGAGTTCGCCACCACCATCACCTACGACCAGGCCGCCCACGAGCAGATCGCCTGGTACGACGCGCACCCGGAGGCGCAGGCGCCCGAGGCCGTGCTCGACGCGGCGTTCGACCGGCTCGTGCAGCATGCCCGGTCGATCTGAGCGCGGCACGTAGCCTGGCGCCGTGACCACACCTCTCGTCCTGCTGGACCTCGACGGCACGCTCATGGACTCCGCGCCGGGCATCACGGCGTCGGTGGCGCACGCCTACCGCACGCTCGGGCTGCCGGTGCCCGACGCCGCCGCGTTGCGCTCGTTCGTCGGCCCGCCGATCCCGGACTCCTTCCCCGTCCACGGCGTGCCCCGCGAGCGCGTCGGCGAGGCGATCGTCGCCTACCGGGCCGCGTACTCCGCCGGGGGCATGTTCGACAACTCGGTGTTCGACGGCGTCGCCGCGGCCCTGCGCGAGCTGCGCGCGGCCGGCTGCGCCATCGCCGTCGCCACCAGCAAGCCCGAGGTGTACGCGCGACCCATCTGCGACCGGTTCGGCCTGACCGAGCTGGTCGACGACGTCTTCGGCGCGCCGCTGGACGAGGCGACGTCGACCAAGGCCGACGTGATCGCGAAGGCGCTCGCCACGCTCGGACGACACTCCCCGGCCGCGCCCGAGGACGGCCCGGTGCTGATGGTCGGCGACCGCGAGCACGACGTGCACGGCTCCGCCGCGCACGGCATCGACTGCCTCGGGGTGACCTGGGGCTACGCCGCACCCGGCGAGCTCGAGGCGGCCGGCGCCGTCGGGCAGGTCCACGACGTCGCGGCACTGGCACGGGAGATCTTGGCTCGGCTGCGCTGAGCCGGCCGCCGCCGGCGCCCCGCGGCGAGCCCGCAGGCACGACGAAGGCCCCGGACCCTGTGAGGAGGGTCCGGGGCCTGGCGTCGTCAGGCAGCTGACGCGGCCGTGCTACTCAGCGCCGGCCTGCATCTGCCCGGTGGGCGGCAGGTCGGAGACGGAGACACCGGTCGGTGCGTCCAGAGCGGCCGCGGCACCGACCGAGACGGGTCCGCGGTCGTGCTCGGACTTGGGCACCCCGCGGAAGGTGAACTCCCCGAGGATCCCCTCGCCCTCGCCGTCGACCAGGACCATCTCGCCGGCCTTGAGCTCGCCGAACAGGATCTTCTCGGACAGCGCGTCCTCGATCTCCCGCTGGATGGCCCGCTTGAGCGGCCGGGCGCCGAGGACCGGGTCGTAGCCCTTCTCCGCCAGCAGGTTCTTGGCCGCCGGGGTGAGCTCGATGGCCATGTCCTTGTCGCGTAGACGCTTGTCGAGCTTCGCGATCTCGAGGTCGACGATCTCGACGATCTCCTTCTCGGAGAGCTGCGGGAAGACGATCGTGTCGTCGACACGGTTGAGGAACTCGGGCCGGAAGTGCTGCTTGAGCTCCTCGTTGACCTTCGCCCGCATCCGCTGGTAGTCGGTCACCAGGTCGCCGCCGGCGTTGAAGCCGGTCTGGACGCCCTTGGCGATGTCCCGCGTGCCGAGGTTCGTCGTCATGATGATGACCGTGTTCTTGAAGTCGACCACGCGACCCTGGGAGTCGGTGAGTCGGCCGTCCTCGAGCACCTGCAGCAGCGAGTTGAAGATGTCGGCGTGCGCCTTCTCCACCTCGTCGAACAGGACCACGGAGAACGGACGGCGGCGCACCTTCTCGGTGAGCTGGCCACCCTCGTCGTACCCGACGTAGCCGGGGGGCGAGCCGAACAGCCGCGAGACCGTGTGCTTCTCCGAGAACTCCGACATGTCGAGCTGGATGAGCGCGTCGTCGTCGCCGAACAGGAACTCGGCGAGCGCCTTGGCGAGCTCGGTCTTCCCGACGCCGGTGGGCCCCGCGAAGATGAACGAGCCACCGGGACGCTTCGGGTCCTTCAGGCCGGCGCGCGTGCGACGGATCGCCTGGGACAGCGCCTTGATCGCGACGTCCTGGCCGACGACCCGCTTGTGCAGCTCGTCCTCCATGTGCAGGAGCTTGCTCGACTCCTCCTCGGTGAGCTTGACGACCGGGATGCCGGTCGACATCGCCAGCACCTCGGCGACGAGCTCCTCGTCCACCTCGGCGACGGTGTCCAGGTCGCCCGACTTCCAGGCCTTCTCCTTCTCGGCGCGCTGCTGCGTGAGCTGCTTCTCGGTGTCACGCAGGCCCGCGGCCTTCTCGAAGTCCTGGTCGTCGATCGCCGACTCCTTGTCGCGACGAGCCTCCGCGATCTGCTCGTCGAGCTCCTTGAGCTCCGGCGGGGCCGTCATCCGGCGGATGCGCAGGCGCGCGCCCGCCTCGTCGATGAGGTCGATCGCCTTGTCCGGCAGGTACCGGTCGTTGATGTACCGGTCGGCCAGCTGGGCGGCCGAGACGAGCGCGGCGTCCGTGATGGACACGCGGTGGTGCGCCTCGTAACGGTCGCGCAGGCCCTTGAGGATCTCGATCGCGTGCTCCATCGAGGGCTCGTTGACCTGGATGGGCTGGAAGCGACGCTCCAGCGCCGGGTCCTTCTCGACGTGCTTGCGGTACTCGTCGAGCGTCGTGGCACCGATCGTCTGGAGCTCGCCGCGGGCCAGCATCGGCTTGAGGATGCTGGCCGCGTCGATCGCTCCTTCAGCAGCGCCGGCACCGACGAGCGTGTGGATCTCGTCGATGAACAGGATGATGTCGCCGCGCGTGCGGATCTCCTTGAGCACCTTCTTCAGGCGCTCCTCGAAGTCACCGCGGTAGCGCGAACCGGCCACGAGGGCGCCCAGGTCCAGCGTGTAGAGCTGCTTGTCCTTGAGCGTCTCGGGCACGTCGCCGCGCACGATGTCCTGCGCCAGCCCTTCGACGACGGCCGTCTTGCCGACGCCGGGCTCGCCGATGAGGACCGGGTTGTTCTTGGTGCGGCGCGACAGCACCTGCATGACCCGCTCGACCTCGGGCTTGCGCCCGATGACCGGGTCCAGCTTGCCCTCGCGTGCGGCCTGCGTCAGGTTGCGGCCGAACTGGTCCAGGACGGCGGACCCGGAGGGCTGCCCCTCCTGCGGACCGCCGGCGGCGACGGGCTCCTTGCCCTGGTAGCCGCTCAGCAGCTGGATGACCTGCTGACGCACCTTGTTCAGGTCGGCACCCATCTTGGTGAGCACCTGTGCTGCCACGCCCTCACCCTCGCGGATGAGACCGAGCAGGATGTGCTCCGTGCCGATGTAGTTGTGGCCGAGCTGCAGCGCCTCGCGCAGCGACAGCTCCAGCACCTTCTTGGCACGCGGAGTGAACGGGATGTGCCCGCTCGGCGCCTGCTGGCCCTCACCGATGATCTCGGTCACCTGCGCGCGCACGCCGTCGAGCGAGATGCCCAGCGACTCCAGCGCCTTGGCGGCGACGCCCTCACCCTCGTGGATGAGACCGAGGAGGATGTGCTCCGTGCCGATGTAGTTGTGGTTGAGCATCCTCGCTTCTTCCTGAGCGAGGACGACCACCCGACGGGCTCGATCCGTGAATCTCTCGAACATGTGCTGCTCCCTCACGAGCGGCGTTTTCCTGGCCCCGTCGGATCGACGGCGACAGCCTGACCGCTACGACTCTATTCGCTCCCAACACGCCGACCCCCCTCCAGATGCCCGTGTTCGCCAGGGGCGTGACGGCGCGCCCCGTTGCCGAGACGCCGCCCCCGGAGCAATGGTGGTCGGAACAGGTCGCCGCACACGGGGAGGGCCACCATGGACGACGTCGGGCACGAGGCGGGGCAGGGCAGGAACAGTCGGCCGAGAGGGGCCCGGCCCGGCCCGGATCATCCGGTGGACGCCCGCATGGCGCGCTTCTCGGGAGTGGTCGGCGAGGTCGTGGACCCGTTGACGTGGGGCCTCGACCTGGAGGACGAGGCGCTGACAGGGTACGACGACGAGACGGACCCGACGTCGGACCGGTTCGTCCGGTCGTACCGCACCTTCGCGCGGGAGTCCTTCGAGGTGGAGACGCTGCGGACGCCGGTGGCGGCCGACGCGGTGGAGGACGTGGTCCGTGCGGCGGCGAGCGGCGCGCTGGTTGCCCCGCTGCACGCCGACATCGCCTCCCCCGTCGAACCCGACACGACGCAGACGCCGCGCGGCACCTCGGACTTCGCCGACGACTTCGCGGACTACCGCAGCGCGATGCAGTCGATCGTGGCGGAGGTGGACGGCGTCCCGCTGGAGTCCTCGGAGCTCACCGTGGACGGCACGGCCCGGCCGGCCACCCGGGTCCGAGTCCGGGACGTCGAGGCCGTGCACGTCGCGCTGCGCGGGCGCGACCTCGTCGTGACGGGACCCGCGGACCTGGTCGACCGGGTCGAGGTCGTCACCCGGCCGATCCGTTCCCTGCTGCAACCGCCCGGGCGGCGCTGACCCGGCACCACTAGGCTGGCCGCATGGAAGGCATCCTCGTGGGCGTCAACGGAACCGTCGAGGCCGACGAGGCGCTGGACTGGGCGGTCAGGGAGGCCTCGTCGAGCGGCCACCCGCTCACCGTCGTCCGGGTCGCCCCGGCCGTGGACGAGGCCCGGCTCACCGGCGTCCTGGAGGAGGTGCGGGCCGAGACGGCGGCCATCCTGGACCGAGCCCGGGAGCGGCACGAACCGTTCGACGCCGAGTACGCCGTGCTCCCCGGCCCGGTCCCCGACGCGTTGCTCACCGCGAGCGCCGACGCACAGATGCTCGTGCTCGGCCGACGACGGCGTGGCCGGATCGGGCGCCGCGTGCTCGGTTCCGTCTCCACGACCGTCGTGGAGAACGCGCAGGTACCCGTCACGGTGGTGCGCCACATCGACCGGCCGACCGGCGAGCCGCTCGACGTCCCTCCGCCGTCGGACGGCCCGCGCGTGGTGGTGGGTGTGGACACGTCCACCCCGTCCGTCGCCGCGCTGCGGCACGCTGCGGAGGTCGCGGCGCACTCCGGGGCGCTGCTGGAACCCGTGTTCGCCTGGCAGATCACGACGCTCGCGCCGCTGCCCGGCTCGTGGGGCTGGGCGCCGCCGATCGACGACTACGAGAACTTCGCGCGGGAGTGCCTCGACGCAGCGATCTCCGCGGCCGAGGTCGACCTGCCGGCGGGCCGCCTGCGCCCTCGGGTGGTGCACGGGCAGGCCGCGAAGGTCCTCATCGAGGCCTCCCAGGGCGCGGACCGGCTGGTGGTCGGCGCTCGCGGTCTGGGCGGCTTCGACCGCCTGCTGCTCGGTTCCACGAGCCGTCAGGTGCTGGACTTCGCCGGCTGCCCGGTCACCGTCCTGCGGGGGTGAGGTCGCCGGCGCTCCGGGCCCCGGTCCCGTCCGGGGCGAGCACCTCGGTCGAGGTCGGCACCGGGCGCGTTCCCGCCACCGGTGCGCCCCAGAGCGGGTTGCCGGCCGCGTCGAAGGGCAGCACCTGGGCGCACGCGTGCCGGTTGGGGTCCCACAGCGGGTCCCCGACGATCTCCGTGTACGTGCGCGCGTGGTAGACGAGGACGGTCTCGCCGTCGGGCGTCTGCGTGAACGAGTTGTGCCCCGGGCCGAACTGACCTGCTGCCGGGTCCGAGACGAAGACCGGCTCCGCGCTCTTGGTCCACGACGCCGGGTCGAGGAGGTCGGCGTCCGCGTCGGCGGTCAGCAGGCCCATGGCGTAGTCGACGCCGGTCGCCGCACCCGAGTAGGTCAGCAGGACCCGTCCGTCGCGGACGAGCACCGAGGGCCCTTCGTTGACCCAGAAGCCCTTGGTCTCCCAGTCGTGCTCCGGCCGGGTGAGCTCCACGGCCGCCGTGGCGAGCGTCCACGGGTTCGCCATCCGGGCGATGTAGAGGTTGGAGTGGCCCCGGACGGCGAGGTCCTGCTGGGCCCAGACGAGGTACTGGTCGCCGCCGTGGACGAACGTCGTCGCGTCGAGCGCGAAGCTCTCCCAGCCGGTGTCCACCTGGCCGCGGTCGACCCACCCGCCGGTCAGGGGGTCGTCGGCCGTGCACTCCAGGACGAACACCCGGTGGTTGAAGGTCTCGTCGGCACCGGGGGCGTCCGCGGTGCCGTGGTCGTCGGGCGCGGCGGCGTAGTAGACGTACCAGGCGCCGTCGACCCGGTGGATCTCGGGAGCCCAGATCAGGTGGGACTGCGGGCCGGACTCGTGGCGGGTCCAGATGGTGACCTCGGGGGCCTCCTGGAGGTCCTCGAGCCGGCCGGCCCGGCGCAGCACGACCCGGTCGTACGCCGGGTACGAGCCGGTGAAGTAGTACTGCCCGTCGTGGCGCAGCACGTGCGGGTCGGCGCGCTGGAGCACGATCGGGTTGCTGGCGACCTGGTCCGTCATGGATGTCCTCGTTCAGTCGTATACAACGATGTAGAACGCCACGGTACCTGGTGCGCGAGACTGGGGTCCATGTCGACCACGCAGCACCCCCGCCCGGCCGGGCTCCTCCTGACCCCCGGAGCCGGGGCCGGCCGCGACCACCACACCCTGCGCGCCGTCGCCGACCGGCTCGCAGCACCTCCGGAAGGGTCGACGCGGCTCCCGCTGCCCGTCCGGCGGGTCGACTTCCCGTACCGCCTCGCCGGCAGACGGATGCCCGACCGCCCGCCCGTGGCGATCGCCCACCTGCGGGCCGAGGCGGAGAGCTTCGCGACGGAGCTCGACGTCGGCACGGACCAGATCCTGCTCGGTGGACGCTCCTACGGAGGGCGCATGTGCTCGATGGCGGTGGCCGACGGGCTGCCGTCCGCCGGGCTGGTGCTCCTCAGCTACCCCCTCCACCCGCCCGGCAAGCCCGAGAAGCTGCGGGTCGACCACTTCGGCGACCTCGACGTCCCCGTGCTGTTCGTCTCCGGCGACCGGGACCCCTTCGGCAGCCCCGCCGAGCTCGCCGCCCACACCGGCGCCATCCCGGGCCAGGTCACCCGCGTCACCCTGCCGGGCGCCCACGACGTGCGGAACCAGGACGACGCCGTCGCGGAAGCCGTCGCCGACTGGCTCACCGTGTTCTGACCAGGCGTCCCGGCCGGACGGGCGCGTCCCTTACGATGTGGTTCGCCCCCGCCGGAGCCCCGGCACCCAGCGTCGGAAGGTCACGCGTGCGCGTCGCCAGCCTTGCGGTCCGTGCCGTGCTCGTCGGTGCCCTCGGCGCCGGCCTCGCCCTCGCGGCACCGCTGCCAGCGACGGCAGACGACCTCGACGTGACCACGGACGGCGTCGCCTTCGACGGCAGGGAGCTCGACCACCGGGACCGGGACCGGCACGTCGGCTACTCGATCCGCAGCCTCGAGGGCTGGGACTACGCCTGGCTCACGGAGTCGCTCGACGGCGGCCGACGCGGCTACGTGACCTTCGCGTCCGCGGCGGACGAGATGCCCGAGGGCTACTGCGTCGCCTACGTCCACGTCCCCGGCGTCGGCGAGTGGTACGAGTCCCACCGCAACCCACGGTGCACCGAGCCCGCGGCGGCAGAGGCCGCCCCGCCGGACGAGCCGTCCCCGACGCCAGCACCCAGCGAGTCCGCCGACCCCTCCCCCAGCCCGACGGCGGAACCGTCGGCCGAGGCGCCGTCGTCGACCCCCAGCGCCTCGCCCACCCCGGAACCGACACCGAGTGCCACCCCGACGCCGAGCCCGTCGGACGAGCCGAGCCCGTCCCCGTCCGCCGTGGCGACCGGCGCGGCGATGGGTGCCGAGCAGTTCGAGGCGCTGGGCCGCAGCTTCAGCGGCGAGCTGCCCGCCGTCGACGAGCGGAACGAGGCCGCGGAGCCGGCGGTGAACGACAGCGAGCTGTGGGCTGTCACCGGGCTCGGGCTCGCCGCGGCCGGGCTCACCGCCGGCGGCGTCGTCGTCTGGCGGCTCCGCGCACGCGGCGACTGACGGCGCCCGTCGCGGAAGGGCTCAGCGTCCGCCCGCGGGCTCCGCGGGATAGTCGGCCGGCGTCTTGTCCAGCTCGATCGCGATCTCGCGACGCGCCGCCAGGACCTCCGCCCGCTCCTCGTCCCGCTGCCGCAGGGCGTCGCGCTGGTCCTCCGCCGACAGGTGGTCCCAGTAGAGCGTGCCGTCGAGGTGCTGGGACTCGTGCACGAAGCACCTCGCCAGGAACCCGGTGGCCTCGAGCCGGACCGGGCCGCCGTGCTGGTCCACGCCCCGGACGGACGCCCTGGACCTGCGCGCCAGCGGCACGTACGCACCCGGCACGGAGAGGCAGCCCTCCTCCTCTGTGACGAGCTCGGCCGAGGTGTCGATCTCGAGCAGCGGGTTCACCACGTGACCCACGTGGCGGTCGCCGCGCTCGTCCGTCACGTCGTAGACGAAGACCCGCAGGTCCACGCCGACCTGCGGGGCCGCCAGCCCGACGCCCTGCGCGACCTCCATCGTCGCGAACATGTCGTCCACCAGGCGGGCCAGCTCCGGGGTCGAGAACTTCTCCACAGCACGAGCCGGCGTGTGCAGGACAGGCTCACCGATCTCCGTGATCCGCCGGACCCGGCCGCGCCGCGACTCGGGCGCCTGGGCAGGGTACGGGTCGACCGCCTCGCCGAGCAGATACGTGGTGGGACGCCGCCGACCGAAGCTCCAAGCCATGGGCCCGAGCCTACCGGCGCGCCGCTCCGCTACGGTGTCCGCGTGCGCGCGCTGACCACCTACCTCGTGATCTCGTTCGGCCTGTCATGGCTGGTGGCGCTGCCGCTGTGGCTCGGGGACGGCCTGGACAGCCCGCTGCTGGGAGTGGTGGCGATCACCATGATGCTCGCGCCGGCGATCGCTGCGCTCGTCGTGGTGCGGTGCGTCGAGCGCCGATCTCTCGCCCGGTCGCTCGGCCTGGCTCCGGTACGCCCGTGGGGACGGTTCCTCGGGTGGCTGACGCTGGCGTTCCTGGTGCCCGTCCTCCTCGTCCTGGCCGCCCTGCCGGTCGCCTCCGCCCTCGGGCTCTACGAGATGGACCTGGAGACGTTCTCCGGGTTCCAGGAGGTGGTGGACGGCCAGCTCGCCGCCGTCGGCGTGGCGGGCCAGGTGGACGTCCCGATCCAGGTGCTCGTCGCCCTGCAGCTGGTGAACGTCATGATCGGCGCGGTGGTCAACCTCGTCCCCGCGCTCGGCGAGGAGCTGGGCTGGCGGGGCTGGCTGCTCCCCCACCTGGCATGCCGGACGCACGTGGCGACCGCCGTCGTCGTCTCCGGGGTGGTCTGGGGGCTGTGGCACGCCCCGCTGGTGCTCCTCGGGTACAACTACCCGAACGCCTCGCCCTGGCTCGCGCTCGTCACGATGGTGGGATCGTGCACCGTCGTCGGGGCGATCTTCTCGTGGCTGCGCCTGCGCAGCGGCACCGTGTGGGCGCCCGCGCTCGCGCACGGCGCGCTCAACGCCGCCGCGGGCATGCACCTCGTCCTCGGCGCGGCCGGCACCACCGTGGACACCACGCGAGCGACGATCCTGGGCTGGAGCGGGTGGATCGTGCCGGTCGTGCTGATCGCCGTCCTGGCAGCCACCGGACAGTTCCGGGAGCGGCGCGCACCCGGAGCGCCGGCGGCTCCCGGAGCGCCGGCCGCACCCGTGCCGGGGAGCGAGCACGCGCCCGGCGCGTGATCCTTCACCGAGCGCGGCGCCGACCTGCGCACCACGCACGCGGCAGTGGCCTGAGCGGGGCGGCCTCCGGCTGGCTGCGGACGGCGTTCGGGCGGCGTCCGACGCGAGGATGCGGGCCGACGAGGTGCGTGCCTACGGTCGTCAGGTACAGGTACCGCCGTGAGCCCGCGAGGAGGACACCATGACCGACGACCGGACGAACGAGCCGGACCACGACGACCTGCCGCTGCCCGACTACGACCACCTGCCGGTGGGCACGCTCGCCCACCGTGTCCGGCAGCTCGACGCCGACGGGCTGGAGAAGATCCTCGCCTACGAGCGCGCCCACGGGAACCGGATGCCTGTGCTGACCGTGCTCCAGCAGCGCCTCGACGAGGTGCGCCAGGGTGCCACCCCCTCGGGCGGCGACCCCGACGCGGCACCCCCGCAGGGCGAGACACGGCACGGGAGCAAGGCCTCGCCGCAGACGGCGGCCGAGCCGAGCCCGCCGGACCGGTTCCAGCAGACCAGCTCGCAGCCGCGCGGCTGAGTCGGCGCCTCGCGGCCGGTGGGCCGACGACCAGCCTGTGCGCTGCTGCCTCAGTCCAACTGAGGCCTCACCAGAACTTCCACCACGGATCCTTCTGCTCGTCAGAGATGCCCACGTCGGCGTCGATCTCTCGCCGCATTGCCACCATCACGGGACGCTCCTGCGTCTCCCAGTCGCGGAAGCCTGGTTCTCGCTGGAGCAACACCTCATGGACCGCGGCCCTGAACCACGCGAGGTACGCGGTGATGGCCGCCTCAACGTCTGGACCCACCAGTAGGAGTGCGCGACGCTCCAAGGCGTCGAGTTCATGGGTCCACTGCCTGAGGTCACGGGCGAACGCGGGAACAAGTTCCTCCCGTGTGAGGTCCTTGCCAGTGGAATCCATCCAGGTTGCGACCTCGTCGACCACACCTTGCATGTGGACCAGGAGCGCCGCATATGCGGTCCGGCGGACTTCTGCCCGCTCCTGGCGCCTAACCTCGTGATGTTCCTCGCGCCGCCAACCGTGTGTGAGCCGTGCAGTGAGCAGCCCGATGATCCCGGTGATCGCGACGCCACCCAGCGCGCCGATCACGCCCTGCCACTCGCTCCACGCCACGCCGTCACACTACGGCGGATGGCTCGCCCAGGCATCCGACGACCGGCGCTCGGACGCGCGCTGTCTATCGACCCGCGGGGGTAAGACACTTTGCGGACCATCCCGATTCGACACGGCTGTGACGCGCCTCATTGCAATGCGCTGTGCAACGTGCTCTAGTGGACGTGCACGCTGATCCTGGCTGCTGCCAGGGGTAGGCATGCGATCAAGGGAGGCCCCTCTGGGGGCCTCCCCTTCTCTCTTCTTCCTACGTGGGGTACACGACAATCCCGTGCGTGTTGCTTCGGCTCACCTCAATGCGATGGATGCCTGCCAGTTCGCTCCACATGCGCTCGTTGCAGACCGAGGCGACCTTTCGGCCCGGTGGCTGGAACCGTCGGAAGGCCGCATAGGCCGCGAGATCGGCGGACTGGACAAAGTACGACAGCGCCGAGTCGCGGACGACCGGATCTTCCACGAGGAGCGGAGCGTCCACCGAGTGCCCACCTGGTGCCCACGAGTGCCTGCGGAATCGACGGTGATGCTTGCGGACGGCAGCATTCTCGCCATCATCGTGGACGACGATGATCGGGTGTCTCTGCGTACGGGACCGCATCCTCAGTCGCTGGAACAGGTACTCCCACGCCCGCTCGTGTGCGTCGCCCGCGTAGCGCCCGTGCTCCTTATCGATGATGACGGCGAATGTCCCGCTCGCAGCAACCGCCGTCGCGCGTAATAGCCGCTGGTAGATGTCACGCCGCTGACCGTCTCCCAGCCTCATCTCCGAAAGCGGTCCGCGTCCGCGGATCAGGTAATTCGCCTTGAGCTCGTCGCGGAGGCGCACACCGTAGATACGTCGGATGTCGCGCCGCGCCTCTGTAAGAATGCCTAGGCGGTCGGTCCACTGATCCAGCGGGACCAACACGCACCCGAGGGTGAAAGTGCGGGTCCCACCCTTAGTCGTGGGGCCGACGTCTCCCGACTCATCGATGTATGCAAACTCAGCGCTCGGACTGCGGTCCGACGCCTGGAGCGCCCCGAACGTGCTAATGACGCTCACACATCCTCCTGCTGCGCCTCGGCCTCTTCGTCGTCCACCTCGCACGCGGCGAGCGTGTGGTCGTCGGGGTCGATCCGATCACCCTGAAGAGTGGTTAAGGTTGCGCGACCATCCACAGCTTCACGGTCGCGCATGGAGGCCTTGTCGGTCGCGATGATGGACGCGCCAGCAGTGACGACGGACGCTAGTACGCGGCGAGGCATGGCCGAAGCCTACGCCGCCGCCGTCGGGGCAAACCCTTGCAGCGGTTCCGTTCGATCCACCAGCCAACGTTGCGACGGGTCCAGCTGAGAGGTCAGAGCGACGCGCACAGGCCCCCGTGGTGCCACCTGCTCGCCAGGTCTGGCTGGGAAACCGAGGCTACTGAAGCCGTACGGCGCCAGATCGAGGTGATGTCAGACGGTGAGGACCAGCAAAGCCTGGACGGCGTAGTAGATGTCCGGCTTGCCAGACGTCGGCGGAGGGACGGTTCGCGGCATCGAGCTCGTGCCGCCAAGAACCGCGCTCCGGGTCGACGATCTGTTGCCCGGATCAGCTCCCATCAGTCCGCGGCCAGGTCGGCGTACCGGGACGGAGCCGATGACGTCGGCCTCGGTGGCGACGAGAGCGACGGTACGAAGAAGTGTGCGCATGCCCAACACAGTGAGGGCGGCGCGCGTGATGCCCCGTCAGGGCTCTCTGGCAAGAGTCAGCCGGCACTCACTCTCGATGGCGCGCACGCCCGCGAGCACTTCTCCCTTCACCCGCTCAAACTCAGGCGGGTTATTCATTGTGCGTTCCCACTCGTCGAGGAGCGCCTCCATCTCTACGAAGGCGTCATAGGTGCCGCGAAAGCTCTCGTCCTCCACCACGGCTGGTGCTATGCGCTCGATTCTCGGCTCGAGGTCGGTACGGAGGTCGGCGATGAGGTCGTTGATCTCAGCGGACTCATCTCGAGCAGGTTCGTCCCGGGGCGACGGTTTCGGTGTCCCGACAGGCCCAAGGTAAGCCCGCTCACCCTCGTTGTCCCCGGCGGCTTGGGGGCTCGTGGCTGGAGCCTCACCCCAGCCGACGCAGGCTGCTTGTGCCGCGGCCACGGCGTCGCTGCTCCCAGTGCTGCAGGAGCCGGTGGCGAGAACGAGCACTCCAGCACCAGCAGCACGGAGCGCGTAACCCGTCCATCGCGCCGTCAATCCCACGACACAACGGTACTCGGCATCTTTGCAAAGCGGCTGGCGCCCACCGGGCGAAGTTCGACGTTTCCGTCGACCTGCCTGCCGGGCTCGCCAACGAAGAAGCCCCTCACCAGGGTTTGCACTGGTGAGGGGCTTTTCCTGAGCCGCCTATCAGAATCGAACTGATGACCTGTTCATTACGAGTGAACCGCTCTACCGACTGAGCTAAGGCGGCGCGCCCGACGACGTACGAGGCAGGGCCTCGTTCAGCGGGCGCGCCCAGACTACCCGACGCCTGGCCGCGACTCCAAAAGTATCGCCCGGGCCGACGGCGTCACGTGGCTCACACCCGGCGCCGGACCTCCTACCCCGGCCAAGCCGGTACTACCCCGGCGAGCGACCCAGTACCTCAGCAGGTGAGGCCGTCCTCGGGGACCGTGCCGTCCACGAGGTAGTCCTCCAGCGCGTTGTCGATGCAGCTGTTGGAGCGCCCGTACGCGGTGTGCCCCTCGCCCTCGTAGGTGACGAGCACGGAGGTGTCCAGCGCCTCCGCCATGCCCTCCGCCCAGACGTACGGCGTCGCGGGGTCGTTGGTGGTGCCGACCACGACGATCGGTGCGGCGTCCGGGGCGGCGACGTCGTACTCCTGCTCCGCCACGGGGTAGGGCCAGTCGGCGCAGGTGATCCCGCCATAGCTGAAGAACGTCCCCACGGTGGGGGCCGCCGCCTCGATCTCGGCCGCCTCGGCCCGCATGGCCTCGACGTCCGGGTCGCTGCGACCGTCCAGGCAGTTGACCGCCGTGAACGCCTCGGTCGAGTTGGTGGAGAAGGACCCGTCGGCGTTCCGGTCGTTGTAGAAGTCGGCGAGGAACAGCAGCATCGTGCCGGTGCGCTGGTCGATGGCCTCCTCGAGCGCCTGCGTGAGCAGCGACCAGTTCTGCTCGTCGTACAGCGTGACGGCCACGCCGTAGAACGCGAGCGTCTGCGTCACCTCGCGGTCGCTGTCCGTGGGGTACGGCCGGTCGAGTGCCTGGTCGAGGACGTCCCGCACCTGCTGCATGCCGTCGTCGACGGAGCCGGTCAGCGGGCACCCGGAGCCGCCCTGGCAGTCGGCGACGTAGGCGCGCAGGGCGTTCTCGAACCCGACGGCCTGCCCGGCCGACATCTCGGCCGAGTCGATGCGCGGGTCGATGGCGCCGTCCAGCACGAGCCGGCCGGTCCGCTCCGGGAACAGTCCCGCGTACGTCGCCCCGAGGCTCGTCCCGTACGACGCGCCGAGGTAGTGGAGCTGGTCGTCACCGAGGGCGGCACGGAGCATGTCCATGTCCTTGGCGGCGCTCTGGGTGTCCACGTTGCCGAGCAGCTCCCCGGTGTTCTCCGCGCAGGCCTCGGCCCAGGCGGCGCTCGACTCGCGCGCGGCCGCCAGACCCTCGTCCGTCGAGCGGTCGAAGTCCTCGCTGAGGTACCGGTCCTTCTCCGCGTCGTCGTAGCACTCGACCTCCGTCGAGTCCCGCACGCCCCGCGGGTCGAAGCCGACGACGTCGTACGCCTCGAGCAGCCGGTCCCCGAAGGTTCCCGCCGCGGCCTCGAGGTAGTCGACGCCGGACCCGCCCGGTCCGCCCGGGTTGATCAGGAGCGAGCCGATCTTGTCCCCGGTGGCGCGGGTGCGCATGATCGACAGCTCGATCTCGCCGGCGTCCGGGTCGCTCCAGGACAGCGGCGCGGAGACGGTGGCGCACTCGAACTCGGTGCGGCACTCCGTCCAGACGATGTCCTGGGAGTAGTGCTTCTCGAAGCCCTCGGGCGCCCCGCTCCCGGAGGCGGTCGGCGCCTGGTCGGCCGGAGTCTGGTCCTTCGCGGGGGCGTCCGCCGTGCATCCGGCGACCACGAGCAGCGCGGCGACGACGGCGGTCACGCCGACGGCCCGCCGGCCGTTCGAGCGGGCGGGCGGCGGGCTCGGGCGGCGGTGGGTGAAGATCACGGGGCCAACCTACCGGCCAGGGCCGGGCGTCCGGCGACCATTCACCGAACCTCCTCGCGCGCGCCTCCTGCCAGCGAGAACCGGAGCCGCTCGGGAGTCTCCGGTGCCGCCGACTTGCGCAGGAAGTCCCGCCGGCGGGCGGCGAACCCGTGGCGGTCGTCGAAGATGTCGCGGGCCATCTCGGCCAGCTCGATCGTCCGGTGGTAGGACAACGGGCGGTCCGGTGCCCGGCGGTCCGCCACCTCGGTCGCGGCGGCCAGCTCCGCGGGGCCCGCGAGCTCGGCGACACGCTTGGCGAGCCACGCGTCGAACTCGCCGGTGTTCCGCGGACCGACGGCGTCGATCAGCCCGAGCTCGGCGGCCCGGACGGCGGAGACGGGCAGCCGGCCCGTGAGGAGCATGTCCGCGACCTCGGGCCCGACGCGCGCTGCGACGGTCCACGTGTGCAGCTCGGAGCCGTAGATCCCCATGTCGTAGAACGGGTTGAGCACGACCCCGTCGCGCGAGAGGACGACGTCGGCGCACAGCCCGGCCATCACGCCGCCCGCGCCCGCGCTGGCGGTGAAGGCGGCCACGGTGAGCTGCTCCGCACGGGCCACGGCCTCGCACAGGTCGTCGATGGCCTGGATGTTGGCCCAGGCCTCGGCGGCCGGGTCGTCGGAGGCCTCGATGACGCCGAGGTGGATGCCGTTGGAGAACAGGCTCTCCGTGCCACGCAGCACGAGCACCCTCGTGTCCTCGGCGAGCGCGTCGTCGACGGCGGCGGCGAGCCGGTGGCACTGGGCGGTGTGCATCGCGCCGTTGTAGGAGCGGATCGTCAGGAGGCCGACCTCGCCGTCGCGCTCGTAGTGCGTCTCGGCCAGCTCGGACGGGCCGGCGTGCCGCGGCGACGTGCCGGCGGGGTCCAGGACCATGCGCGCCGGCAGCTTGGTGCCGCGCCGCTCGGCCAGGGTGGCCGCGTAGCCGACCCACAGCGTGCCCCCGGTGGCGGCGAGCGCCACGGCGTCGACGTCGTGGCCGACGACGGCGCCCGGCTCGGCCTGCGGGTCCAGCACGTCGAGGGTGGCGACGGCGTCGAACAGGCAGAAGCGTGCGCCGTCGACCTGTGCCGGGGCGCCCGGGGCGCCGTCGGCGGCCGCGATGCGGCGTGCCAGCTCCTCGACGGGCAGCGACCAGTCGACCTCGAACGCGGGCCGCCGCAGGAGCGGCAGCTCACTGGTCCCGGGCACCTCGCGCGGCATCTCGTCGGCGGGGACCGGCTGCTCGCCCGCGGCGACCATGCGCACCACCTCGGCGACGCACGCCATGGCGGCGTCCGCGACGGGGCCGTTGTAGAGGGCGCTCTTCGCGACGGGCGCGTCGGGCAGCGTGAAGTTCGACGTCGCCCAGACGGGTCCGGCGTCCATCTCCTCGACGGTGGACAGCGCCGTGACGCCCCAGCGCTCCTGCCGCGTGAGGATGGCGTGGTCCAGCGAGGACGGCCCGCGGTCCCCCACCGGCCCGGGGTGGACGACGACGGTGGTCCACCGGTCCCACACGTCCCGCGGCACGCGGTGCTTGAGGAACGGGCACAGGATCAGGTCGGGGTCGGCGTCCGCCACGGCGGCCGTCAGCGCCTCCGGCGAGTCGAAGGCCGGCGCGATCTCCACCCCGACGTCGTGGCCTTGGTCCTTCAGCGCGCACCAGACGCGCTGCGTCAGGCCGTTGAACGCCGAGACCAGCAGCAGGATCCGCATCATCATCCTCATCGTCGTCGGAATGCCCGGGTGGCACGCCACGGACGATCACAGAGCAAAGCGGGTGAAAACGCAAGCCCCCTCTTGACGCGCGGCGTGGTCCTGGGCTTCTGGTCAGCCCTGCGGGCGCAGCGCGATCGCCATCGCCTCGAGCGCCAACAGCGGCGCGACGTTGCCCTCGAGGCGTTCGCGGGCCGTGCCGATGGCGTCCATCCGGCGCACCGTCTGCTCGGGCGTGGCGTCGCGCGCCAAGGAGCGCACGACGTCGGCGTGCGCGGCGTTCACGAGATCGACGTCGGCGCCGAGCTGAACCACGAGGACGTCCCGGTAGAGCGAGAGCAGATCGACCATGGCCCGGTCGAGCACGTCCCGCTGGCGACGCGTGGCCCGGCGCTTCTGGTCGTCCTCGAGCTGCTTGAGCTGCGAGCGCAGCTTGGGCGGGAGGGTGTCGCCCTCGCCCACGCCGAGCGCCCGCATCAGCTCGGCCTTCTCGGTCGCGTCCCGCTCGACGGTGGCCGCGGCAGCCTCGGCCTTGGCGACCTCGACGAGCTCGGACGCCGCGAGCACGGCGTCCGGGACGCCTCGGATCCGCCGCGCGACCTCCAGGACGGCCGTGCGCCGCGAGCGCGCCTCCGGGTCCCGTGCGAGCCGGCGAGCCAGCCCCACGTGCGACTGCGCCGCCCGCGCGGCGTCCAGCGCCAGGTCCGGGTCGGCTCCGTCGCGGCGCACCAGCAGATCGGCCACGTCCTGCGGCGGCGGCACCCGCAGCGCCACGGCCCGGCAGCGGGACCGGATGGTGGGCAGCACGTCCTGCACGCTGGGGGCGCAGAGCACCCACACGGTGTGCGACGGCGGTTCCTCGACGGACTTCAGCAGCACGTTGGTGGTGCGCTCGGCCATGCGGTCGGCGTCCTCCACGACGATGACCCGGTAGCGCCCGACCGACGGTGTCCGTGCGGCCGCCGTGATGAGGTCGCGCACCTCGTCGATGGTGATGACCACCTTCTCCGTCGCGACCACGGTGAGGTCGGGGTGCGTGCCGGCGAGCGTGGTGGTGCACGCCTGGCACCGGCCGCAGCCGGGGGTGCCGTCCGTGCTGCCGGTGCACTGCAGGGCCGCGGCGAAGGCTCGCGCCGCCACGGAGCGGCCGGAGCCGGGCGGGCCGGTGACCAGCCAGGCGTGGGTCATCGCCGCGGGGTCGGACGCCGCCCGCTGCAGCACGCGCACCGCGTCCGGCTGCCCGACGACGTCGTCCCACACGGTCCCGCTCGTGGCCGTCACGACGGAACCTCCGGCGGCAGGCCGAGGCGCACCGCGACGTCGACCCGGATCTGCCCCTGGACGTCCTCGGGCGAGGCGGCGGCGTCGACGACGAGCCATCGGGCCGGGTCTGCCGAGGCGCGCCGCAGGAACGCGTCGCGCGTGCGGTGGTGGAACGCGCTGCCGGCGCGCTCGAGCCGGTCCGGCGACCCGGTGAGCCGGCCGGCGGCCTCGACCGGGTCCAGGTCGAGCAGCACCGTGACGTCGGGCAGCAGGCCCTCGGTGGCCCAGAGCGAGAGGTTCTCCACCTCGCTCTCGGACAGCTCCCGGCCACCGGCCTGGTAGGCCACCGACGAGTCGAGGTAGCGGTCGGTGACCACGACGGCGCCGCGCGCGAGAGCTGGCCGGACGACGGTGGCGACGTGGTGGGCGCGGTCGGCGGCATACAGCAGCGCCTCGGTCCGGGGGTCGAGGTCCTCGCCGTGCAGGACGGCCTGCCGGAGCTGTGCCCCGAGCTCCGTCCCGCCCGGCTCACGGGTCACCACGATCTCTCGGCCGGTGACCTCGCCCAGCCACTCACCCAGGAGCCGCACGTGCGTGGACTTGCCGGCGCCGTCGCCGCCCTCGAACGAGACGAAGTACCCGGGTGCTGTGCTCACGGCTGCCACCCTAGCCGCGGCCACCCACAGCGGACGCCCGCGTGGCAGGATGGCAAGCACCACCGTCACAGGGAGGCCGCGCATGACCGCACAGACCGTCGAGAAGCTCACCGAGGACGAGTGCTGGGAGTTCCTGCGCGACCGACCGGTGGGCCGGCTCGCGACCGCCGTCGCCGGCGACCCGGAGATCTTCCCCGTGTCGTTCAGGGTTGCCGACCGCGTCGTGTACTTCGTGACGCACCCGGGCAGCAAGCTGGCGGAGGTCGCGATCAACGCCCACGTGGCGTTCGAGTCCGACGAGTGGACGCCGGAGGTCGCCACGAGCGTGGTGGTCAAGGGCACCGCCGAGATCCTCGAGCACCACACCGACGTCGCGGCCGCGGAGGCCACCGGCCTGGTCAGCTACCTCGACGACGGCAAGAGCGTCTGGGTCCGCATCACACCGGTCACGGTGTCCGGGCGGCGCCTGACGCGCTGACCCGCTGGGAGTCCCCGGACGACGGCGTCACTCGCCCGGGTAGACGACCCCGAGCCCGGCGCGCACCTCGTCGAGGACGGCCATGACCTCGAGCGTGTCCGACCAGGGCATCCTGGCGCTCTGGGTCTGCCCCGCGGCCAGGCACCGGGCGACCTCGGCGGCCTCGTACGCCTTGCCCTCGCCGTCGGGCGACGTGAAGGTCCAGGAGGGGCCGTCGTCGCGCACCACCTCGAAGCCCGTCGGGCCGAAGAAGAAGTGCGGGATCTCGATGCGGCCGCGCGTTCCGATGATGCGCGCACCGGCGCCGCCCGACGCCCCGGACGAGGTGTGCAGGATCGCCTGCGCGCCGCCGTCGTACCCGAGGATCATGCTGACGTGGTCGTCGACGCCGGTCTCGGCGAGCGTGCCGTGCGCCAGCACGGTGTCCGGCGCTCCGAGCAGGTCGTGGGCGAACGTGATCGGGTAGATCCCGAGGTCGAGCAGCGCGCCGCCCGCGAGCTCCGGCGCGAAGAGCCGGTGCGACGGGTCGAACGCGAAGGCCACGTCGAACTCGGCGATGACGGTGCGCACCTCGCCGATCTCACCGCGTGCGATCGCGCCGCGGATCGCCGCGACGTGCGGCAGGAAGCGCGTCCACACCGCCTCCATGCAGAACACGCCGGCAGCCTCCGCGGCGTCGAGGAGCGTGCGGGACTCGGACACCGAACGCGTCAGCGGCTTCTCGACCAGCAGGTGCTTGCCCGCCTCGATCGCCAGCAGCGCGTGCTCCAGGTGGTGCGAGTGCGGGGTGGCGACGTAGACGGCGTCCACCTCCTCGTCCGCCACCAGGGCCTCGTACGAGCCGTGGGCACGGGCGCCCGGCGCGTGCGCGTCGGCGAAGGCCTGCGCCTTGTCCGCCGAGCGCGACCCGACGGCGACGACGGAGCCTGCGGTGCGGTCCCGGACGCCGTCCGAGAACGAGGCGGCGATGTTCCCGGCGCCGAGCACGCCCCACCGCAGCGCGGGTGCGTCGAGCAGATCCGGGACGGTGCCCGCCAGGTCGGCGGTGGTCAGGCGGGCAGCGTAGGTGGCCGGGTCGACGGCGGCAGCGGTGTCGGTCATGCGCTCACCGTAGCGGTGCCGTGCGCGGCCGTGATGACGGCGTCCGCCGCCACCTTGACCCGCTGGAGCTCGTCCAGGCTGAGCCCGCTGGACTCGACCACGCGGTGGGGTACCTGGAGCGCCTCCCGGCGCAGCGCGGTTCCTGCCTCGGTCAGGTGCACCTCGACCACCCGGGCGTCCGTGGTGGCGCGGCGTCGCGCGAGGAGGCCCTGCCGCTCCAGCCGTTTGAGCAGCGGCGACAGCGTGCCCGGGTCGAGGTAGAGGCGACCTGCCAGTCCCGTCACCGTCGTGGTGCGGCCGGCCCCGGCGTCCTCCCAGAGCCCGAGCAGCACGAGGTACTGCGGATGGGTGATGCCGAGCGGCTCAAGAATCGGCTTGTACAGGGCCACCATGGCCCGGGCGGACGCCGAGAGCGCGAAGCACACCTGGGCCTCGAGCGCGAGCGAGTCGTCAGGCTGATCCATGCCGATCATCGTACGGCGGGGATACGCTTGGTGCACCAACATCGGGCCGGGGCACCGGCGCACCAAGGAGCACGGATGGGACTTTTCAGCCGCCGCCCCGGCGACGACCGCACCTGGGGCATGCGCCTCACCGAGACGTTCCTGCCGATCTTCGGTCCCGCGTCGATCCGGCGCGGGCCGGCCGTCTCCCCGCGCCCCGAGGACCAGGCGCGCGACGCCGAGCTGCGACGGACCCTGCAGCGCGTCACCGGGCCCGACGGGAACACCTACCTGGTGGAACGCCCGGAAGACTGATCGAGCACGACGTCGGCCCCGGCTCCACGAGGGAACCGGGGCCGACATCCAGCCACGACGGACGAATCAGGCCGCCGAGCAGGAGACCGCCACAGCGTCCGGGTCACCCTGACCGATGAACCCCATCGTCGTCGACGCCCCCGCAGACAGGCTGCCGTTCCAGCCGGCGTCCGAGATCATGTTCCCCGACACCGTGCCGTTCCACGCCTGACTGACCGTCACCCCGTCCACGGTGACCTCCCAGCCACTGACCGGCGCCGAACCAGCGGTGATCGTCACCTCGGCCTGGAAGCCGTCGTTCCAGGAGTTCGGGACCGACACCGAAGCGGAGCACGTCCCGTCACCCCCGCCATCGTTCCCGCCGTCGTTGCCGCCGTCGTTCCCGCCGTCGTTCCCGCCGTCGTTCCCGCCGTCGTTCGGGTCGCCGCCGCTGCCGGAGGAACAGCTCGCGCTCGGGGTGGAGTTGTTGCCGTTCTTGAACAGCGTGATCCCGAACGTGTTCCCGTTACCGTTCGGCGTCGCCGTGAGCGACCCGGTGGACCCGGTCACGTTCGCGTTCCAGCTGTTCTGCAGCTCCTGACCACCGTTGAGCCCGATGTCGACGGTCCAGTCGCTCGCACCACTGACGGCCATCTCGACGTTGAAACGGTCGTCCCACTCGTCAGCGCGCGTCACAGACACCGAGCAGGTCCCGTCACCACCATCGTTGCCACCGTCGTTCCCGCCGTCGTTCCCGCCGTCGTTGCCGCCGCTGGTCCCCAGCGTGACGTTCGAGGAGCCGGAGGACTGATACCCCTCGGTCGCCATGATCTGGTAGTAGTGATTGCCCAGCGGCATTCCGGCCTGCGCCCACGCGTTGAAGTGGTTCGCCGTGGTGATCGTGCCGCTGGTGCGCTTGTTCTGCCGCACGCTCCAGTACTGCGTGAACGTCGCGGTCCCGTCGATCGAGGGCTGGTTGACCCGCTCGGTGGTGTAGATGTCATAGGTGCCACCGTCAGTGGTGACCGTGCCCTTGAACTGACCCGTGGGCCGGTAGGTGCCCCAGCTCTCGATGATGTAGTACTCCACCAACGGGTTGCGGGTCCAGCCGTACAGCGTCAGGTACGAGTTGCCCTGCGGGTTGAAGTCCGCGGAGTACTGCACCGTGCGGTCCGTCCCGGTCTGCCAGCCCTTGCCGGCCACGAAGTTACCCGTGTTGCTCCACTGCGTGGAGTAGTTGCCTCCCGGGCCGAGGTCCATCGACACCGTCCCGGGCGAATCAGTCCAGAACGAGTAGAAGTACCCGTCGTGGAAGTCCTCGGTGTTCTCCGAGACCGCAGACGCAGCCGGAGCACCAGCCACCAGCCCGCTCGCGAGCAGCGTCGCCGCGGCACCCAGCGCCGCCAACCTGCGACGCACCCGTCGGCCTCGAGATGGAGAAATCGATTTCGAACGAGTCATGATCCAGCACTCCCTCGTGCAGTCGGATTTGGCGTGAGATTACCCCCCGCGCCGATCACGCTCCCGCCACCCGCTGGCCGCCACAAGACTCGTAAACGTTTAACAAGAACTGTCAGGGCGGCACGGGGAAGCTCGTGCGGCAGGGTGGACGCCCGCTGCGGCACCAAGGGGAACCGGCAGCCCGCGTCTACCCCCCGGCATGGACACCCGGGAGCAGGCGACCGCCTACGTCGACGAGGACTTGCCGGCCGCCTTCTTTGCCGGCGCCTTCTTCGCGGCCGGCTTCTTGGCGGGAGCCTTCTTCGCCGGTGCCTTGCGCTTCTTCGGGCCCTGCGCCCGCTTGTCGGCGAGGAGCTCGATCGCACGGTCCGGCGTGATCGACTCGGGGGTGAGGTCCCGCGGCAGCGTGCGGTTCGTCTCGCCGTCGGTCACGTAGGCGCCGAACCGGCCGTCCTTGACGACGATGGGCTTGCCGCTGTTCGGGTCGTCGCCCAGCTCGCGCAGGGGAGGCGCCGCAGCAGCCCGTCCCCGCCGCTTCGGCTCGGCGTAGATCTTCAACGCCTCGTCCAGCGTGATCGTGAAGAGCTGCTCCTCCGAGGAGATGGTGCGCGAGTCCGTGCCCTTCTTCAGGTACGGGCCGTACCGGCCGTTCTGCGCGGTGATCTCGTCGCCCGACTCGGGGTCCTTGCCGACCACCCGCGGCAGCGACAGGATCTTCAGCGCGTCGTCGAGGGTCACCGTGTCCAGCGCCATCGACTTGAGCAGCGAGCCGGTGCGGGGCTTCGGCTGGGCGGCCTTCGCCTTCTTCTTCGCGGCGGCCGACAGGTCCGGGTCGATCTCCGGCAGGTCGAGCACCTCGGTCACGTACGGGCCGTAGCGCCCGTTCTTCGCGACGACCTCGTTCCCGGACTCCGGGTCGACGCCGAGCACGCGGCCGTCGTCGGCACCCGCGGCGAGCAGCTCGCGCGCCTTCGCCACCGTCAGCTCGTCCGGTGCGATGTCCTCGGGCACGGAGGCGCGCGGAGCCTTGCCCTCCTTGTCGGGCTCGGCACGCAGGTCCTCCAGATAGGGCCCGTACCGGCCCACCCGCACGCGGATGCCCTCGCCGATCTCGACGGAGTTGATGGCCACCGGGTCGATCTCTCCCAGGTCCGCCACCAGGTCGCGCAGGCCCCAGGTCTCCGCGCCCTCGCCCTCCCCGAAGTAGAACCGGGTCAACCACGCGACGCGCTCCCGCTCACCCGCCGCGATCTCGTCGAGGTCCGCCTCCATCGTGGCCGTGAAGTCGTAGTCGATGAGGCGGCCGAAGTGCTCCTCGAGGAGCTTCACGACGGCGAACGCCAGCCACGTGGGCACCATCGCCTGGCCCTTGGTGCGCACGTAGCCGCGGTCCTGGACGGTCGAGATCGTCGCGGCGTAGGTCGACGGACGGCCGATGCCGAGCTCCTCCAACGCCTTGACCAGCGAGGCCTCCGTGTAGCGCGCGGGCGGGGATGTCGAGTGCCCCTCCGCCGCCAGCTCGGTGCTCGCGAGGGCGTCGCCCTCGGCCATGCGCGGCAGCCTGCTCTCCTTCGTCGCGCCCGAGCCCCCGGCCGCGCCACCCGCACCAGCCTCGGCCTCGTCGACGTCGCGCGACTCCTCGTACGCCGCGAGGAACCCGCGGAACGTGATCACCGTGCCGGACGCCGAGAAGATCGCGTCGCTGCCAGCACGCTCGCCCGCGCCCTGTCCGAGCCGCGCCGCGAGCCGCACGGACGCCGTCGACCCCTTCGCGTCGGCCATCTGGGAGGCGACGGTGCGCTTCCAGATGAGCTCGTAGAGCTTGAACTGATCGCCGGAGATCTCGCGGGCGACCTGCGCCGGGGTGCGGAACGAGTCCCCGGCGGGACGGATCGCCTCGTGCGCCTCCTGGGCGCCCTTGTTCTTCGAGGCGTACAGCCGCGGCGCACCCGGCACGTACTCCGGGCCGTACAGCTCGGCGGCCTGGCGGCGCGCCGCGTCGGTCGCCTCCGCGGACAACGCCGGCGAGTCGGTCCGCATGTAGGTGATGTAGCCGTTCTCGTACAGCGCCTGCGCCGTGCGCATCGTCTGCCGCGAGGCCATCCGCAGCTTGCGCGACGCCTCCTGCTGCAGCGTGGACGTGGTGAACGGCGCGGCGGGCTTGCGGGAGTACGGCTTGGTCTCGAGCGAGCGGACGGCGAACGACGCGTCGTCGAGCCCGGCGACGACGGCGCTCGCCCCGGCCTCGTCGAGATGCACGACGCCGGTCCGCACCTTGAGGCGGCCGCGGTCGTCGAAGTCCCGGCCCGCCGCGACGCGGTCGCCGCCGAGGCCGGTCAGCCGGGCGCGGAAGAGCTGGCCCGCGTCGTCGCCCTCCTGCGGCGCGAACGACCCGGTCACGTCCCAGTAGTCGGCCGTGACGAACGCCATGCGGTCGCGCTCGCGCTCCACGACCAGCCGCGTCGCCACGGACTGCACCCGGCCCGCCGACAGGCCCTGGCGGACCTTGCGCCACAGCACCGGCGACACCTCGTAGCCGTAGAGGCGGTCGAGGATGCGGCGGGTCTCCTGGGCGTCCACCAGGTCGGAGTCGAGCTCGCGGGTGTTCTGCAGGGCGCGCGCGATGGCCTCACGGGTGATCTCGTGGAACACCATGCGGTGCACCGGCACCTTGGGCTTGAGCGCCTCGATGAGGTGCCAGGCGATGGCCTCGCCCTCGCGGTCCTCGTCCGTCGCGAGGAAGAGCTCGTCGGCGTCCTTGAGCGCGGCCTTCAGCTCGCGCACCTTCGCCTTCTTGTCCGCGTACACCTCGTAGTACGGGTCGAACCCGTTGTCGACGTCGACGGCGAACTTCTTGTACGGGCCCTTCTTCATCTCCGCCGGCAGGTCGGACGGCTGCGGCAGGTCACGGATGTGGCCGACGCTGGCCTCGACGACGTAGTCGTCGCCGAGGTAGCCCTGGATCTTGCGAGCCTTGGTGGGAGACTCGACGATCACGAGCTTGCGGGCCTGTGGCATCCGTTCCTGCTTTCCGACGGTGTAGGGGTGGGGCGGTGCTGCGCGGGCGCTGTGGTCATGTCACGGTACGACACGGACGACGACGGCGGCACTCTACCGAGGAGTGCCGCCGTCGTCGTCCGGGGTCCACAGGACCTCGCCGGCTCAGTCCACGACCACCCACGGCGAGCTCGCCGCCGCAGCGTGCGCCGGTTGCCGCGGGGACCGGGCGGTCCCCGGCTCCTTGCCGCGGTTCGGGCGGACCGCGGCGTACGTCACGTCGCCGTGCACGACGACGTCACCCCTGCTGTACCGGACGGTGCGGTCCCAGGCAGGGTACGACGGCGCCGTCTCGCCGACGCGCTCCAGCACGAACGCGTCGATCGTGCCCCAGGCACCGGCGGCGAGCTCGAACGACGCCGTCACGGTCGCGGTACCGTCGGCGCCCACCGTCACGGTCCCCGTCGTGGTCGTGTCCCAGGCCTGCCAGCCGGCCAGCGCGAGCGGGGCCTCCGCGACGCCGTCGGCCGCGAGCCGCAGGCGCCGCACGTCGGTGCCCGCGCCGTCACCACCCTGGGTGGTCGCCGAGACGCGGTACTCCCCCGGCTCCAGGCCCGTCACGGTCTGCGAGACGGTGAACGCGTAGTCCTGCTCGGCCCAGAACTTCACCGCCCGGTCGAGGTCGGCGGCGTCGGCCGTCTCCTCCACCGCGGCGCCGGTGCCCGAGATCTCCCACGCGGCACCGCCGTCCTCGAAGCTCGGGTCGGCCAGGTGGTTGCGCACCTGGACCACCACCGTGAGCGTCACCTCGAGACCTGTCCCGGTGACCCCGGCGACGGCGTAGGTGCCGACCTCCCCGACCGCTGCGACGTCGTCGGCGTCCCACGTCACGCCCTGGGACTCCACGGAACCGTCGTTGTAGGCGACCTCGACCGTGCCGGGCAGCACGACCGGGTCTCCCGCGACGAGCCGCACCTCGGCCGGCGTCACGCCGGTGACGTCACGGGGCGCGACCGCTCCGGTCCGGACGTGGCGGAACACGTCCAGGGACTCCAGCGGCCGCCCGTCGAACCCGAACATCGCCTGGTTCTCCCACGACGAGCCGCCGTACCACTGGCCGGCGTCCTCCGGGTCGTACTCCCCGGCGTGGCTGGTGGCCCAGCCCGACCCGTGCTCCTCCCAGAGCTGCTGGTTCGCCACCCGGTCCTCCGGCGGACCGACGGGCAGCCAGGCGGGCTCCCAGTAGTACACGCCCGTGCCGGCCGCGCCGACGGCAGCGACGGCAGCGACGACGTCCCGCACCTGCGAGGCCTGCCCCTGGACGCTCGTGGGGTACTGCGGGTACGTCGTCTCGATCGTGTTGGTGTGGCCGTCGCCGTCCTCGAGCGTGTACGCCCAGGAGGTCTCGGCGACCATCACGTCCTTGCCGTACGTGGACGCGACGTCGTCCAGCACCGCCGTCAGGTTGTCGAGCGAGCCGTGCCAGTAGGGGTAGTAGGAGCTCGCGAAGACGTCGTAGTCCACGCCGTGGGTCTCGAGCTGCTCCGCGTAGCCCGCGTAGCGGCCCGCCGACTCGGGGTTGGTGAAGTGCAGCGCGACACGGGCGCCCGGCAGCACCTCGCGCACGGCGGCGCTGCCGGCGGAGAACATCCGGGCGCGGTCCGCCCAGGCGGAGACGCCCGCGACGCCGTTGTTGGTCTCGTTGCCGATCTGCACGGTCTCGACGTCGACCCCGGCGTCCCGGAACTCGGTCAGCGCGGCGGTGGTGAACTCCCCCAGCGCGGCGACCTTGCCGTCCACGCCCAGGCCCTGCCACGCCTTCGGAGCCTGCTGCTTGGCCGGGTCCGCCCAGAAGTCGGAGTAGTGCAGGTCGACGAGGACGCCGAGCCCGGCGGCGGTGGCCCGCTGCCCGATCTCGACCGCGCGCGGCACGTCGGTGTTGCCACCGCCGTAGCCGTTGCCGTCCGCGTCCCAGGGGTCGTTCCAGACCCGCACCCTGACGTCGGTGACGCCCGCGCCGGCCAGCACGGCGAACAGGTCCGCGGGCTCGCCGTCGGCGTCCCGGAAGACGACGCCGCTCTCCTCGAGCGACAGCACGGAAGAGACGTCGACCCCGAGGTCGAAGTCCTCGGCCAGCCCGTCGACCTTCGGTACGGTGATGCCCGCCTCGACGGGGCCGTCCTGCGCGTCGTCCGCCACGGCGGGCACGGCCAGCATGGCCCCACCGACGACGGCGACGGCAGTGATCGCCCCCAGGTGGCGGTGCGGTCCGGGTCTCATGATGCTTCCTCTCGATCGACGGTGGTCAGCCCTTGACGGAGCCCGCGGTGAGCCCGCCCACGATGTACTTCTGCAGGAACAGGAAGAGGGCGAGGATCGGCAGGCTCGCCAGCACGGCACCGGCGGCGAAGAGGCCCCAGTTCGCGTTGAGCTGGTCGGAGACCCAGCCGTACATGCCGACGGCGAGGGTCCAGTTCTGCTCGGACGTGAGCACGACGCGCGCCAGGATGAAGTCGCCGAACGTCGCGACGAACGTCAGCAGCGCGACGACCGCCAGGATCGGGGTGACCAGGCGCAGGATGATCGTCCAGTACGTCTGGGCGTGCGTGGCGCCGTCGATCTTGGCGGCCTCGTCCAGCTCGCGCGGGATCGTGTTGAAGAACCCGTACATGAGGAACGTGTTGCTGCCGAGCGCACCGCCCAGGTACACGCAGATCAGCGCGATCTTCGAGTTCAGCCCCAGGATCGGCACGGCGTCGCCGAGCGTGACGAGCAGCAGGAAGATCGCGATGAAGGCCAGCATCTGCGGGAACATCTGCACGATCAGCAGCGACGTCAGCGACAGCCGGCGCCCCGTGAACCGGAACCGGCTGAACGCGTACGCCGCGGCCGCACCCATGAGCACGGCACCGACGACCACGCTGACCCCGATCACGAGGCTGTTGGCGGCCCACTGCCAGAACCTCGTGTCGCCGAGCGCCGCGAAGTTCTGCCCCGAGATCTCCCGGAACAGCTGCGTGCTGCCGGTCAGGGTGCCCGACGGCGCCAGCGAGGCGGAGAGCACGTAGGCCAGCGGGAACGCGGCGTAGAAGACGACCAGCGCGGCCAGCGGGTACTTCCAGCCGACCTCCAGCCACCATCGGCGGCGGCGCGCCGTCATCCGTGAGGCGTCCGGGCGGTGCGGGGACACGGTGCCCGCGGCACCCTCGGTGCGGGTCATCACAGGACCTCCTCGTGCTTGCGGGTGCGGCGGAACGCGAGCGCCGAGACCAGCCCGACGACGACGAAGACGATGATCGACAACGCGCTCGCCAGGCCGTAGTCGGCGCTGCCGCCCTGCACGCCGGAGATCTGGTAGATCATCGTGATGAGGATGTCGGTGTGGCCCAGCGGCGCCGACGTGTCCGTGAACCGTGGCCCGCCGCCCGTGAGCATGTAGATGATCACGAAGTTGTTGAAGTTGAACGCGAAGCTCGCGATGAGCAGCGGCGTCGTCGAGATCAGGAGCAGGGGGAGCTGGATCGCGCGGAACTGGCGCCACCGGCTCGCGCCGTCGATCCGGGCAGCCTCCTCGATGTCCGTCGGCAACGACTGGAGAGCGCCGGTGCAGACCAGGAAGAAGTACGGGAAGGTCAGCCACAGGTTCACGCCGAGGATCGCGAGCTTCGCGAGCGTCGGGTCGGTGAGCCACTCGATGCGCTGACCGAAGAAGAAGAGGCTGTTGACGATCCCGTAGTCGGGGTTCGAGTTGAGCATGCCGCGCCACAGCAGGGCGGACAGGAACGCCGGGAAGGCGTACGGGAGGATGAACAGCGTCCGCATCACCGTCCGGCCGCGGATCCGCCGGTCGTTGAACAGCAGCGCGATAGCCAGCCCGAGCAGGAAGCTCGTCGCCACCGTCAGGAACGCGAAGGCGAACGTCCACGCGGTGATCTTCCAGAACGGCCCCGAGTAGTTGGTGTCGGTGAACGCCTTCGTGAAGTTCTCGAACCCGACGCCGACGCGCCACCCCACCGGGAGCGAGCTGCCGTCCTCCGCGACGAACTCGCCGTCGTCGCTCGCCGCATACACGGTCCCCGTGACGGCGTCCGTCATGGTCTGCGCCTCCGGGTCCCAGTCCAGGGACGAGGCGTACACCGTGGCCCGGGTGCCCTCGCGGGTGCGGTACGAGCCGTCGTCGGCGTCCTCGGAGACGGGTACCCGCAGCTCGAGGACGTCCTCCTGCAGCGCGGGGTCGGCCAGCAGCGCCGGCAGGCCGACGACGTCGTGGCCCGGCACGGAGGTGACGCGGTCGCCCTCGACCGTGGCGCCGTCGGCGGGCGTCAGCGGGTCCTCGGCGGTGCCGACCAGCACCTGACCGGTCTCGGAGACGACGGCGAAACCGGGCCCGTCCTCCCCCTCGACGATCGTCAGCGGGTAGGTCGGTGCCCCCTCGACGGGTCGCTCGTTCTGGATGAGCAGGGCGTCGACCGCCTGCTCCTGGGTGCTGTTGTGGCCGGTCCCGTAGTTGGTTGTGGCGACGTACACGGTGTAGGCCATGGTGAAGACCTGGAAGACCAGGAGGAACACCAGGCCCGGCAGGATGTACTTCCCGGCCAGGCGCCGTCGCGAGAAGTACACGACGTCGGCGACGGCGACCAGTGCCAGCGAGCCGATCAGCACGCCCCACTGCTCGACGTCCCACGCGGACCAGGCGATGTACAGCCCGACGGCGTTGACGGCCGCCATGAGCACGAGCTTCACGGCGAAGCCCCAGCCGGTGCCCTCCCAGGCCCGGGCGTGCGACTCCCGCACCACGGCGTTGTCGATCGACATCAGTCCTCCGGTCGAGCTGGTAGGGCCGAACAGGATGTCGAGCCCGGGAAGACCGGTGGTCCCGGGCTCGACATCCTGTACGGCCGGGGGTCAGTTGGTGAGCGTCGCGTCGAGGTCGGCGAGCATCTTGTCCCACGCCTCCTGCGGCTCCGCGTCACCCGCGATGATCGCCGCCTCGGCAGCGTTCCAGTGCTCCCACACATCGCCCATCTCGGGGATCGACGGCATGGGGGCGCCGTTCTGCGCCGCGGCCAGGAATCCGGCGACCACCGGGTCCTCGGCGACGGCCTCGGCCGTCTCGGCGAACGCGGGCAGGCGCGGGTCGGCGTCGTACAGGGCCTGCATCGCCTCGGGCGTGGCCATGTAGTTCGTCAGGAACTGCGTGGCGACCAGCTTGTTCTCGCTCCGGGCCGAGAGGTAGAAGCCCTGCACGCCCACGAACGGAGCGGCCGTCTCGCCGCCCGCGGAGGGGATCGGCTCCACGGCGACGTCGATGCCCGCGTCGGTGAACATAGCGATGGACCACGGCCCGGCGACCGTGTAGGGGGCGTTGCCGTCGGCGAACTCCTGCTCGGCGATGTCGGGCGTCCAGTCGGTGCTGAACACCCCTTCGCCGGCCTGCCCGTTCTCGCCCAGCCACTCGGCGAAGGCGTACCCCTCGTCGCCACCCATGCCGATCTCGGTCGTGTACGAGCCGTCGTCCTCCTGGGTGAAGACGGGTGCGCCGAACGACGTCTGGAAGGCGTAGTAGGCGTAGCCGTCACCGTCGGCCCCGCCGGTGTTGATGACGAACGGCAGGTCGGTCCCGGCGTCCCGGCCCTGCGCGATCATCTCGTCGAAGGTCTCCGGCACCGGGTCCGGCGCGAGCTCGGTGTTGCGGACGAGTCCCACCGACTCCAGGGCGTAGGGCAGGCCGTAGAGCTGGCCGTCATAGGTCATGGCCTCGACCGCGACGTCCTCGAACTCACCCTCGCGACCGCCGAGGTCGACGGTGTCCACGACGCCGTTGACGATGAACGAGCCCAGCCAGTCGTGCGCGCCGATGGTGAGGTCGGGGCCCTCACCGGTGGGGACCTGGGCGAGGAAGTCCGCCCGGATGTCCTCGAAGTTCTTCACCACCGTCTCGATCTCGACGCCGGTCTCGGCGGTGAAGCTCTCGGCCGCCGCCTCGACGGCGGGCTGCCGGTTCTCGTCGACCCAGATGACGAGGTTCCCGGTCGCCTCCGGGGCGGCCTCGGTGGCCGCGGGCTCGGACGTCTCGGTCTCGGCGGGCTCGGTGCCGCCGCTGCACGCGGTGGCGAGCAGGGTGACGGCCGCGACCGCGGCGACCGACAAGGTGGTCTTGCGCATGGCTCTTCCTTCCGGACGGGGCCGCGATGCCTTCCGCAGGAGGAGGATCGCGACGTTGCGACCTGAGCGGCGCCCAGGTTCTCGAGGTGGTGGCCGGGACCGGCTCGAGCCGGTCCCGGCGGGGGTTCAGCGGTCCGGACCTCCTCCGTCACGAGGAGCGGTCCGGACGACGGCGACGCCGCCGGCGGGGATCTTGAGCTCTGGACCGGCCGGCACGCCGGCCAGCAGCTCGGTGCCCGCGACGCCCGGCAGAGTGGCCGGGGCGTCGGTGTGGTTGATCGCCACGACGTAGTCCGCCTCGGCGCCCCGACGGACGACGACCTCGACGTCCTCGGCCACCTCCGGTGGCGTGATGCCGGCGTCGGCGTAGGCCGCGCGCAGCACCGGGGCGAGGTCCTCGATCCCGAGGCGCGTCGAGACGTACCAGGCATGGCCGGCACCGTGCGCGTTGCGGGTGATCGCCGCGGTGCCCGCCGCCGGTCCGTCGAGGTGCCGCGCCACGATCTCGGCCGTGTCGAGCGCCAGGTCCTCGGCCCACACGTCAGCAGCGAGGGTGCGCGCCTCGGCGGCGTCGCCCGGCGACCACGCGAGCGTCACCTCCTCGCCCTCGCGCAGCGGCAGGAACTCGTCGACGCCCAGGCCGAGAACCTCGCGCAGGGGCGCGGCGTACCCACCGGGGTGGACGGCGTCGTGCGCGTCCACGATGCCGGAGAAGAAGGACACGACCAGCGTGCCGCCGTCGGCCACGTAGCGCGTCAGGTTCGCGGCGTCCTCCGCCGTGAGCAGGTACGACGCCGGGGCCACGACCATCCGGTAGCCCGACAGGTCCTGGCCGGGGTGCGCGAGGTCGACCGTGAGGCCGTCGCGCCACAGGCGCTCGTAGTACGCGCGCACCCGTTCCTTGTGCCGCACGTCGACCGACGGGCGCCACTCCTGGTCCTGCGCCCAGAACGACTCCGTGTCCCACAGCAGCGCGACGTCCGCCGAGACCGTGGACCCCTGCAGCTCGGCCAGCGCCCCCACCTGACGCCCGAGCTCGACCACCTCGCGCCACACGCGCGAGCCGGTGCCGGCGTGCGGCAGCATCGCCGAGTGGAACTTCTCGGCACCGTACCGGGAGGCGCGCCACTGGAAGAAGCCGACGACGTCGGCACCCCGCGCCACGTGGGCGAGGGAGTTGCGAGCCATCTCGCCCGGCCGCTTGGCGATGTTGCGGGGCTGCCAGTTCACCGCGGAGCTGGAGTGCTCCATGAGGATCCACGGCTTGCCACCGGCGACCGAACGCGTGAGGTCCGCGGCGAGGGCGAGGCCCACGTGGCCGCGCGGGTCGGCAGCGGTGAGGTAGTGGTCGTTGGAGACGACGTCGACCTCGCGCGCCCAGGCCCACAGGTCGGTGGTGGGGCACTCGGCGGCCATGAAGTTGGTGGTCACCGGCTTGTCGGAGTGCTCGCGGATCGCGTCGCGCTCCGCCGTGAACAGCGCGCGGAGCTGGTGGTCGGTGAACCGCGCGTAGTCGAGCTTCTGCGCCTGGTTGACGGTCGACGGCGTCGGGCCCGGCGCGGTGACGTGCTCCCACTCGCCGTAGACCTGGCCCCAGAACCGGGTGCCCCACGCCTCGTTGAGCGCGTCGAGCGTGCCGTACCGGCCGCGGAGCCACTCGCGCCAGGCGGCGACCGCGGCGTCGGAGAAGTCCTCGCCGACCGGTGCGCCGTACTCGTTGTGGACGTGCCACATGACGACGGTGGGGTGGTCGGCATAGCGCTCGGCGATCCGGCTCGCGATGTTGCGTGCGGCGGTCTGGTACGCGGGGTGCGACGGCGAGGCCGCCCCGCGGGAGCCTGGCCCGAGGGCGATGCCGTCGTGGGTGACCACCCGTGCGTCGGGGTAGGTCGCGTAGAACCAGGCCGGCGGGGCGGCGGTGGGGGTGGCGAGGTCGACCATGATGCCGTTCGCGTGCAGCAGGTCGAGAAGCTCGTCCATCCAGGCGAAGTCGTACTCGCCCTCGCGCGGCTCGAGCAGCACCCAGGAGAAGATCCCGACGCTGACGTAGTTGACGCCCGCCTCGCGCATCAGGCGCACGTCCTCGTCCCACGTCTCGCGGGGCCACTGCTCCGGGTTGTAGTCACCCCCGTAGCCGAGGGTGCGACCCGTGGGCCAGGTGCCGGTGACTGCCATGTCGCTGGGGATCCTCCTGCGCGCCGTGGGGACGCTCGATGCTGTGAACGGTCACAGCATAAGCCGACCGCGCCGTATGGTGACAAGAGGAAGGCAGCGTCGTTACGCGACTGTGACCGCGCACGGCCGGGCCCGCTGCTACCTCGCCGGACCCGCCGCTACGTCGCCGGGCCCGCTGCTACGTCGGCGGGGCGGGCCGTCGCCTGGCGCACCAGCAGCAGGAGCGCGAAGGTGGCCGCCGTGGCGGCCAGCACCCCCAGCACCCCGGCCGCATAGGCCGTGACGTCCTCGGCGATCGGCACGGTGCCCGCCCCGACGAGCCGCACGCCCGCGGCCAGCGCGATCCCGCCGGTGATCGCCGCACCCAGGAGCAGCAGCCCGACGAGGACGGACGACCCCGGCGACGCGAAGGCGTTCGGCCGCGGCAGCCCGGCCGGGAGGCGACGGCGGCGTGGCGCGACGTCGAGCGAGCCGGCGGGCGTCACGGCGCAGACCAGCGCTCCCCACGCCAGCACGACGAACAGCGCGGCGACGACGTCGGACGGCCGGTGCCACTGCCCGACGAGCGTCGACACCCCCGTGGCCCCCGTGTACGCCGCCCCGAGCACCGTGACGACCGGGCGCCACGCCCGGGGCGTGGCGAGGAGTATCGCCACGGACACGCTCGCCGCGACCGTCGTGTGCCCGCTGGGCAGCGTGTTCTCCCCGTTCCAGCCGGGCAGGAGGTCCGGGCGGGTGAGCAGCTGGTGCTTGAGCACCTGCGTCGTGAGGTTCGCCCCACCGACCAGCACGGCCACCTGCAGGGCGAGCACCCACCGCCGTCGGACCAGTGCCACGACCATGGCCGCGCCGATGCCGCCCACGACGAACGCGACGGAGACCACGTCGAGCACCGGCTCGGCCACCTGCCAGAGCCGGCCCTGACCGTAGGCCGCGCCGAAGAAGGCGAGCTCGTCGAGCCGTTGCCCAGGAACCGTCGTGACGAACACCCGGTAGGTGAGCCAGAAGGCGACCGCGGCGAGCAGGCCGACCGCCACGGCCGTCGCCTGCGTCCCTGGCCGGCCACGCGGCGCGGGAGCCGTCACGGACGCGACCGGGGTGCGGCCTCCGCCCGCGGGAGCGGGCCGCACCCGCGCGGGGGCAGGCGCGACCGGTGCGGCGCCCGCTGGGGGCTCCGCTGCCGGGAGCTCACGAGTGTCACCGTTCACGCAGGTCACAGTATCCGCTCCGTGTGGCGGACCGGTGGACGAGCCGTGCGGTCCGCGGGCGAGCCGTGCGCGGTCCCCGGGCCCTATCGTGGAGCCGTGCCCGGCGCCGACGAGATCCTCGACCTCACCGCGAACCGCCTCGGCCGGCGGCGCGTCGGCGTCGTCGTCGGACACCTCGCGGCCGACGGCACGACGACGGTACGCGGCACCGGCCGCACCTCGCTGCCCGACGGCGGCACCCCGGACGCGCGGACGAGGTTCGAGATCGGCTCGATCACCAAGACCTTCACCGCTCTGGCGCTGGCCCGTGCCGTGACCGCCGGGGGCCTGGACCTGGAGACGCCCGTCGGTGATCTCGTCCCGGAGGTCGCGCCCTTGGGGCGCGGCGGCACACCGGTCACCCTGCGGCACCTCGCCACCCACACCTCGGGCCTGCCGCGCGTCCACATCTCGATGCTGCGCGGCACCCTCGACGCCTACCGCGGCCTGGATCCTTACCGGAACCACTCGGAAGAGGCGCTCCTCGCCGCGATCCGCTCCGGCCGGCTCCGCCGCACTCCCGGCACCGGGCGGCAGGCCTACTCGAACAGCGGCTTCGGTCTGCTCGGCATCGCCCTGGCGCGGCACGCCGGGCTGACCTATGCCGAGCTCGTCGCCCGCGACGTCACCGGCCCGCTCGGCCTCACCGACACCGGCACCAGTGACGCGGCGACGGCCGAGCAAGCCGCTCGTACCGCCGTCGGGCATCACCGACGGCGCACGCCCGCCGCGGCCTGGAACCTCGATGCGCTGCCCGGCGCCGGGGCGCTGCACTCGACGGCCGACGACCTCCTCACCTGGGCACGGTGGCACCTCGACCCACCACCCGGCGAGCTCGGCGAGGCGCTGCGGTTCGCCGTGGCCGAGCACGGTCCCCGCATCGGGCTCGCCTGGCAGCGCAGCGCGACGGAGGCCGAGCGACGCCGCGGGCGCGACCAGGTGATCTGGCACAGCGGCGGCACCGGCGGGTTCCGCTCCGCGCTGTGCCTGCAGCCCGCCACCGGCGACGCCGTCGTCGTCCTGACCAACCACGGCCGGAGCGCGGCCCTGGCGGCAATCCGCCTGCTGGCGGCACTGTCCCGCTGAACGCGGGCAGGGTCGGCATCGCGTGGGACGACGGTGCGCAGAGCCGCCGCTCAGGACCTTCGTGCATCTGGGCCGTGGCGCACAGCACCTCCGCGCCGCAGAGCCGCCGCTCAGGACCTTCGTGCATCTGGGTCGTTGCTCTCGGGACCGCGGGGCTCAGAACGGGGGCTCGCCAAGGTCCGGCGGGAGCATAGGTCCCGGCTCCGGCGGGATCGGACGCTCCTGCTCCCGCGGGATCGCTGGCCCGGGCAGCACGCGATGGATGCTGGCAGGTGGTCGCCCGTCCGGCCGGGTCACGTGCCGTCTGCCCGTCGGCGACGTCCACTCCAGCGTCCCGCCCAGTCCGGGTGGATCACTGGCCGATCCGTCGGCGTGGACAGCTCTGGCGCGGCGTACGGACCAGCCCGTCTGATGCTTGAGCACATGATGCTTGCGGCACAGGTGAGCAAGATTGTCCGCACTGGTGGTTCCGCCGTCGGCCCAGTCGGTGGTGTGATCGAGGTCGGCGCGATCGGCGGCGACACCGCAACCGGGGAACCGGCAGGTCGCGTCGCGCCGGGCAAGTGCCGCCCTCAGCCCGGACGGCACCGTGTAGGACTCCCGCCCGACCGACAGCGCGAGCCCGGTCTCGGGGTGGGTGAGCACGCGGCGCAGCGACGGCGCCAGCTCGGCCAGCTCGCGGGCGATGTCGGCTCCGATCGGGCCGTGCCCGTCGAGCTCCGCCGGGATGTCGGCCACACCCAGCAGGGTCAGCACCGGCACGGTCACCGTCACGCGGGGCCGGATCGACCGCGCAAGAGCGGCCAACGACGGAATCGTGGACACCGCGGGCCCACCGGACACCGCGAGCCCACCGGACACCGCGAGCTCCCCGACCGCTCCAGGCGTCAAAGGCTCAGCAGACGCCACAGGCTCCCCGGGCGTCACAGGCTCCCCAGAGGCACCGGGCTCGGACCGCGGCCGCGGGGACGCGCGCTCCACGGAATCCTGCTGGGGCGGAGACTGCGACGGCGAGGATCCCGACCACCATCGCTCGGCCGGCGGAGGCGCGAGCGGCAGGCAGGTGCGGTCGAGCGTGCCGTCGTCGAGCAGCAGCGCAGCGAACGCGTCGGCCATCCCGTGGCTTCGTCCACGAGAGCCGTCCTCGCCACGCAGGCTCGTCGCGGCACGGTGCAGCCTGTCGTACGCGGCGTGCGCCACGACCGCGGGCAGGTGCGCCGAGAGCCAGGCCATCCCGTCACGACCGTCGTCGAGGTAGACCCCGCGCGACTCGGCGGCCCGGGCGTGCCGCACCTCGACCGGCTCCGGGTGGACGTCCTCCCGCGCGCGGCGGGCACGGGCATCGACCTGACCCGGTGTGCTGGCCACGAGCGCCGGGGCGACGGCCTCCTCCACGCGCCGCGCGTCCGCGTCGTCCAGGTCGGCGACGTGCCGGGCGACGCGGGAGGCATGCGCCCAGGAGCAACGCCCCGCCGACAACAGCGCGAGCGTGCGCGGCGCCTTCGTGCGCAGAGCAGCGGCGTGGTCGCACAGCGTGCCCGCAGCGTGCTCACCGACGTGCAGCACGGTCGCGACCTCGGCGACCACCGCCCGGCGGGCGAGCTCCTGACGACGCGAGGACGTCGCGCGCGCCGCAGCACCGCCGTCGTCCACGAGACGGGACTCCGCGCGCTCGGCGACCTGGGCTGCCTCGGCGAGCAGGACCGCCCGGCGGCCCTCCAGGGCGCCGATCGCGGACTGGACCTCGGCCAGGGAGTCGAGGAGCTCGTCGAGCCGTGACAGCTCGACGTCCGCCGGTGCGGACGCCCGCCGCACCACGGCGGTGGCCGTGGTGCTCGGTGGGCTGGCGGGCTGCGTCGTCATGTGTCGAACCTAGCAGGATTCGAACACGCGTTCTATACCCTGTGGAGAACGATCACGCTTCTCCCCGCCGTCGGTGTGGCCCACGCCGGGTACGGTCGTTCACGATGGAAGACCTGGGCGTGAGGATCCTGCTGTTCGTCGTCATGCTGGCCTCCGGCGTGCTCCTCGTCTGGTCGGCTCATGCCGCCGCGTCGGGACGCCTCAAGCGGAACCAGCTCGCGGGGATCCGCGTCCCGAGCACGATGGCGAGCGACGAAGCCTGGCTGGCGGCTCACGTCCGGGCCGAGCGACCGACACGACTCGCCGGGTTCGCCTCGATGGCGAGCGCGGTGTTCGCGCTCCTCCCGCTCTCCACTCCCCTGCTGGCGGCCGGGGTGCTCCTGGGAGGCCTCGCGATGCTCGGGTTCGTGCTCTACGGCGCCCGCGTCGGCATCCGGGCAGCCACCGAGGTGTCCAAGAGCTCCAACGGCTGAACCTCCCTACGCCGGCCGCGGGGCGTACATGATGACGGCCACCCCGACGAGGCAGATCAGTGCCCCCGTGACGTCCCAGCGGGCGGGCCGGAAGCCGTCGACCACCATGCCCCAGACCAGCGAGCCCGCCACGAACACGCCGCCGTACGCGGCCAGGATGCGGCCGAAGTGCGCGTCGGGCTGGAGGCTCGCGAAGAACCCGTACAGACCCAGGGCGATCACGCCCGCGCCGATCCACAACCATCCGCGGTGCTCGCGGAACCCTTGCCACACGAGCCAGGCGCCGCCGATCTCGAACAGTGCGGCTCCCAGGAACAGGACGATCGATCGGGCAGTGTTCATGATGACCATCCTGCGGGACCGGGTGGCACAGCGCGTCGGGCTCCGCTCAGCGTCCGAACACCTGGGTCCACCACGGGCCGCCCGCGCCGGGCTCCATCCCCAGGCCGTGCCGGGTGAGGTCGCAGTTCAGGATGTTGGCGCGGTGCCCAGGGCTGGCCATCCACGCCGCGACGACGGCCCGGGCGTCCGCCTGCCCGCGAGCGATGTTCTCCGCGCCGAGCCCCGCCACCCCGGCGGCGTCGGCACGGTCCCACGGGCTCCGCCCGTCGGGTGTCACGTGGTCGAAGAATCCCCGGGCGGCCATGTCCCGCGAGTGGGCCAGTGCCAGGGCGTCCAGGGCAGAGTCCGCGCGCAGGGCGCCACAGCCCGCCGCAGCACGCTCCGCGTTGACGAGCCCCAGGACGCCGTCGGCCTCGCTCGCGGCCGTCCGGGCACCGGCAGCCTTGCCGGCCGCCTTGACCTCGGCCCCGCCGTCGGCGTCACCGTCGGCGCCCTGGTCGGCGCCGTCCCCGCCAGCGTCCTCCCCGGCGGCGCCGTCCCCGTCGGCACCGTCCTCGTCAGTTCCGTCGCCGTCAGCAGCCTCCCCGTCAGCAGGTGGTGCGCCGGCGTCCGACGGCGCGTCCTCGGCGTCGGCAGCGTCGGAGCCCGAGTCCGAGTCCGAGTCAGCGTCCTCACCGTCCGCCGAGTCCTCGTCCACGAAGCCCTCGCCGTCGGTCGCGACCTCGCCGTCCGCGGAACCCGCTCCGCCGGCCGGGCCGCCACTGCCGTCCGGTGCACCGCCGTCGTCCCCATCGGTCCCGGCCTCCGGGCGCTCCAGCGATGCCTCAACCGCCATGACCGTCGGGGCGCCGCCACCCAGGTGGTCGCTGATCCGGAGGGCTCCCGGCGCGACCAGCGCCGTCGCGAGCACGAGGACCAGGCCCACGGCAAAGGTGGCCAGGAGCGCACCGAGCTGACGCAGGCCGCTGCGGGGTCTCCGTCGACGCGACACGCAGGAACCGTAGCGCCCCGGCCGCCCCGGGCGAAAGGCACGGCTACAGGGCCGAGCCCTGCGCGATCACGTATCGCTCGTACGCCGGAGTGCGGCGCACGGCCTCCGCGTGGGCGTAGACGGCGGCCGCCCGGACACGGTCCACGTCGAAACGTTCCCCGGCGTCGCCTCGCCAGGCGACGTACTGCGTCCAGCGCAGCGGCTCGCCCTCGAGGGCGACCGCCCGGACACCCGGCAGGTCGAGCAGCAGCGGCTGCACGAGCGCGATCGCGTGCCCGCCCTTGACCTGCTCGACCGCGGAGGCGCGCTCGGTCTCGCTGACCTCCCGGGGTGTGAACCCCGAGCGCGCGCAGGCGGCGACGAAGCACCGCTCGAAGCATCCGTCGCCGGGGGCGGACAGCCAGTTCTCCTGCGCGAGCTCGCCCAGCGGCACCTCGTCGTCGCCGGCGAGGCGGTGGTCCTCCGGCAGCAGCACGAACACCGGGTCCGTGCGGAGCCGGGTCCACTCGACACCACCGTCGGTGGGCAGGACGGCGTCGCCGCACGCACCGACCAGCGCGATGTCGAGCGTGCCGTCGGCCAGCCGCACCGCCGCCGCGTCCGCCGACCAGGACGTGAAGGACGTGACGTTCACCCCGGCGAGGTCGGCGCGCAGGCGGTTGAGGAAGATCCCGCCCAGGACGGTCGAGACCGTCCCCACGCGCAGGGACGTGGCGGCGTCGGGCCGGGCGAGCACGTGCCGGCGTACGTCGTCGTGGAAGGCCTCCATGGCCGGCAGCAGGACGCGCGCGTGCCGCAGCACGAGCTCGCCCAGCGGGGTGGTGCGCGTCCCGTGCCGGTCGCGCACGAACACGGGCCCGCCGAGGGCCTGGTCGATGCGGTTGAGCTGTGCGGACAGGGCCGGCTGCGCCATGCCGAGGGCAGCGGACGCCTTCGTGACGCTGCCCTGCTCGGCGACGACGGTCACCAGCCTCAGGTGCCGGAGGTCGATCTCCATACCGAGAAGATATCTCCGCCAGAGCATTCGTGGGATGACCCGTTGGTCACATCGGCCCCGGACCGGCCGTGGTGCGCTCCAGGCACGGGCAGTGTGCACACTGTTCCCCACAGTACCGACGAGAGGAACCACGATGGCGGAACGCGTGACGTTCGCGTCCAGCACCGGGCCCCGGCTGGCCGGGATCATCGACGAGCCAGAGGGCGACGTGCGCGGCTGGGGACTGTTCGTCCACGGCTTCACGCTGGGCAAGGACTCCCCCGCAGCGGCACGGATCTGCAAGCAGCTCGCGTCCGAGGGCATCGGCATGCTGCGCTACGACAACCTGGGGCTGGGCGACTCCGAGGGAGACTGGGGCGACGGGTCGTTCACGGTGAAGGTCGCGGACACGGTGCTCGCGGCCGAGCTCATGGCCGCCCGCGGGACGCCGGTGAGCCTCGTGGCGGGCCACTCCTGGGGCGGCGCCGCCGCCATCGCGGCAGCGCCGGAGATCCCCGACGCACGGGCGGTGGTCACCGCGTGCGCGCCGTTCGACCCGAGCCACGCCGAGCACCACTACGACGAGCTGGTCGACGAGGTCCTCGAGAGTGGCAACGCCGTCTGGCAGGTCGGCGGCAAGCGCCTCAATCTCAAGCGCGGCATGGTCGAGGACGTCCGCGAGGCCGACCTCGAGCACCGCATCCCGCAGCTCGGGCTGCCGCTTCTCGTCATGCACTCCCCCACCGACAACATGGTCGGGATCGACAACGCGAGCGAGATCTTCCGCGCCGCGCGACACCCCCGCAGCTTCGTCTCGCTGGAGGGCTCGAACCACCTGCTGACCAAGCCCGGTCAGGCGCAGCGCGCGGGCCGCATCATCAGCGCGTGGGCCGACCCGTACCTCACGCCGGCCTGAGCCCGGGCGGGCAGCCGCTCAGGCCGGCGCGAGGAACCCGTCGCGGACCATCCCGCGCACCGCGGGCAGCAGGTCCGCCGCGAGGTCCGACGGCGGCACGTCCAGCAGCGCTGCCAGCGCACCCACGGTCTGACCGACCGTCAGCTCGCCGTCGCACACGCCCACGAAGGCCGCCAGGCCGGTCGAGGCCTGCACGCCGCGGCCCAGCCCGTCGCCCTGCCGCACCACGATGACGTTCGGGTCGGTGGCACCCGGTGAGAGGTACCGCTCCTCGGTGACGTCGCCCGCCACGACCAGGCGCTGGCCAGCCAGCGCCTGGTCGTCGTGGCGCTCCAGCCAGTCGTGCGCGGCCAGCGAGGCCGCGAGGTGCCCGCCGAGCGGCTGCCGCAGCGACCCGTGGTGCTCCTCCAGCCGCCGCAAGGTGACGCGCCCGGCGTCCGTGCCGCCGTCGGCCGCTGCCACCGGCCGGCGCAACGTGACGATGCCGAAGCCGACGGCCTCGACGTCGCGGGAGGCGAAGTCGTCCAGCCAGGCGCCGTAGGCCGCCGTCCAGGCTCCCGGCTCCCGGGCGGCCGTGGTGCCCCCGTCGCGGATCCACGTCTCGGCGTACTCCGCCGGGTCGAGCACCTCGCGCTCGATGACCCAGCCGTCCAGCCCGGAGTCGTCCAGCCAGGCACCCACGCGCTCCGTCCAGGGCTCGCCGCGGCGGTGCTCCCAGTTCACGAGCATCTGGGCCACACCGCCCGGGGCGAGGACGGACCCGACACCGGTGACGAGGTCCCGCACGAGGTCGTCGCCCGACCGCCCGCCGTCGCGGTACTCGAAGTCGCCGAGCGCCTCGGCCACGGTGGCGCCCGGCGCGCCTGTGCGCGGCGTGATGACGAACGGCGGGTTGGAGACGACCAGGTCGAACCGGTCGTCGGCGACCGGCTCCAGCATCGAGCCGCGCCGCAGCGTCAGGTCGGCGCCGGGCACGTTCAGGGCCGCGTTGAAGCGGGCGAAGGCCAGGGCACGGTGCGAGATGTCCGTGCCGACGACCGAGTCCGCGTGCCGAGCGGCGTGCAGCGCCTGGATGCCGCAGCCCGTGCCGAGGTCCAGCACCCGCCCGACCTGCTCGCGCACCGTGACCTGGGCCAGCGTCAGCGCCGCACCACCGGCGCCCAGCACGTGGTCACCGGCGAGCCGGCGTCCCGTCACCGCCTCGCCGAGATCGCTGGCGAGCCACCAGGCGACCGGCCCGCTCGCGTCGGTGGCGGCGTACGGGCGCAGGTCGACGACGGCGCGGACGGGATCGGCCGAGCCCTGGCCGGCCGCTCGGACCAGCCCGAGCCGTGCGGCGCCGTCGGCCCCGACCCCGGGCAGCGCGCCGTCCAGCGCGGCCCGCGAGACGTCGTCGCCGAGCAGGAAGAGCGAGGTGAGCGTCGCCCGCGCGTCGTGGAGCCCGGCCACGACGCGGCGGGCGGGCAGCGGCTGCTCTCGGTGCAGCGCGGCCGACGCGACGTCGCCCAGCAGGTCCTCGACGCCGTCGACGGTGAAGCCGGAGGTCTCCAGCGCCGACCGCAGCGCCTCCACCTGCCCGGTGTCCCCGGACGGCGCGGGCGCAGAGGTCATCCGCGGCACCCGGCGTCGAGGTACTCGGTCACCGAGGCGTGCGCGGTGGTGGCCCGGGCCGTGTCCACGTCGGAGACGGCCAGGGTCATCGCCGAGGCGACCGCCTGGTCGTCGTCGGCGTCGATGTCCTCGAACGCGCCGACCGCCTTGTCGAGGTAGGCGGTCATCCCGTCCCAGCCCGGCACCTCCGCCGTGTCCTCCACCGAGCTGATGGAGCGGTGCGCCTCGCGGAACCCCGCGACCAGCAGGCGCGGGTGCTCCTCGTCGACCCCGGCCAGAGCGCGGTTGGTCTCGGCCCAGGCCTCCTGGAGCGCCACGCACTCCTCGTCGACCGACGGGGAGGGGGACGCGCCGTCGCCTCCGCCCATCGAGAGGTCGGACTCGATCGAGATGGCGGGGGCCGGCTCGGAGGCCGCCTGCGGCGACCCCTCGGAGGAGCCGCAGGCGCCCGCGACCGTCCCGGCGGACACCGCGACCACGAGGGCGACGACGGTGCGGCGGGTGCGCGGACGGAGCGGCAGCATCCCACCATGGTGGCCTATCGGTCGTCCGCGCGGGAAATCGCGGTGCCGCCCGGTGAGGCGTCTCACGCGGCAGATCGGACGAGTCCGGACGAGTCGGTGCGCGTCGGGGGCGTCGGGGGCGTCGGCGCGCGTGGGGACGAGCCAGGGCGCCGTCAGGGCGCGTCAGGAACCGCGGAAGCGGCGCAGTCAGCGCCCAGGTACTCGGTGATGCGCTGGGACGCGGCGGTCATCGCCTGGGTGTCGTGCTGCTGCAGCGCACCGGCGACGGCCTCCTCGACCTCGTCGTCCTCGGCGGCCTGCGCCGCGTCGGCTGCCGCCGTCACGTACGTCAGCACGGTGGCCCAGTCGGTGATGACCGCGCCGGGAGGGTCGACCTTGCTCAGGTTGTCCCGCGCGCCGACGAACCCCGTGCGCAGCGACTTCGGCGACTCCGCATCCATCTGGACCTGCGCGGACGCGGCACGCGACCACGCGACCTGGGCGGACGCGCACACCTCCGGGGACACGACGGCGGCGGTCGCGACGTCGGAGCTGCCCTGCGCGTCGCCACGGATCAGGTCGACACCGGCGGCGGCTCCGATCCCCGCCACGAGCGCCACGCCCGTCGCGACGAAGAGCGTGGGCCTGCGCGCGAAGAGGCCCGTGGCCTTCCGGCGCGGCAGCGAGATGGCCGCGGAGCGGGCGCGGGTCGTGACGTCCTGCACGACGGCGGCACCCCCGGCCGGCTCGCCGCCTCGACGGGTCGCGGGGCGGCGAGAGGAGCGGGACCGGCGGGACGGCGCCGGGTCCGGAGCCGTGTCCGGCGCGTCCGGCGCGGGGGTGCCCGACAGTCGGGCGTCCGACGCCGGGGCGTCCGGCGGGGCGGCATGCGTCGCGGCGGGTGCGGCGCCGACGACCGGGTCTGCACCCGACGGCTTGCGCGACCGGGACGTGCGGCGGGACTGCTTCTTCCTGCGGGTCTTGCGGTCCTTGTCGCGGAACGTCCCGGCGACGTCCGTCGTGCCGTCGAGGACGTCGTCGAGCGCCGGGACGTCGGTCGGGACGGCGGAGCTCGCCCAGGGCGGTGCCGGTGCGGCGGCCGGCGCGTCCCAGGGCGGTGCCGGCAGGCCGCCGTCGACGGCAGTCGGCGCCTCCCACGGGGCAGGTTCATCGACCCCGCCCGCCGCCACCGGACCGAACGGGAAACCGGCCTGACCAGCGGCGACGGAAGAACCGTCGGCGGGCGGCAGCGCCTCGTCGTCCGCTCTGCTCCGCCTCATGTTGGCGAAGGCTACCCAATGACGCTCCGAAGGTGTCCAGATCGTTGTCTTCCCGCCCTTGACCCGGGCACCCCCCGACGGCCAGATTGTGCGAGTGAGCGCAACCATGACGGGCATGTGGGTCCCCCCTGAGCAGGATCCGCGGGCGACCGGCATCGACCCGGTCGGTGAGAAGGAGACCCTCTGGGAGTACCTCTGCCGGTACCGCATGACCCTCGTCATGAAGTGCGAGGGTCTGGACGCCGAGCAGCTCTCCCGGCGGAGCGTGCCGCCGTCGAACCTGTCCCTGCTGGGCCTCGTGCGCCACCTCGCGAACGCTGAGCACCACTGGTTCACGCGGGTGCTCCAGGGCACCTCGGCGCCCGGGCCGTTCGAGCGCCCGCGCGCCGTGGACGTCGACTTCGACGAGGTCTACCCCACCGAGGAGTGCGCCGACGACGCCTGGGAGGCGTGGCACGCCGCCGTGGACGCCGCCGACGAGCAGATGGTCCACGAGGAGCTCGGCCGCGAGGTGCCGTTCGACGGCGGCACCGTCGAGGTGCGTGACGTCATCATCCACATGGTGGAGGAGTACGCCCGCCACATGGGTCACGCGGACCTGCTGCGGGAGTGCATCGACGGGCGCACCGGGCTCTGAGGAGACCCGGGGCGGACGGCGCGCAAGAGGTCTCCCGACGCGCCGCCGAGCAGTCATCACGCTATAAGGATTCAATGCGGTGACCGCGCGGCTCCGCACGGTCGCCCGGCGCCCGTGTCGAGATAGCTGAGACACTGTCTCAGCGGGTGCACGAGCCCCTGATCAGCAGGTATTCCTGCGGCAACTGTCGCCGGGCGCCTGGTCGACCGATCGTCGAAAACGATTGCCAACATCGACCATGGCCACTAACGTTGTCATCGAAAACCTTTTCGCACGGCGGGCCAACGGAGGCTCGTCCCGGGAGAACAGGATCAATGATGACCCGAGCACCATCCTCGCGAGCCAAGGCCGCACGGCGGACAGGGGCACTCGCCACCCTCGCCGCCATGGTGATGTCGACCGGCATCGGCATCGGCGCCGCACAGGCCGCCGGCTCCACGCTGCACGAGGCCGCCGACGAGTCCAACCGCTACTTCGGCACCGCGATCGCGGCCAGCCGGATGAACGACCAGCAGTACATGAACATCGCCAACACCGAGTTCGACATGATCTCGGCCGAGAACGAGATGAAGCTCGACGCCCTCGAGCCGCAGCAGGGCCAGTTCAACTTCAGCACCGCCGACCAGATGGTCGACTGGGCGATCAGCAACGGCAAGCAGGTGCGCGGCCACACGCTGGCGTGGCACTCGCAGCAGCCCGGCTGGATGCAGAACATGGAGGGCCAGCAGCTCCGCAACGCGATGCTCAACCACGTCACCAGGGTGGCCGAGCACTTCGAGGGCAAGATCCACTCGTGGGACGTCGTGAACGAGGCGTTCGCGGACGGCTCGTCCGGCGCCCGCCGCGACTCCAACCTGCAGCGCACCGGTAACGACTGGATCGAGGCGGCCTTCTACGCGGCCCGCGAGGCGGACCCCAACGCGCGGCTCTGCTACAACGACTACAACACCGACGACTGGAACCACGCCAAGACCCAGGCCGTGTACAACATGGTCGCGGACTTCAAGTCCCGTGGCGTGCCGATCGACTGCGTCGGCTTCCAGGCCCACTTCAACTCGGGCAACCCGGTGCCCAGCAACTACCACGAGACCCTGCAGAACTTCGCCGACCTCGGCGTCGACGTGCAGATCACCGAGCTCGATATCGAGGGTTCCGGCACCTCGCAGGCGGAGCAGTTCCGCGGCGTGACCCAGGCCTGCATGGCGGTCACTCGCTGCGCCGGTATCACCGTGTGGGGCGTGCGGGACACCGACTCGTGGCGTGCGCAGGGCACCCCGCTGCTGTTCGACGGCAACGGCAACAAGAAGCAGGCCTACAACTACGTGCTGGACCAGCTCAACAGCGGTGACGGCAACGCGTACGAGGGCGACAACGGCGCCGGCAACCCGGGCGACCCCGGTGACCCCGGTGACCCGGGCGACGGCTCCTGCACGGTCACCGTCTCCTCCGGCGAGTCCTGGGGCGACCGGTTCAACACCACCTTCGAGGTCTCCGGCGCGGACGACTGGGTCGTGACCATCAACACCGGATCCGGCCAGTCCCTCCAGAATTCCTGGAACGCCGACGTCTCCGGCACCAGCGGAACGCTGACCGCCACGCCCAACGGCAACGGCAACGCCTTCGGGATCACTCTGTACTCGAACGGCAACACCTCCACGCCGACCGCCAGCTGCTCGTCCAGCGACGGCGACACCCCGGCGGCCGACGACTGCACGGTCTCGGTGACGAAGACCGACGAGTGGGGCGACCGGTTCAACACGACCTTCGAGGTCGCCGACGCCGACGACTGGACCGTGACGATCAACCTCGGTTCCGGCCAGTCGCTCCAGAACTCCTGGAACGCCGACGTCTCCGGCTCCACCGGAACGCTGACCGCCACACCGAACGGCAACGGAGACAGCTTCGGCATCACGCTGTACTCCAACGGCAACACCTCGGCCCCGACGGCGACCTGCACCACCGCCTGACGGACTGACCGACCCCTTGATCCCCGCTTCCGGGGTGCCGCACAGGCACCCCGGAAGCGGGGATCTCGTCGTTCCCGACTGGTCCGTCAGCTCGAGGCACGCACCACGAGGCGCGCCTCCAGGACCTCGTGGACGTCGGCGGTACGCCCCGCGAGCCGCTGCCCGAGGAGCGCCACCGCCTGCGCGCCCATGACCTCCCGCTGCTGCTGCACGCTGGTCAGCGAAGGCCGTGCCCGGCGAGCGAGCATCGTGTCGTCGTAGCCGACGACGGCGAGGTCGGCCGGGACGCGCAGCCCGGCGTCGAGCGCGTGGTCCAGCGCGTCGACCGCCTCGACGTCGTTGCGGGCGAACACGGCGGTGGTGCCGTCGTCGAGCAGCGCGTCGAGCGCCGCCGGACTCGGCTCGACGACCTGCACGCGGTCGGCGAGCCCGGCGGCGTGCATCGCCGCCTCGTACCCGCGGCGCCGGGCGACCCCGGCCGGACGGGTCGACGACGTCACGTGCGCGATGCGTGTGTGCCCCCGCGCCACGAGGTGGTCGACGACGAGCGCCGCGCCCTGCTCGTCGTCGTTGTTCACGGAGTCGACGCCGACCACGGGCGCTGCCGTGCGGCCGACCATCACCACCGGCGCACGCCGCGCGGCCGCCGCGAGCACCTCCTCGGGCACCCACGACGACACGACGACGAGCCCGTCGACGCCGAGGTCGAGGAGCTGCTGGACGCGGTCTGCGAGACGTCCGCGATCGCGCGAACCGTGCGCGAGGACCACGGACAGCCCGGCTTCCTCGGCGGCGGCCTCGACCGACGCGACGATCTCCGTGTGGTACGGGTTGTCCAGGCTCGAGATGACGGCGCCGAGCAGCATGGACCGTCCCTGCTTGAGGGTGCGTGCCGTCAGCGACGGCCGGTAGCCGACCTGGTCGGCGACGACGAGGATGCGTTCCCGCGTCCGCTCGGAGACGCCGGGGTCGCCCCGCATGGCCAGCGAGACGAGGGACTTCGACACCCCGGCGGCGGCGGCGACGTCGAGCAGGGTAGGTCGGGAGCGGGCTGAGGCGGCGGGCACGGACTCATCCTGCACCGGCCGGGCCCGATGTCGTGCAAGGGAGCCCGGTGTGCGGCGCGCCCCCATCTGGAACGTTCCAGAAGTTCCGTCGTCGTTCACCGTGCCGCCACCCGCACGACGCCGCCGCGTCGACGCCCGTCCCTAGCGTCGCCGTCGTGACGATCGCCCCCAGCCCTGAGGCTCCGCGCCCCGAGACCCTGCCCGCCGTGCCCGAGCTCCCCGCTGCCCTGCGCACCCGGCCCACCGCGCTCCTGCTCGACTTCGGCGGCGTCGTGCTCACCACGAGCAAGCGCCCCGGCGGGCTGGACGCGATGGCCGAGCACGTCTCCGCGACGCTCGCCCGCGCCGGGCACCAGCGCTCCGCGGCGGAGCTCCTGCCGGTGCTGCGCGGCGGCAAGAAGGCCCTCAAGGACTGGAAGAACGCCTCGTCCCGGCTGCTGGCGCCCACCGAGCTGGACCACCGCACCATCTGGCGCGAGTTCTACGGCTCTCCCCTGCCGGCCCCCGAGCGGGAGGTGCTCGCCGGGTCGGCGGGCCAGCTCCAGGAGACGATGACCCGCACCCTCACCGACCACACCGTGCGACCCGGCGTGCGCGAGCTGCTGGACGCCGCCCGCGACCTCGGCGTCCCGGTCGGGATCGTCTCCAACGCCCACTCGGGCCGCGCGCACCGCGCGATCCTCGCCGAGCACGGCCTCGCCGGCGCCTTCGCCGTGCAGGTGTACTCGGACGAGGTCGGGATCCGCAAGCCGCACCCGGGCATGATCGAGCTGGCCGCCCGCGCACTGGGCACCACTCCGGAGCGCTGCTGGTACGTCGGCGACACGTTCGACCGCGACGTCGTCGCCGGACGCCGCGCGGGCACCGGCGCGGTGATCCTCACCCGTGACCACCACACCGACCGGCCGCCGTTCCCCGTCGCCGAGCAGCCCGACGTCGTCCTGGAGGACCCCAGCGGGCTCGTCGAGCTGTTGGCGCGCTCGCAGCCGGGCGCCCCAGGCCGGCCGCCGGTCCCGCCGTCGTCCGCAGCCGAGCGTCCCGTCAGCGCGCTGCTGCTCGACCACGGCGGGGTCATCGCCGTCTCCCGGCCCGACGACGCCACGCGGCGCGCGTTCGCCGCCCGCCTTGCGGCCGGGCTCAGCGCCGCCGGGTACCCGACCGCCACCGACGAGGCAGCGCAGGTCCTGGAGAGGGCGCGCGCCGCGCACAAGGGCTGGAAGAACGCGTACGACGGCGGGACCACCGTCCCGGAGATCGACGCGACGACGTTCTGGGTGGAGCTCGTCGGACCGCTGCTCGACCACCATGGCCCGGCGGTGCGGTACTGGCTGCGCGCCGAGGCGCACGCCCTCATGGTCGACTACGCCCGGACCAAGTCCACCCCCACGGTGCGACCCGGCGTGCGCGAGCTGCTGGCCGAGGCGCGCGACGCCGGCATCCCCGTCGCCGTCGTCTCCAACACGGTGTGCGGGCGGGCCGTGCGCTCCGAGCTCGTCGAGCACGGCCTCGACGACCTGATCGGCGCGCACGTCTACTCCGACGAGCTCGGGCTCCGCAAGCCCGACCCCACCACCGTCCGCACCGCGCTGGCCGCGCTCGGCGTCGACGGTGCCCGCGCGGTGTTCGTCGGCGACAAGCCGCACCGCGACGTCGCCGCCGCCCGTGCAGCCGGCGTCGGGACCGTCGTCGTGGTCCGTGGTGGTGCCACACCCGACGCGACGCTCGACGCTCTCGGCGCCGACGACCCGCTCCGGCCCGACCACCTCGCGGCGGGCATGACCGACGTCGTGTCCCTGCTGCGCACCCACGCCGCGACCCCCTGATCGCCGGCACCCGCCGGTCGCCCTGGAAGACCCGAGACGAACCTTCGAGGAAGGCACCCATGTCCAGCAACGTCGCCGCCACGGTCGACAAGGTCCGCAGCTCGCTGCCGCGGTCCGAACAGCTCTCCGGCCCCCAGAAGCTCATGATCCTGGTCCTGTCCATGACGCTGTACGGCGTGGGCGACATCGTCGCCAACGTCGTGCCCGAGGTCCAGGTCGGGCCCCTCGAGCTCGGCGTCTCCTACTTCGCGTTCATCGCCGTGGTGCTCGCGGCCCTCCTGTCGCCGCTGTGGGTGGCGCTCGGCGCCCCGCTCGGCGAGCTGGTCTTCTCCGACATGCTGCTCGGCGACTTCGGCGGCCTGAGCGAGATCGAGGGCTTCCTCCAGACGGCCCTGGCGATCTACGTCGCGGGCTGCCTCGTGCGCAACCCGCTCAACAAGGTGCAGGTCGCCCTCGCACCGATCGTCATGGTGCTGGTCGACAAGGTCAGCGGCGGCGTCGTCGACATCCTCAAGGTCGTCATCGGCATCGACCCCGAGGCGCTCGAGGAGGCCGACGGCCTGCTGGGGGCCTTCCTGCTCGCCGAGGGCCTCGACATCGTGGTGACCGTCGTGTTCTCCGGCATCCTGTTCGGCGCGCTGCCCGCCCTGTGGCTGACGCCCCGTCTCTACGGGAAGATCGAGCCCGTCATGGGGCTGCGCCCCCGCGACCCCGAGCATCCGCCACGACTGACCGGACCCGCCGGGATGCAGTTCTGGCCGGTCGCCGTCCTGGCTGTCCTTGCCGCCGGCGCGATCGCGCTGTTCGCCACGTGGGAGGAGTTCGTCGGCCGCGAGGACGGGCTCTCCACCCTCGGGGCGTTCGAGCCGGACTTCGTCGACCAGTTCGGCGAGGCCTGGATGTGGGTGGCCGGCGCCGTCGCTCTCACCATCGGCTTCGGGATCTTCGTCGTCGTCGCCGTGACCCGGTCCCGCCGGGCGCGCGCCGTCGTCACACCGACGCGCACCTCGGCCGAGGACGACGAGGCGAGCTTCTGATGCCCACGCCGACCACGGTGGCGACCACCGCACCGGCCGACCGACGGACCGACGCCCCGGCGATCGAGGTGCGCGGGCTCACCTTCCGCTACCCCGGGGCCGCGCAGGACTCCCTGCACGACGTCGACCTGACGATCGAACCCGGTGACTTCGTCGCCGTGGTCGGCGGCAACGGCTCGGGCAAGACCACGCTGTGCAAGGCCTTCAACGGCCTGGTCCCCCACTTCTGGAACGGCGACATCACCGGCCGGGTCCGGGTTCACGGGCGCAGCACCGCACGGCGCAGCGTGGGCGAGATCGCCCACGACGTCGGCTACGTCTTCCAGGACTTCGGCAACCAGCTCGTACGGCCCACCGTCCGCGACGACGTGTCCTTCGGTCCCCTGAACTTCGGGCACGAGGACTGGGCGGACCGGACCGGGCGGGCACTGGAAGACCTCGGTCTCGGGGACGTGGCGGGGACCCACACCTGGCAGCTCTCCGGCGGGCAGCAGCACCTCACGGCACTGGCCGGGGCGCTGGCCCTCGCGCCGTCCGTCCTCGTGGTGGACGAGCCTGCCGCCGAGGTCGACCCCCACCGGGCGGCCGCCGTGTACGACCACCTGACGCGGCTCAACCAGGAGCAGGGGATCACGGTCGTCGTCATCGAGCACCACGCCGAGCTCATCGCCCGGTACGCGCGCAGCGTCGTGCTCATGTCCGGCGGACGGGTGCGCTGGCACCTGCCGGTCCGCGAGGCTCTCGCGCGCCGCGAGGACCTCGCCGACGCGCACGTCCCCGATCCCCCCGTGGTCGCTCTGGGCCGCGCCCTCGTCGCGGAGGTCGACCGCGGGGAGCGCCCCGTGCCGATCACCGTCGACGAGTGCGTCGACCTGCTGCGGTCGGTCGTCCGAGCCGCGCCGGACGCGTCGGCGGTCGCCGAGCCCGCGCCGTCGGGTGCGATGCCGCGTGCCCGTCGGCGTGGTGCTCTCGTGGCTCGGATGGTGGGGGTCGAGCACGGCTACCGCACGGTCTCCGGCGACCGTCACACCGTGCTCCAGGGCCTCGACCTCGACCTCCACGACGGCGACCGCGTGGCTCTCGTCGGGTCGAACGGTGCGGGCAAGTCGACGCTGCTCTCCGTCCTGGCGGGCCTGGCGGTCCCCCGGGCCGGAGCAGTCGAGGTCGACGGCCGCGACACACGGTCGGTCTCGGCCGCCACTCTCGCCGACACCGTCTGCTACCTGATGCAGCGGCCGGAGGAGATGTTCCTGCAGGACTCGGTGCGCGCCGACGTCGCGATGCATCCGCACGGGCGTGGCCTGCCCGACGCCGACGCCCTGGTCGAGCGGGTGCTGGACCGGGTGGACCTCACGCGGCTCGCCGACCGGGACGGACGTCTGCTCTCGGGCGGCCAGCAGCGACGTTCCACGCTCGCCATCGGCCTGGCGATGCGTCCTCGGCTCCTGCTGCTGGACGAGCCGACGTCCAGTCTCGACCTCCGCTCGCGCGACGACGTCATCGGCATGCTCGAGGCACTCAGCGACCACATCCGCTGCACGGTGGTGGCCACGCACGACATGCACCTCGTCGCCGAGTGGGCGAGCCGCGTCGTCGTGCTCGACCACGGCCAGGTCATCGCCGACACCGACCCCAGGACGTTGTTCTCGTCCCCCGACGTGCTCGAGCGGGCGCGCCTCGTCTCGCCACAGGTCGCCCAGGTGGGCGCCGCGCTGGCGCTGCCGGAGCTGCCCCTGACCGTCGACGAGCTGGTCCGTCAGGTCCGAACCATCGAGGAGCTCGCATGACCTCCGTCGTCACGACCCCGCCACGGACCACCGGTGCGGACGGTCGCCGCGATCCGAGGACCACCGGCCGCAAGAACTCCTCGCGGTCCGGGTTCGACCGCGTGACGGTCGAGTGGGTCAAGCTCGAGCTGGTGCGCGTCGCGTACGCCACCCGAGGCGGATTCCTCGCCCGCCGCGACCCCCGCGCCGTCCTGGGGTGGTACCTCGTGTGCGCGCTGGCACCCTGGCTGACGTACTCGACCCCCGCACTGGCCGTGTTCTTCGTGCTGTCGCTCGCCTGCGCGCTGGCCGCACGGATCGGGCCGCTCCTGCTAGGGCTGTTCAGCCTGGGCCTGCTCGGCCAGGCCGCCTACGTGCTGGTGCTGGTGCTCGTCCTCGGCGGGAGCCCGGCGGCGGTCGACGGGCTCGTCCAGATCTCCCTCAAGCTCGGCGCGATCTCTTTGGTCTCCATGGCCGCGTTCGTGTCCCTCGACCCGGAGAAGCTGTCCGACGGGCTGCAGGCCCTGCGCGCACCAGCAGTGCTCGGCTTCGGCGTCAGCTACGGCTACCGGATGGTGCCGATGCTCATCGACGAGTTCCAGACCATCGTCGACGGCCATCGGATGCGCGGGGCACCGCACTGCGGGCACGGGTTCCTGGGGTGGCGGACGGCGGCCCGGGTCGGGAGGATCGCCGTCCAGGCGTTCTACCCGCTCATCCTCAACACCGCCCAGCGCACCCGGACGACCGTCGAGGCCCTCGAGACTCGCGGTTTCTCGCTCACAGGCTCGGACGATCCGGGACGTCGACTCCGGCTCGCGCACTTGCGGTTCACTGTCGCGGACGCCGCGCTGCTGCTGGTGACCCTCACCATCGTGGTGGTGACCCTCGCCGTCCTGTGACGCCAGAGATCCTCGATGTGACGCGCGGTCAGCGTGCGGCGACGGCGCGCACCTCGTCCTCCTGCTCACGGTCCACACGGGCCGCGCGCAGGCGGGAGAGCACGACGGCGCCCATCGCGATGCCGGCAGCCACCAGGGCGATGACGATGCGCAGCACGTGGTTGGCGTCAGCGGGCACCGAGAGCATGACCACCGCGGGAGCGATGAGGAGCGAGACCAGGTTCATCACCTTGATCAGCGGGTTGATCGCCGGCCCGGCGGTGTCCTTGAACGGGTCGCCCACGGTGTCGCCGATGATCGTGGCCTCGTGCGCCTCCGAGCCCTTGCCGCCGTGCGCGCCGTCCTCCACGATCTTCTTCGCGTTGTCCCAGGCGCCACCGGAGTTGGCCAGGAAGATCGCCATGAGCACGCCGGCGCCGATGGTGCCGGCGAGGAACCCGGCCAGCGGGCCGACACCGAGCCCGAAGCCCACCGCGATCGGCGCGAAGGCCGCGAGCAGGCCCGGGGTGGCGAGCTCTCGCAGGGAGTCCTTGGTGCAGATGTCCACGACCTTGCCGTACTCGGGGCGCTCGTCGTAGGTCATGATCCCGGGGTGCTCGCGGAACTGGCGGCGCACCTCGTACACGATCGCCCCGGCGGCCCGGGTGACGGCGTCGATCGCCAGGCCGGAGAACAGGAACACCGTGGCGGCGCCGAGGATCACCCCGACCAGGGTGATCGGGGAGATGATCTCGTAGCTCAGCATCGCGCCCACCAGGCCGCTGCCGACCGTCGTGACCTCCGCGACCGCCGTCTCGACCGCGTCCGCGTAGGAGCCGAACAGCGCGGTCGCCGCGAGCACCGCCGTCGCGATCGCGATGCCCTTGGTGATGGCCTTGGTGGTGTTGCCGACGGCGTCGAGGTCCGTGAGGATCTGGGCGCCTTCTTCGTCGACGTCGCCGGACATCTCGGCGATGCCCTGCGCGTTGTCGCTCACGGGACCGAACGTGTCCATGGCGACGATCACGCCGACCGTGGTCAGCAGGCCGCAGCCCGCGAGCGCCACGAGGAACAGCGACAGCCAGATGGAGCCGCCGGCGAGCAGGAAGACGCCGCAGATCGCGGCGGCGATGACGCCGGCGGTGTACACGGCGGACTCGAACCCGACGCCGATGCCGGACAGCACCACGGTGGCCGCACCGGTGCGGGACGTGGCCGCGACGTGCTTGGTCGGCTTGGACTCCGTCCCGGTGAAGTAGCCGGTGATCCACAGGATGATGCCGGCCAGCACGATGCCGATGAGCACGGCGAGCGACGCGACGACCCGCGGGTCCGAGGTGACGCCGGTGAGGTCGGCGGTGCCGCCCATCCCGTCGAACGAGCTCGGCAGGTACAGGAACGCCGCGACGGCCGCGAGGGCAGCGCCGACGACGGCGGAGACGTAGAAGCCGCGGTTGATGGCGGTCAGGCCGGACTCGTTCGCCCGCACGCGGGTGATCGCGACGCCCAGCAGCGCGACGAACGCCCCCACCGCGGTGACGACGAGCGGGAACACGAGCCCTTGCTCGCCCATGACGGCCTTGCCGAGGATCAGGGCAGCGACGAGGGTCACGGCGTAGGACTCGAAGAGGTCGGCGGCCATGCCCGCGCAGTCGCCGACGTTGTCGCCCACGTTGTCGGCGATGGTCGCGGCGTTGCGCGGGTCGTCCTCCGGGATGCCCTGCTCGACCTTGCCGACCAGGTCGGCGCCGACGTCGGCCGCCTTGGTGAAGATGCCGCCGCCGACGCGCATGAACATCGCGAGCAGCGCGGCGCCGAACCCGAAGCCCTCCAGCACGGCGGGGGCGTCGGACCGGTAGACGAGCACGACCACGGCGGCGCCGAGCAGACCGAGCCCGACGACGGACATCCCGACGACGCCACCGGTGCGGAACGCGATCCGGGCGCCCGTCCGCCGCCCGTCGGGGCGGATGGCGGCCGCGGCGACGCGGACGTTGGCCCGGACGGCGAGCGACATCCCGAGGTAGCCGATCGCCGCGGAGAAGCCGGCCCCTACGAGGAACGCGACCGACCGCCCGACACGCACGCCGCCGTCGCCCGGCAGTAGGAAGAGCAGCGCGAACACCACGACGGCGAAGAGCGCGAGTGTCCGGAACTGCCGGCTGAGGTAGGCGGAAGCACCTTCCTGGACCGCCTGGGCGATGTCCTGCATCTTGTCCGTGCCGCCGCGTGCGGCGAGCACCTGCCGCCGGAGCACCGCTGCGCACACGAGCGCTGCCAGGGCGATCACCGCGATGACCGCGACGATCGTGATGCTGTCGGACCCGAGTGTGAGCATCCGTCCTCCTCGACGTGTGCCAACCGCGCCCCCGGTCGTCGACCTGGGCCGAGCGTCTGTTGGATACCCCGCCGTCGCCGTTGACGGCGGGATGCGCGTGAGTCTACTCACACGTGATGACTGTCACGAACCGACACGTGCCTTGGGCACCTGGCGACGGCGTCTGGACTCCTGGGCACCGCGCCGTAGACTCCCGGCACAAGGTCAACGACGACTGGATCGGAGCGCAGCGTGAACTCCTTGGTGCTGATGGTGGTAGGCCTCGCCATGGTCCTCGCCGGGTACTTCCTCTACTCGAAGTTCCTGGCCAACCGCGTCTACAGGCTGGACGAGACCTACCGCACGCCGTCCCACGAGATGCGCGACGGCGTCGACTACGTGCCGACCAACAAGTTCGTGCTCTGGGGTCACCACTTCACCTCGGTGGCTGGTGCCGCGCCGATCGTCGGGCCCGCCATCGCGGTCATCTGGGGCTGGGTGCCGGCGTTCCTCTGGGTCACGCTGGGCACCGTCTTCTTCGCGGGCATGCACGACATGGGCGCGCTGTGGGCGTCGGTCCGCAACAAGGGGCGCTCGATGGGCATGCTGTCCGGGCGCTACATCGGTGCCCGCGGGCGCGGCCTGTTCCTCGTGGTCATCTTCCTGCTGCTGCTGATGGTCATCGCGGCCTTCGCCGTGGTCATCAAGAACCTGCTCATCGCCACGCCCACCTCGGTCATCCCGGTCTGGGGAGCCATCGCCGTGGCGGCCGTCATCGGCCAGATGATCTACCGCTGGAAGATCAACCTGCTGGTCACCACCGTCATCGGCGTCGTCGCCCTGTACTCGCTGATCCTCGTCGGCGACCGGTTCCCCGTGGTCCTGCCCGACCCGATCCTCGGCATGTCGCCGGCCACGTTCTGGATCGTTGCCCTGTTCGTGTACGCGGGCATCGCGTCGCTGCTGCCGGTGTGGGTCCTGCTGCAGCCCCGCGACTACATCAACGGCGTCCAGCTCTTCATCGGTCTGGGCATCCTGTACGGCGCCGTGCTGTTCTCGACCCCGGCGGTCGTCGCCCCCGCGTTCAACGAGAACGTCCCGGCGGACACGCCGAGCCTCGTGCCGCTGCTGTTCGTGACGATCGCCTGCGGTGCGATCTCCGGCTTCCACGGCATGGTCTCGTCCGGCACGTCGTCCAAGCAGCTCGACAAGGAGACCGATGGCCGGTTCGTCGGCTACTTCGGCGCGGTCGGCGAGGGCATGTTGGCGCTCGGCGCGATCATCGCCACGACCGCGGGCTTCCGGACCGTGGCGGACTGGGAGGCGGTCTACTCGTCGTTCGCCGTCAACGGCGTCGGCGCGTTCGTCGACGGCGGTGCCGCGATCGTCAACGCCGGGCTCGGCATCCCGGCCTCGTTGTCGGCGACCATCCTGGCGACGATGGCCGTGCTGTTCGCCGCCACGACGATGGACACCGGGGTGCGCCTGCAGCGGTTCGTCGTCCAGGAGGCGGGCGAGCTCGCAGGCGTCCGGGTCAACAAGGGCGTGGGGACCGTCGTCGTGCTCGTGGTCGCGATGGGGCTGGTCTTCAGCTCCGGCGGCGAGGGTGACGGCGGGCTGCTCATCTGGCCGCTCTTCGGCACCACGAACCAGCTCCTGGCGTCCCTGACGCTCGCGGTGGTTGCGGTCATCCTGCTGCGCAAGAAGCGCAACCCTTTGCCGGTGCTGATCCCGCTGGTCTTCGTCCTGGTGATGTCGATCTACGCGCTGGTCGTGCAGCTCGGGACGTTCTGGGCGGACCAGAGCTGGCTCCTCCTGGTGCTCGACGTCATCATCCTCGTGGCGTCGCTGTGGGTCTCCGTCGAGGCCGCCGCCGCGATGAACGCCGCACGGAAGGGCTCGTTCGACCCGGAGTCCGACGAGCCGGTGCCCACCGGCACCTCCGCCGCGGGCACCGGTGCGGCGGGCGCGAGCGGTGGGAAGCCGTCGAAGGAGGCGTGATGGCGGGCACCCTGAGCGCCCTGACCTCCCTGTCAGCAGGGCTGCGCGAGTTCTACGAGGCGCCGTACCGGCGCACGATGGCTCGCGCCCGGCGGGACGAGGACGACCTGTTCACGCTGGTCGTGCTCGCCGAGGCGCTCGGGGTGCCCAACCCCGCGTCGTACTACACGGTCGAGCTGCTGCCCCTGGTGGCTGATCGTGTCCACGAGTGGCACACCCGGCTCGGCCTGGACCGATCGCCTCTGGACCACGTGTCGTGCTGCTAGACCTGCACGGCCTAGCCGCCCGACGCCGGGTGGTCCTCGTGGGTGGCAAGGGCGGGGTGGGCAAGACGTCGGTCGCCTCGGCGGTCGCGCTGGCCCAGGCCCGGGCGGGCCGCCGGGTGCTGGTCGTCTCGACCGACCCGGCCCACAACCTCGGCCACCTGTGGCAGCGCACGGTGGGCGACGACGTCGCGCGCCTGGCCGACGAGGCGCCCGGCCACCTCGACGGTGTCGAGATCGACCCGGAGCGGACGACGGCGGCACACCTGTCCGCGGTCCGTGCCACGTTGCGCCGGCTCATGCCCGAGCACCTCGGCGGTGAGGTCGACCGGCACCTCGACCTGGCTCGTGACGCGCCCGGCATGCACGAGGCGGCGATCCTGGAGCGGGTGGCCGACCTCGTGCAGCGGGGCACGGCCGCCTACGACCTGGTGGTCCTCGACACCGCACCGTCGGGGCACACCGCCCGGCTGCTCTCCTTGCCGGAGACGATGGGGGCCTGGACCGACGGCCTTTTGCGGCGCCGAGACCGATCCGACCGGCTGGGCGCCGCCGCCCAGATGCTGGGCGGTCGGGGCGAGGCCACCGCGCGGCGCGACGCCGAGATCCGGTCCGTGCTGACCCGGCGACGGGAGCGGTTCGCGCACCTGCGCGACGTGCTCACGGACCATGAGGCCTGCACGTTCGTCGTGGTGCTGGCCGCCGAGCGGCTGCCCGTGCTGGAGACGGTCGAGCTGACGCGGCGGCTCACCGGGCTCGGTGTCGCGGTGGGCGGGCTCGTGGTCAACAAGCGCTCGCCCGCCGACGCCGGCGAGCTGCTCGCCGCCCGCCACGCCGCGGAGGCGTCGCACCTGGCCACGCTGCGGACCGAGCTGCCCGACGTGCCCATGCGAGAGGTGCCCCTCCTGGCGCGCGACGTGGTCGGCCGCGAGGCGCTCGAGCGGCTCGGCGACCTGCTCGCGTAAGGGTTCTCCACAACGCCCGGTGACGGACGTACGGGTGTTGTCCATCGTGGGGCCGGCGCTTCAGACTCGAATCTGTTAGCACCTCTGACGAAAGGTTCGACATGACCCGGTCGACAGTCCTGAACCTCCGCGGCGGCGCGGCGCGGCGGCGCGCGCTCTCCGCACTCACCGCCCTGACGATCGCCGCCGCCGGCGCGCTGGCGTGGACCACCGCCGGCCCGGCCGCGTCCGCCTCCGCCGTGAGCTGCGCGCCCGGCTGGTCGGCGGGCACGGTGTACACCGCCGGCGACACCGTGTCGCACGTCGGCCAGAACTGGGACGCCCAGTGGTGGACCCGCGGCGAGACCCCCGGCACCACCGGCCAGTGGGGCGTCTGGCGCTCCGCGGGCGCCTGCGACGGCGGCTCCACGCCCGACCCCGACCCCACCGACCCGCCCGTCGACCCCGGTGAATTCGTGGTGTCCGCTGCCCAGTTCGACGAGATGTTCCCCCAGCGGAACTCGTTCTACACCTACCAGGGGCTGGTCGACGCGCTCGGGGCGTACCCCGACTTCGCCTCGGCCGGCGGCCCGGAGATCGCCAAGCGCGAGGCGGCCGCGTTCCTGGCCAACGTGGACCACGAGACCGGTGGGCTGCGCTACGTCAAGGAGATCAACGAGGCCAACTACTCCCACTACTGCGACGAGACGCAGCCGTTCGGGTGCCCCGCCGGCCAGTCGGCCTACTACGGCAAGGGCCCGGTCCAGCTCTCCTGGAACTACAACTACAAGGCCGCGGGCGACGCCCTGGGCATCGACCTGCTCAACAACCCGTACCTGGTGGAGACCGACCCGGCCGTCGCCTGGAAGACCGGCCTCTGGTACTGGAACACCCAGTCCGGCCCCGGCACCATGACAGGCCACCAGGCGATCGTGACCGGCGCCGGGTTCGGGGAGTCGATCCGCTCCATCAACGGCGCTCTCGAGTGCGACGGTGGCAACCCGGCCCAGGTGCAGAGCCGGATCGCCTCGTTCCAGCGGTTCGCGCAGATCCTCGGCACGACGACGGGTGGCAACCTCGGCTGCTGACCCGCAGGCGACGGCGGGCTGGCCTCGGTTCGGCAGGAAGGGACCTGTTCGGCAGGACGGACTGCCGAACAGGTCACTTCGTGCCGAGCAGAACCGGGCGAGTGCGCGCAGGCGCGTGGCAAGATGCGCGCATGTCCACGCCACACACCCCAGTGCCCGCGAAGGCTCGCGACCACGCCGAGGACCTCGGCGCGTTCGTCACCGCCGCGCCGTCGTCGTACCACGCCGCCGCCGAGGTCGCCCGCCGCGCCGAGGCCGCCGGGTTCGTCCCGCTCGCCGAGACCGACACCTGGGACGTCACACCGGGCGGACGTTACGTCGTCGTGCGCGACGGCTCGGCCATCGCCTTCGTCGTGCCGCCGTCGGCGGAGGCGACCACCCCGTTCACGGTGCTCGGCACCCACACCGACTCACCCGGGTTCAAGCTCAAGCCGCGGCCCACCACCGGGCGCGAGGGCTGGGTGCAGGCCGGCGTCGAGGTGTACGGCGGACCCCTGCTCAACTCCTGGCTGGACCGCGAGCTCGAGCTTGCCGGCCGCATCGTCACCCGGGACGGGGCGGAGCACCTGGTGCGCACCGGGCCGTTCGCCCGCATCCCCCAGCTCGCCATCCACCTCGACCGGCAGGTCAACGACGGCCTCACCCTCGACAAGCAGCGGCACACCCAGCCCGTGATCGGCCTGGGCGAGGTCAGCGACGCCGACGTGCTCGCCGAGCTGGCCTCGCGCATCGAGGTGCCCGACGGCGCGGTCGACCCGGCGGACATCCTCGGCTACGACGTCGTGGTCGCCGACACCCAGGTACCGCGAGCCTTCGGCGCGCGCGAGGAGCTGTGGGCGTCCGGCCGGCTGGACAACCTGCTCTCCACGCACGCGGCGCTCACGGCGCTGCTCGGCGCCGCGCCCGCGGACCTCACCGGTGTCGCGGTGCTGGCCGCGTTCGACCACGAGGAGATCGGCTCCGAGTCGCGCTCCGGCGCCGCCGGGCCGTTCCTCAGCGACGTCCTGGGCCGCATCTCGCGCGCGCTCGGCGCCGGGGGCGAGGACCGCCGTCGGGCGCTGGCGTCCTCGCTGTGCGTCTCGTCGGACGTCGGCCACGCCGTGCACCCCAACTACCCGGAGCGGCACGACCCCGCCAACCACCCGCGGGCGGGCGGCGGCCCGATCCTCAAGATCAACGCCAACCAGCGCTACACGACGGACGCCCACGGGGCCGCGCTCTGGCAGACGGCCTGCGGGGCCGCCGGAGTGCCCACCCAGGAGTTCGTCTCGAACAACACCATCCCGTGCGGCTCCACCATCGGGCCGATCACCGCCACGCGGCTCGGCATCCGCGTCGTGGACGTGGGCGTACCGATCCTGTCGATGCACTCCGCCCGCGAGCTGACCGCCGTCGTCGACCCCTGGTACCTGGCGCGTGCGATGAGCGCCGTCCTCGTCCGGTAGCGGCGAACCGGGCCCGCCTCAGCGCAGCCCGAGCTTGCGGGTGCAGTGCGGCCACTGGCCCCAGCCCGCGCGGGCCTGCAGGATCTGCGCGCGCTTGGTCTGCTCGCGGGCCCCGTGCCGGTGCGGCAGGCCCGAGCCGCCGACGGAACGCCAGGTGCGCGCCGTGAACTGGTACATGCCGTAGTAGCCGTTCCCGGTGGCGATCTGCGGGCGACCGCCGGACTCGCACCGCGCGAGCTGACCCCACACGTCGCGGGTCCGCAGCTTGTCCGCCGAGACCCAGCCCGTCCTGCCGCCGGGCAGCTTGACCTTGACGCGGTCGACGCCGCGGCCCGTGGTCCGGGCGAGCTTGGTGACCTTCGTGCCGAGCGCCGCCCGGGTCACGGTGCGGGACGCCCCACGGACCTCCCGGGTGACCTTGACCCGCTTGGTCGTGAACCGCTTGCCGCCGACGTCTCGCAGCGGCGTGGCGGTCACGTGCCGCTTGCCGACCCAACCGACCTTGCCGTTCGGCAGCCGGACCTTCAGCAGCTTCGTGCGACGGTCGAGCACAGCCAGCCGCGTGCCGTCGTCCGGCCGGGCCACGACGCGGCTCGACCGATCGCGCTTCTTCGTGACCTTGGCCCGGTCGGCCTTGATCCAGCGCACGCCGCGCTGGGAGCCGGTGGCGAGGGGAGAGCCGCCGAGCTGAGCGGGCACGGAGGCGGGCACGGTGGCCGGCGCTGTGGCCGGCGCGGCGTTCGCCGGGACGACCGTGAGCGGGACGAGGGTGACCGCGGTCGCCGCCGCGAGGGCAGCGACGAGCCGCCGGGTCCTGGTGGTGGGCATGAGAACCAGGAAACGACGATCACGAACGGATAACAGCCGCGGGCGGAGTACTTCCACGGAATGTCCACGGCGAGAGCCCGGTCCGTCCACCAAAGAATGGACCATTCTTCAAGACCGGCCGAAACGGTCGTGCGTTCCTTGTCGCCTTTCAGCGCACTATCAGGGCGGAAGCCGGCCGGCCCTGAATCAGACGCTCCGGCGACCACGCACGGCCAGGAACCCCACGCCTCCGAGGACGAGGACGACGGCGGCCACGAGGACGGCGGTGACCGTCGCGCCGGTCCGCGGCAGCTCGGCCGGAGCCTCTGCACGGACCTCCTGCGCGGACTCCGTGCTCGGCCCCTGGGCGGCGTCACCACCGGAGCCCGGCGTCACTGGCACTCCCTGCGGGCGGCCCGGAGTGCTGCCGGCTTCCTCGTCCGTCCCGGTCTCGTCCGCGACCGGGACCGGCGACCCGCTCGGCACCGGCTCGTCGGTCCCGGGCTGGTCGGTTCCGGGCTCGTCGGTCCCGGGCTCGTTGCCCTCGGGGTCCGTGCCCTCGGTCGGCGGGGTCGGCTCGCCCTCGCCGGGCTCGGTCGGCGGCGTGTCCGGGAAGTCCGGGGTCGGCTTGGGCTCCGGCGTCGCCACCGGCTCAGGGTCCTCGACGCAGACGGGCTCCTGGCCGCCCTCGCCGAAGTGCTCGTTGTGGTGGCCGAGCTGCACCCACTCCACGCAGTCGCCGCCCTCGACCCCCAGCACGGACCAGGGGAGGAAGGACTGGCCGATGTACTGGGCCCACTCGTGCTCCACGCCGGCACACCCGGCGTCGTCGCGCTCGACGCACTTGCCTTCGAAGTGGACGTTGGCCTCCTTCGCCTCATCACCGGCGGTGTATCTGATGTTCACGTGCCCGTTGTCCGGGAACACGTCGCCCTCGGGGAGCTGGATCCCCTTGCCCGTCACCTCGTACGGCGTGGGGTCGTCCGAGCCACCGGCCCAGGCCAACGAGGCCGGGGCGATGACGAGTGCGGCGGTGAGAACGGCGGCCGAGAGCGTGCGCATGCGAGTCCTTCGTCGAGGCGGGGCCCGGCGGCCGTGCTCGCCGATGGCTCCTGCAGGAGTGTTCGCAGGCCGGACATGTCTCATCCGACGGATGAGAGGGACACGGCGGCGATGCCCGGCTGATGCTTCGACGTCCGATCCTAGGCCTTCAGTCGGCGAGTCAGCGCGATTTGTGGTAAGCGGAGCGGGTGAATTCCAGGTGCGAGACTGTCGGCGTGCCACCCGAGACCTCGTCCGCCGACCACCCGCTGCTGGACGTGCTCACCGCTCGGGGGGCACGGTCCGACCGGCTCAAGCACGCCCGGACGTTCCCGGCCCGGTCGGCGCAGCACGCCGACTGGCCCGACTGGGCCGATCCGCAGCTCGTCGAGGGCTACCAGGCGCTCGGGGTCGAGCGTCCGTGGACCCACCAGGTCACCGCGGCCGACGCCGCGTGGCGCGGCGAGAACGTCGCCCTGGCGAGCTCGACCGGCTCCGGCAAGTCCCTGGCCTTCTGGCTGCCCGCACTGACCGCCGTCCGCGCCGGACGCGCCGCGACGCAGGACGGGCAGGGGCGGATCGAGTCGACGGTCCGCCGCAGCACCGTCCTGTACCTCTCCCCCACCAAGGCCCTCGCCGCGGATCAGCTCACCGCGCTGACACGGCTCCTGGACGCCGCCGGCACCCGCGACGTCCGGGCCACCACGTGCGACGGCGACACCCCGTCGGAGGAGCGCCGCTGGGCCGCCGAGCACGCGGACGTCGTCCTCACCAACCCCGACTTCCTGCACTTCGCCCTGCTGCCGGCGCACCGCCGCTGGACCCGCCTGCTGCGCGGGCTGCGCTACGTCGTCGTCGACGAGGGCCACGCCTACCGCGGCGTGTTCGGCGCGCACGTCGCCCTCGTGCTGCGACGGCTCGCGCGGCTCGCCGAGCACTACGGCGGCACGGCGCCGACGTTCGTCGTGGCGAGCGCGACGACGGCGGACCCCGCCGCGAGCGTCGCCCGGTTGCTCGGGACCTCGGCCGACGACGTCACGGAGGTCAGCGCTGACGGCTCGCCGGCGGGGCGGCGGACCGTCGTCCTCTGGCAGCCGCCCGAGATCACCGGACCGGCGTTCGAGCGCTCGGGCAGCACGACGGCGGACGGCCACCCGGCCGGGGTGTCGGACGACGACCCCTGGGCCCTGCCCGACCCCCTCGATCCCGCGGCGAACGAGGCCGATGCCGTCCTGACGGTCGAGGGTGCCGCCGAGCACCCCCGTCGATCCGCCACCGCGGAGGTGGCCGACCTGCTCGCCGACCTCGCCTCGCACGGTGCCCGCACGCTCGCCTTCACGCGCTCGCGCCGTGGCGCGGAGTCGGTGGCCGAGCAGGTGCGGGACCACCTGCGCCCCGTGTCGACCGGGCTCGCCGGGCGGGTCGCGGCCTACCGGGGCGGCTACCTGCCCGAGGAGCGCCGCGAGCTCGAGCAGGCGATCCGGTCGGGTGACCTCCTCGGCCTCGCCACCACGAACGCTCTCGAGCTCGGCGTCGACATCTCCGGCCTCGACGCGGTGCTCGTCGCGGGCTGGCCGGGCACGCGCATGTCCCTGTGGCAGCAGGCCGGACGAGCCGGGCGAGCGGGTGCCGACGGGCTCGTGGCGTTCGTCGCGCGCGAGGACCCGCTGGACACGTACCTGGTCACCCACCCCGAGGCGGTGTTCGACGCCCCGCTCGAGGCGACCGTGTTCGACCCGGGGAACCCCTACGTGCTCGCCCCGCAGCTGTGCGCGGCCGCGCAGGAGGTGCCGCTGCGCACCGAGGACCTCGCCCGGTTCGGTGATCCCGCCCGGGTCCGGGAGGTGCTCGACGTCCTCGTCGCCCGCGGCCTCCTGCGACGCCGCCCCTCCGGCTGGTACTGGACGCACGCCCAGCCGGCGGCCGGCATGGCGGACCTGCGCGGGTCCGGCGGTCGCCCCGTCCGGGTCGTCGAGGCCGCCACGGGCCGCCTGCTGGGGACCGTCGACGCCGCGTCGGCAGACGGTCAGGTGCACGACGGCGCGGTGTACGTCCACCAGGGTGTCACCTACGTGGTCGACCACCTCGACCTGGCCGACCACGTGGCGCTCGTGGTGCGACGGGACGTGGACCACGGCACCTGGTCGCGCGACGTCATGGAGATCTCCCTCGAGGAACCCGGCGATCCCGACCACCCTGCTCCCGAGGGTTCGCGCCCCGCCCAGCGCCGCGAGTGGGGTCCCGTCACCTGGGGGCTGGGACCGGTGGAGGTGACGAGCCAGGTGGTGAGCTTCCAGCGCCGCCGCATCCCGGACATGCAGGTGCTCGACACCGAGGCCCTCGACCTGCCGTCCCGCACGCTCGGCACCACCGCCGTGTGGTGGTCCGTGCCGGACCACGTGCTGCGGGCTGCCGGGGTCGACGCCGACGAGACACCGGGAGCCCTCCACGCGGCGGAGCACGCCGCGATCGGGCTGCTGCCCCTGCTCGCCACGTGCGACCGCTGGGACCTGGGCGGGGTCTCCACCGCCCAGCACCCCGACACCGGCGAGGCGACCGTCTTCGTCTACGACGCCTATCCCGGCGGCGCAGGGTTCGCCGAGCGGGGCTACGAGCTCGGCGAACGGTGGCTGCGCGCCACCCGGGACGCCGTCGCGGCCTGCCCGTGCGCCGCCGGCTGCCCCGCCTGCGTCCAGTCGCCCAAGTGCGGCAACGACAACTCTCCGTTGGACAAGGCAGCGGCCGTGCGGGTCCTGGACGCGCTGCTGCGGCACGCGCCGGACGGTTCCCCGCCGAGCGCGCCCCGACCCCGGCCGTCGACGCCGGCGACGGCTTCGTAGCGCCTACGATCGTCGCGTGACCACCGAGGACCTGACCGCGCTGCGCCGCACCCGCGAGGCACGCCGCGTGGATCCCGCCAACGCCCGCTCCTGGCTGCTGCTCAACGCGCTGCGCCGCGACGACTTCGACGCCGCACAGCTCTCGCGCGCCGACCAGCTCGTCCTCGACTGCGAGGACGCGGTCGACGAGTCCCGCAAGGACGAGGCCCGACGCGACGTCCTGGACTGGTTCGCCCGCGGCGGGCGCGCGTGGGTGCGCATCAACGAGCGCGGTTCCGCCGCCTGGGCCGACGACGTCCGCGCGTTCCGTGACGCCGACGGCCTGTGCGGGGTCATGCTCGCCAAGACCGAGAGCCCCGACCAGGTGGTCGACACGGTGCAGCGGCTCGGCGGGCACCTGCCCGTGGTGCCGCTGGTGGAGTCGGCGCTCGGGATCGAGGACGCGGTGAGCATCGCCCGCGCGCCCGGCACGTTCCGCCTCGCGTTCGGCTCCGGCGACTACCGGCGCGACACCGGTGCCGCGAACGAGCCGCTGGCGATGGCCTACCCGCGCTCCCGCCTGGTGACCGCCAGCCGCATCGGCGGTCTGCCAGGGCCCGTGGACGGCCCGACCGTGGGCTCCAGCCACCCGCTGCTGCGCGAGCAGTCCGGCGACGCCGTCGCCATGGGCATGACGGGCCGACTCTGCCTCGACCTGGAGCAGCCCGCCGTGGTCAACGAGGTCCTGTCCCCCGCCCCTGCCGACGTCGCGTGGGCGCTCGACTTCCTCGCGGAGTTCGAGGCGTCCGGGTCGGTCATCCGCGACGGCTCCGACAAGCCGCGGCTCGGCCGGGCGCGCCTCATCACCGAGCGCGCCCAGCGGTTCGGCATCGAGCCGAGCTGACGGACGGGGCCCGGCCCGCGCCGTCGCCTCGGCGGTCCCGAGCCCGCCCCACGACCCGGCGGAGCGGACGACGGCCCTCGCGGCGGTGACCGTCACCACACCGCCGTCCTCGACGCCGCAGGCCACCGCCAGTCCGTCGTTCTGCCAGACGACGCGCTCCGCCGTCGTGCACGGGTCGTGGCCCCAGCGCAGCGCGGTCGCCCCCGCGAGCGCACCGAGGTCCGCGGCCGACCGTGCCACGGAGCGTGCCTGCTGAGCCGCACCGAGCGCCGCGACCGCCGTGACGAGCAGCAGCACCACCGCCGCGAGCCCGAGCACCAGCACGGTGCCGGCGCCTCGTTCGCCGCCGACGGTCCGGGCGCCGTCCGGAGCCGTCACGGTTCGACCCAGGCGACCGCCTCGCCGGTCGCGCGCAGGGGTGCCCCGGCGAACCAGCCGCCCACGACCGACGTGCTGACCACCACACGGACCCACTCGCCGTCGCGCGTCACGGTGGCCTCGGCGTCAGCACCGGCGACCTGCGAGACGGCGGCGTGCGCCGCGCCGAGGTCCGCGCTCACGGCGGCCTGACGGGCCCCGGCCCGGGCCGCGTCCGCCGCGCGCAGCTGCGCGGTGGACGCGGCCGCGAGCGTGAGCACCGCGACGAGGAGCAGGACGACCACCGGCATGCCGACGGCGAGCTCGGCCGTCACCGAACCGCGTTCTCCCCGGTCGCGGGCGCTCACACCGACAGCGCCGAGCTGATGATCGACTCGAGCATCCCGCGCACGGAGTCGCTCTGGAGCACCAGGATGAGCAGCCCCGCGAAGCCGACGGCGGCGATGGTCGCGATCGCGTACTCGGCCGTGGCGAGGCCGGCCTCAGGGTCGGGCGCGTCGGGTCGGTCGGGCGCGTCGCGTCGGTCGGGCGAACCCGTCGGCTCCGCCGGGTCCTGGTCGTCGACGATCTGCGTCGTGTCGGTCATGCGTTCTCCCTTCTCCACCGGGCTCCCGCCCGGTTCCGTGCCCTCGGTCGGCCGGCCGAGGGCGATCTCCGCCCCGGCCGTCGGGCCGGGGCGGGCACGCTCAGCCGGACAACAGGTCCACACCGAGCGCGAGCAGCACGGGCACGAGCCCGACGAGCACGAAGGCCGGCAGGTAGCACAGGCCGAGGGGCAGGACGAGCCGGACGGCCAGGCGCGCGGCAGCCGTCCGCGCGGCAGCCTGGCGTTCGTGCCGGTGCTCGGCACCGGCGGCCCGCAGCGACTCGCCCGGCGCCGCGCCCTCGGCCCACGCGCCGCGGAGCGCACGCCGCAGCACGTCGAGCCGTGGAGCGACCGCGTCCCGCCCTGATCGGGCGGGGACGTCGCGCGCCCCGGCCCACGCCGCGTCCTGTCGTCGTGATCGGGCGGGGACGTCGCGCGCCCCGGTCCATGCCGCGTCCCATCCGGCCCCGAGCCGGAGCGCCGCGGCGACCCGTCCGAGGGCACGGCCGTCCGGCCCACCGACGGCGGCACCCACCGCCTCCAGCGCCCGCGGGACGCCCGCACCGGACCGCACGGCCGCGGCGACCAGCTCGAGCAGGCACGGCACGTCCAGCGCGGCGGACGCCTGCCCCGCCTCTCGGCCGGCGTGGTCCGCGGCCCGGTCGCCGGGTGTGACGAGGCCCGCCACCCGGCGGCGTGCGGCGCGCGCCGCCCAGCGCCACGGCGACAGGCCGGCGAAAGCCACGAGCGCGACCAGACCGCCCACGGCGGCAGGGCTCAGACCGGCGGGGCTCAGACCGGCGAGGTCGGGGCCGACGGCGAGCGCGGCCACGGCGTTCACGGCTCGGCCCCCGCCGTCCGGGCCGCGGCCACCAGCCGCCGGGTCCAGGCACGGCCGGCGAGGAGGGCGAGCACGCCGAGCAGGACGGCGGCCGTGCCCAGCCCGCCGTCGGTGGCCGTGGCGAGCGGGTCGGCTCCGAGGGCTGTCCCGAGCACCACGCCGAGCGCCGGCAGCCACAGCAGGACGCGCGCGGTGGCCTGCGGCCCGGCGAGGGACGCCTCCCGTTCCGCGTCCGCCTCGGCCTGCGCGACGAGCGCGGCCCCGACGGCCTCCAGCACCCCGCCCAACGGTGCGCCGACGTCGCGGGCGAGCCGGGCGGCGGCGACGACGGCGCGTGCGGGCCGGGCGCCGCCGACGGCAGCGGCCAGCGCCTCACGGTCGGGGACGCCCTCGGCGTCGACCGGCACCCCGAGCGCCCGCGACCAGGCGCGTGCCGGTGACGCCCCGGAGCGCAGCAGTGCTCCTACCTGGGAGACGGCGAGCCGGACCTGGTCCGGAGCGGTCTCTGGCTGCCGCGTCAGCCGACGCCACCAGCCCGCGCGGGCGAGCGTGCGGCGGGCACGCCGTCCGCGGGGAGGATGCACGACGGCCGTGGCTGGGCGGCCGCCCGGCGCCGCCACGCACCATGCCGCGCACGCCACGCACAGGCCGGCCAGCCACGCGCTCAGCACGGTTCCCACCGCCTCAGCAGGTCGTCCCAGCCGGGTCCGGGCACCGGGTCGCCTCCACCCGGACCGCCCCACGTCGCCACCGGCCGGACCTCCAGCTCACCGGGAGCGGCGCTGCGCACCACCGCGACCTGAGCGAGGTGCCGCACCCCGCGGCGGCGGCGCAGGTGCAGCACCACGTCGAGGGCAGCGGCTGCCTGCGCGGCGACGGCGGCACGCGGCATCCCGGCGAGCGCGGCGAGGGCCTCGAGGCGGGCCGGGACGTGCTCGGCCGCGTTCGCGTGCACCGTGGCCATCCCGCCGTCGTGCCCGGTGTTGAGGGCGAGCAGCAGCTCGCGCACCTCGGCGCCGCGGCACTCGCCGAGCACGATCCGGTCGGGCCGCATCCGCAGCGCACCGTGGACGAGGTCGGTCAGGGTGACCTCGCCCGAGCCCTCCACGTTCGCCCGGCGGGCCGCGAGCGCCACCACGTGGGGGTGGACGGGCGCGAGCTCGCGGGCCTCCTCCACCGTGACCAGGCGTTCGCCCGGCGGCACCAGGCCGAGCAGCGCGGCGAGCAGGGTCGTCTTGCCCGTTCCGGTGCCCCCGGTGACCAGCAGGTTCGCGCGACCGCCGACCAGACCGGCCAGGAGCGAGCCCCAGGCGGCGGGCACCGCACCACGGGCGGTGAGCGCCGGCAGGTCGAGGACGGCCTGGCGCAGCACGCGGAGCGCGATCACGGCACCCGCCGGTGCGATCGGCTCGACCGCGGCGTGCAGGCGGGTCCCGTCCGGGAGGCGTGCGTCCACCACGGGGCTGGCGTCGTCGAGCCGGGCGCCGGCGACGGCGGCCATGCGGACCGCGAGCGCCCGGACGTCCGCGGCGCCCGGCAGGCGGACGTCGCTGCGCCGCAGCCCGTCGCCGCGATCGACCCAGACGTCGTCGGGACCGTTGACGAGGACGTCGGTCACGCCGGGCTCCTCCAGGAGCGGCTGCAGCGGGCCGGCGCCGGACAGCTCTGCCCGGGCGGCGCGGGTGAGGTCGGCGAGCGCGTCGGAGCCGAGGACGCGGCCGCTGGCCCGCAGCGCGTCGGCGACGGCGTCGTCGTCGGGCGGGCCGGCCGCCCCGGGCGCCGCACCGAGCCGTGCGCGCAGACCGTCCAGCAGCGTGGGGTCGAGCACGGCGGACCGCCCGCGGGGCGACGCTCCGGTGCTCATGCGACGGCCACGGTGCTCGCGGCGGCGGGGGCCGTCCCGGAAGGTCCGCCGTTCGGTCGGACGAGCGCCTCCACGAGCCGTTCGGCGGCGACGCCCAGCGGGCTGCGACGGCCGCTGCGGGGGCCGTCGCCGCGTTCGACGGCCGCGGCCAGGCGACCGTCCCAGCCGACGGTGACGGCGGCACGGCGGCCGAGCGCCCGCTCGACCCCGGCCGTGTCGACCCGGCCGGGGGCGGGGCGGCGCGGCACGAGGTGCACGGGGCCGGCGCCGAGCGCGTCGAGCACCTCGAGGGTGGCCAGCGCTCCGGCGACGGCTGGTGCGGTGAGCGGGACGACGAGGAGCACGGCGTCGGCGGCGGTGACGAGGGACCGGCTCGCCTCGCCCCAGCCGGACGGACGCGGCAGGTCGAGCACCACCCGGTGGCCGGCGCGCAGCAGGGCCGTCGCCACATCCAGCACCACGGCGTCCTCCGGCACGCCGTGGGCGGCTCCTTCCCGGCTGCCGGAGAGCAGCGGCACGGCGCGCCAGCGCGGCAGCGCGGCGACGAGCCCGTCGGCGTCGAGGCTGCCCCGGGCGTCGGCCAGCTCGGGCCAGCGGGCGCCGGGGTCGGCCTCGACGCCGAGCAGCACGTCGAGCCCCGCCCCGGGGACGTCGAGGTCCACGAGGGCGGCAGCACCGGCCCGCCGTCGCAGGGCACGTGCGAGCGCCGCCGCGAGGACGCTGGTCCCGGCACCGCCGCACGCGCCGACGACGGCGGTCAGGCGGGCCGGTCCTCGCTGCACGGCGGCGGGTGGTTCGGTGGCGTGGTCCATGGCGCCACCCTGGTGCGGGCCGGGGCTGTGCCGTCGGCTGCACGAGCCCGGCGGTGGAGGCGGTGCTCTGGGGGCGGCTTCCAGGCGGGCTACACGCTCACGGCGACCTTCCCGGCGCGCCGCAGCTCGCGCTCACGACGCAGGGCAGGCAGGAAGCAGAAGACGCCGAGCACGCTCACCGCGCCGCCGATCACCATCGCCGCGCCGGTGGAGGTGGCGTCCGCCGTCCAGCCCAGCACGGGGGACGCGACCGCGTAGGTGGCGAACGCCGTCATCGAGGCCAGGGAGAGCACGGTCGACCGGTTGCGGGACGCGGCCTCCCGGTGCAGCAGCGTGTTGTACAGGGGTCCGGCCGCACCATGCAGGCCGTAGGTGACGAGGTAGGCCGCCACCAGAGCCGCCGGCCCGGCCACCACTCCCATCCACACCGCGCCGAGCCCGTTGAGGACGCGGGCCGCCATGGCTGCACGCGCCACCCCGACGCGCTTCGAGGCCAGGCCGGCGAGCGCCGCGCCGAGCGCGAACACGCCCCACCCCACGGACGCCGTCGGGCCCATGATGGCGCCGGCTCGCGCCCCGCTGCCGACGAGCTCGGCGAGGCGGATCGGCTGCAGGGACTCGAAGACGACCATCGCCGTCGACCAGAACACCTCGACGAGGAGCAGGCCCAGCAGCACCCGGTTGGTCGCGGCGAGCCGCAGCCCGTCGGCGACGACGGCGGGCGTCCGGCGGGCCGAGGCGAGCGCTCGGCGGGCCGCTCCCCCACGTCCCGCGCCGCCGTCGGGCACCGCGCGGACCTCCCGGAGCAGGACGCACAGCGCCACGAGGTGGACGACGGCGAGGCCGGCGTAGACCACGTACGGCAGCGTGAGCGCGGACCAGGTCGTCACGGGGTGCCACCACACGAGGCCGCCCGAGACGAGCGCGCCGGCCGCGACGGACAGGCCGACGACGACGCCGTGCCGCGCGAGGGTCCGGTCGACGTCGGCACCCGGGCTGGTCGCGTGCACGGCGTCCACGAACCATGCTTCGAGCGGGCCGGAGTCCAGCGCGCGGAAGGCGCCCAGGGCGGCGGCCGCGACCGCGAACTGCCAGAAGGTGCCCGCCACCGCGAACGCCGTCGCCGCGACCACCTGCGTCGCTGCGGCGGTGACGAGCACCGGCTTGCGACCGAACGCGTCGGCCGTGCCACCGGTGGGCAGCTCGAGGGCGAACACGACGATCCCGGTGATCGACGCGAGCGTCAGGGTCTGCGTCACGGTGAGCCCGCGCTCGACCGGGAGCAGGGTCGTCGCCGCGACGACGAGACCCACGGGGAACCAGCGGGTGGCGCTCAGCAGCAGGAAGACCCGGCGCGCGGCGGACGGCGTGAGCACCGTCATGAGCCGGTGCCCTCGGCGTCGGGGACGTCGTCCGGCTCGAGCGGGAACGACGTCATGTACAGGTGCAGGCGCCGCGCGCTGGGGTCGTCCGCACCGGCGCGGACGTACCGGGCGACGACGGCGTCGAGCTCGGCCTGCATCTGGCGTGCCTGGTCGGGCGTCACCTCGACCCAGGCGTCACCCATCCCGGAGACCTCCTGCCAGGGCGTCGGCCAGGACTCGGCGACGTCGAGCCAGCGGGAGTACGCGACGTCGAACTGCCGGTGGTAGTCGCGCACCAGCCAGCCGAGCGCGGTGCGGGCGTCCTCGTCCTCGGCGAAGTCCGCGGCGGACCAGGCGTGGCTCTCGGTCGCGGCCTGCCAGATGCGTTCCTTGCCGCGGCCCGCGCCGGTGTCCTCCACGAGCCCGACGGACTCGAGCTTGCGCAGGTGGTAGCTGGTGGCGCCCGTGTTGGTCGTCAGCTCGGCGGCGAGCGCCGTGGCCGACGCCGGTCCGCCGCGCCGCAGGGCGCTCAGCAGCCGGGAGCGCAGCGGGTGGGCCAGGACCTTGACGGACTCGGCGGTGAGGTCGAGGCGGGACCAGGGCTGCTCAGGGTTCGCATCCATGTATGCAGAATAAGCGTGCACGCTTTTTATGCACAATACCTGTGCACGCAGTCCCGGCTCGAGGCCGGGGGATCCATCGAGATCGGCGTCACAGGCCATAGGCTCTGTCGGGTGATCACCTCGTCGCCGGGAACGCCCCCGCCGCCGCACGGGCGGGTGCGGTCACGAGCAGGGCACCGGGTCGCGGCGTTCTTCGACCTGGACAAGACCGTCATCGCGACCAGCTCGACCGCCGCGTTCTCCCGGTCATTCTTCGCGGGCGGGCTCATCACCCGTGGCGACGTGCTGCGCAGCGCCTACGCGCATTTCCTGTACATGGCGAGCAGCGCCGACGCCGCCCAGACCGAGCGCATGCGCCAGCACCTGTCCGAGCTCGCCACCGGGTGGGACGTCGCCAAGGTCGAGCAGATCGTCGCCGAGACGCTCCACGAGCACATCGACCCCTACGTCTACGCGGAGGCCGTCGACCTCATCGCGGAGCACCACGCGATGGGCCACGACGTCGTGGTGGTCTCGGCGTCGGGCACCGAGCTGGTGGAACCGATCGCGGCGATGCTCGGGGCGGACCACGTCGTGGCGACCCGGATGGCGGTCGCCGACGGCCGCTTCACCGGCGAGATCGACTTCTACGCCTACGGGGAGAACAAGGCCACGGCCATCACCGAGCTGGCGGCCGCGCGCGGTTACGACCTGCAACGCTGCTACGCCTACTCCGACTCGATCACGGACGCCCCGATGCTCGCCGCGGTCGGGCACGGGTTCGCCGTCAACCCCGACCGCACCCTGCGCCGGCTCGCCGCGCAGAACGGCTGGGGCACGCTCACCTTCACCAGGCCTGTCGCGCTGCGTCCCACGATCCGCCCGACGCCGGTGCTCGCCGTCGTCGGGACGCTCGCACTCGCCGGGCTCGCCTGGGCTCTGTGGCGGCGGTGGCGCCGTCGGACCGGACAACCCGCTCCTCTTGCGGGCACCCGCAGCCAGGCGTTCCATGGTGCTAACAGGACGGGGCACGGGACCCACGCACAGACAGTCCACTGAGGACTCGTCGAGCGGGCTTGACCCGGTACGACGACGCGAGGACCACGCGCCTGCTACCCGCGAACCGTCCGGCGCGAGCGGCGCTCGGTGGAAGGAACCCGGGCGCCGCCCTCGTGCGTCGGACCGCTCGGCAACGGGCTGCGACCGCTCGGGAGGGCAGAGCGACCGCTCGCCCGGGAGCGGCGCGGGAGCATCGGCGGGAGCAGTAAGTCCGCTTCCCTTACTATTGCCTCCGCGGGGCGTGATCTGCACCACGACGCGGGTCTACACTCCCCACAGGGCGGCCCTCGGACGCCCCTCACGGACGGAACGCGACGACGCGGAGGAACCCAGTGACCGACAGCCAAGCCACCAGCCCGAGCCTCGAGAACCTGCTCCACGAGACCCGCGCGTTCCCGCCGAGTCCGGAGTTCGCCGACCAGGCCAACGCCCAGGCCTCGATGTACGACGAGGCCGCCGCCGACGGCGTGGAGTTCTGGGCCCGGCAGGCCCGCGAGCTCGTCTCCTGGAAGACACCTTTCACCCAGACGCTCGACTGGTCCGAGGCCCCCGTCGCGAAGTGGTTCGCCGACGGCACCCTCAACGCCGCGTACAACGCCGTCGACCGCCACGTCGAGGCCGGGCTCGGCGACCGCGTCGCCATCCACTTCGAGGGCGAGCCCGGCGACACCCGCACCATCACCTACGCCGACCTGCAGCGCGAGGTGTCCCGCGCGGCCAACGCCCTCGCCGCGCTGGGCGTCGAGTCCGGCGACCGCGTCGTCATCTACCTGCCGATGCTCGTCGAGTCCGTCGTCGCGATGCTCGCGTGCGCCCGCCTGGGAGCCGCGCACTCCGTCGTCTTCGGCGGGTTCAGCGCCGACGCGCTGCGCAGCCGCATCGCCGACGCCGGCGCCAAGCTCGTCATCACCGCCGACGGCGGGCACCGCCGCGGGGCGCCCAGCGCACTGAAGCCCGCCGTCGACGCGGCGCTCGCCCCCAAGGACGGCGAACCGGCCACCACCGTCGAGCACGTGCTCGTGGTGCGACGCACCGAGCAGGACGTCGAGTGGACCGACGGCCGCGACGTCTGGTGGCACGACGCCGTCGAGGCCGCCGACACGTTCCACGAGCCCGCCTGGGTCGACGCCGAGCACCCCCTGTTCATCCTGTACACCTCCGGCACCACCGGGAAGCCGAAGGGCATCCTGCACACCACCGGCGGCTACCTCACGCAGACGGCGTTCACGCACAAGCACGTGTTCGACCTCAAGGCGGACTCGGACGTCTACTGGTGCACCGCCGACATCGGCTGGGTCACCGGCCACTCGTACATCGTCTACGGCCCGCTGCTCAACGGCGCCACCCAGGTGATCTACGAGGGCACCCCGGACACCCCGCACCGCGGCCGCTGGTGGGAGATCATCCAGAAGTACGGCGTCTCCATCTTCTACACCGCGCCCACGGCCATCCGCGCCTGCATGAAGTGGGGCGAGGAGATCCCCGCGGAGTTCGACCTCTCCTCCCTGCGCGTGCTCGGCTCGGTGGGCGAACCCATCAACCCCGAGGCGTGGATGTGGTACCGCCGCGTCATCGGGTCGGACAAGACCCCGGTCGTGGACACTTGGTGGCAGACGGAGACCGGCGCCATCATGATCTCCCCGCTGCCCGGCGTCACCGCGGCCAAGCCCGGCTCTGCCCAGGTGCCCCTGCCCGGGATCGCCGCCACGGTCGTCGACGACGAGGCGCGCCCCGTGCCGGACGGCGGCGGCGGGTACCTCGTGCTCTCGGAACCCTGGCCGGCCATGCTGCGCGGCATCTGGGGCGACCTGCAGCGGTTCAAGGACACCTACTGGTCGCGGTTCCCCGGCATCTACTTCGCGGGCGACGGCGCCAAGAAGGACGACGACGGCGACATCTGGCTGCTCGGCCGCGTCGACGACGTCATGAACGTCTCGGGGCACCGGCTGTCCACCACCGAGATCGAGTCCGCCCTCGTGTCGAACGAGCTCGTCGCGGAGGCCGCCGTCGTCGGCGCCGCGGACGAGGTGTCGGGCCAGGCAGTGGTCGCGTTCGTCATCCTGCGAGGCGAGCACGCCGACGAGGCGGCCACGGACGAGGGGTCCGCCCGCATCGAGAAGACCCTGCGCGACCACGTCGCCCAGGAGATCGGCCCGATCGCCAAGCCGAAGCGGATCCTCGTGGTGGCCGAGCTGCCGAAGACCCGCTCGGGCAAGATCATGCGCCGTCTCCTGCGCGACGTGGCGGAGAACCGCGAGGTCGGCGACGCGACGACGCTGGCCGACTCCTCGGTCATGGACCTCATCCAGGCGGGCCTGGCCAAGCCGTCGGAGGACTGACACACCGGTCCACCGGGGCGGGGGGCCCACCGCCCCCTGCCCCGGCATGGACAATGGGCTTGTGCGCTTCCCCTTCCCGATCGAGATCCTCCCGCTGACCGCCGCGTCGCAGGACGCCGTGCGCGAGCTGGCCGCCGCCGCCGGGGCTCACGACGGCGTGGCCCCGCTCTCGGAGCAGCCCTTGCTGCGCCTCGGGGACGACGACCCGGACCTCACGCACGTCCGGGTGCAGACCCGGACCGGAGCCACCACGGGCTACCTGCAGGTGGACCGTGGCGGCGACGTCGCGAGCGCCGAGCTCGTCGTCCACCCCGACCACCGCCGCACCGGCATCGGCTCCGTCCTGCTGCGCACGGCCGAGCGCGACGCCCGCCTGCCCGACCGGTCCGGCGCACCCGACCAGCGGGGCAAGGCGTTGCGCGTCTGGGCGCACGGCGACCTGCCCGCCGCCCAGGCCTTCGCCGCCGCCCGCGGCTACACGAGCGTGCGCGAGCTCCTCTTCCTCGCGCTCCCGCTCGACGACGCCCCGGCCGTGCCGACGCCACCCCAGGGCTACCGGCTGCGCAACTTCCGGGCCGGGTCCGACGACGACGCCTGGGTCGCGCTCAACGCCCGGGCCTTCGCCGACCACCCCGAGCAGGGCCGCCTCACCGTGCACGACCTGCACGCCCGGATCGCCGAGCCGTGGTTCGACGCCGAGGGCTTCCGGCTCCTGGAGGGCCCCGACGGGCACCTCGCCGGCTCCATCTGGACGAAGGTGCCCACCGACCAGCCGGAGGGTTCGCGTGACGGCGAGATCTACGCCGTCGGCGTCGACCCGGCCGCGCAGGGCCGCGGCCTCGGTGCGCTGCTCACCGCGGCGGGACTGCACCACCTGGCGGCCGTGGGCTGCACGCGGGCCGTGCTCTACGTCGACGGCGACAACCCCGCGGCGCTCGCCACCTACGAGCGAGCAGGCTTCGAGCGGGCCGCGATCGACGTCCAGTACGCGCCCGCCTGAGTCCTCCGTCACCCACCGTTCATCAAACGATGCCAACATGGGCTCATGACTGCGTCCAGCCCGCGTACGGCCCGGCGTGACTCCCGCGGGCGGTTCGTCGCCGCGGCCACCGCCAGCACCTCCGAGACACGCACGACCGCGAAGGCAGGACCGCCACGCATGGACCCCCAGCTCGCCGCCCACATCGCCGAGCACATCGCCGAGGACTCGGGGGACACGACCGACCAGGTCCAGATCGTCCCGCCGGAGCCGATCGAGCTCCCGGCCGACCGGTTCGCCGACCGCGAGCTCAGCTGGTTGGCCTTCAACGAGCGCGTGCTGGAGCTGGCCGAGGACTCGTCGCTGCCCCTGCTCGAGCGGGTCCGGTTCCTGGCGATCTTCGCCTCGAACCTCGACGAGTTCTTCATGGTCCGGGTGGCGGGCCTGAAGCGGCGCATCGCCACCGGCATCGCCGTCACCGCGGCCTCGGGACTCAACCCCCGCGAGGTGCTCCAGGGCATCGGTGAGAACGCCCACCGACTGATGGAGCGGCACGCCGCCGTGTTCCGCAGCGACGTGCAGCCGGCGCTCGCCACCGAGGGCATCACGATCGTGCACTGGGACGAGCTGCTCGACAAGGAGCAGCAGCGGCTGCACAAGTTCTTCCGCAAGCACATCTTCCCGGTGCTCACCCCCCTGGCCGTCGACCCGGCGCACCCGTTCCCGTACATCTCGGGTCTCTCGCTCAACCTCGCGGTCGTGGTGATGAACCCGCTGACCGGCAAGGAGCACTTCGCCCGCGTCAAGGTGCCGCCGCTGCTGCCCCGCTTCATCGCCGTCGACGACCGCGGCCGCCCGAGCGCGCCCACACCGACGCAGGCCGGCGGCACGCAGAAGTCGTTCGTGCCGCTCGAGGAAGTGATCGCCCAGCACCTGGACCACCTCTTCCCCGGGATGGAGGTGCGCGAGCACCACACCTTCCGCGTCACGCGCAACGAGGACGTGGAGGTGGAGGAGGACGACGCCGAGAACCTTCTGCAGGCCATGGAGAAGGAGCTGCTGCGCCGCCGGTTCGGCCCGCCGGTCCGGCTCGAGCTCGCCGGCGGGATCTCGTCGCGCATCCGGGAGCTGCTGGTCCGCGAGCTCGGCGTCGTCGAGGAGGAGGTCTACGAGCTGGACGGCCCGCTGGACCTCACCGGCCTGAACGTCATCGCGGACATCGACCGGGCCGAGCTGCACTACCCGCCGTTCATCCCCACCACCCACCGCCAGCTCGCCGAGGTCGAGTCCGCGATGCCGGGCGACGTCTTCGCCGCCATCCGCGAGCGCGACGTGCTGCTGCACCACCCGTACGACTCGTTCTCCACCTCCGTGCAGACGTTCCTCGAGCAGGCTGCCGCCGACCCCAAGGTCCTGGCGATCAAGCAGACGCTGTACCGGACCTCGGGCGACTCCCCCATCGTCGACGCCCTGATCGACGCCGCCGAGGCAGGCAAGCAGGTGCTCGCGCTGGTGGAGATCAAGGCACGGTTCGACGAGCAGGCGAACATCTCCTGGGCCCGCAAGCTCGAGCAGGCCGGCGTGCACGTCGTCTACGGCATCGTCGGCCTCAAGACCCACTGCAAGCTCTCGCTGGTGGTACGCCAGGAGTCCGACGGGCTGCGCCGCTACTGCCACGTGGGCACGGGCAACTACCACCCGAAGACGGCCCGGCTGTACACCGACCACGGCCTGCTGACCTGCGACCCCGACGTCGGCCAGGACCTCACCCGCCTGTTCAACCAGCTGTCCGGCTACGCGCCCCGGTCCCGGTTCCACCGCCTGCTGGTCGCGCCCCGCACGGTACGGTCCGGGCTGATCGAGCGCATCGACCGCGAGGCCGCAGCCGCCGCCGCCGGCCACGAGGCGTGGGTCAAGATGAAGGTCAACTCCGCCGTCGACGAGGCCACCATCGACGCGCTCTACCGGGCGTCGCAGGCCGGGGCGAAGGTCGACCTCGTGGTGCGCGGCATCTGCGCCCTGCGGCCCGGGGTCCCCGGGCTGAGCGAGAACATCCGGGTGCGCTCCATCCTGGGCCGGTTCCTGGAGCACTCGCGGATCTTCGCCTTCGCCAACTCCGCCGGACCCGCGATCGGCGAGGGGCCGGAGACCGGGCCGGAGGTGTTCATCGGCTCGGCCGACCTCATGCACCGCAACCTCGACCGTCGCGTCGAGGCGCTGGTGCGCATCAGCGACGAGAGCCAGATCCTCGAGCTCCTCGAGCTGATCGACGAGTCGATGTCGGACGAGTCAGCCTCCTGGCACCTGCAGCAGGACGACACCTGGGTGCGTGCCACAGGGCCGGAGGGCGAACCTCTGGTCGACCTGCAGTCGCAGCTCGTTCGCCGTCACCGCCGCCGCCCCGCCAGGACGCGCTGACCCACCCGATGGCCGCCGCACCGCAGTCGCCCCGCCGGCTCCGCACCGCGACACCGTTCGTCGACCCCCTCGGCGCGACGTCGGTGCAGCATGCGCCCGTGATCGAGACCGCCGGTGCGCTCGTGTGGCGCATCCGGCACAAGAAGCTCCAGGTGCAGCTCGTGCACCGGCCCCGCTACGACGACTGGTCGTGGCCGAAGGGCAAGCACGAGGAGGGCGAGTCCCTCGCCACGACGGCGACGCGCGAGGTCGCCGAGGAGACGGGCCGCGCCGTGGTGCTCGGCCTGCCGCTGTCCGGCCTGCAGTACCTCACCCCGGAAGGCCGCGTGAAGCGCGTGCACTACTGGGCGGCACGCCGCGCCGCCTCCGAGCGCGACGCCCACCCGCTCGCCGCCCGGGCGCCCGTCGCCCCGGTGGACAAGCGCGAGATCGACCGCTGCGAGTGGGTCGACGCCGACGTCGCCGCCGAGCGCCTCACGCGCGCGACCGACCGCGGGCCGCTGGACGCCCTCGTCGAGGCCGCACACGACGACCACCTCGCCACGCACGCCGTCGTCATCGTCCGGCACGGCCGGGCGCTGCCCCGCGCGGCCTGGTACGGCGCCGAGCAGGAGCGCCCCCTGACGCCGGTCGGCCACGCGCAGGCCGCCGCGCTGGTCCCGGTGCTCGCCGCCTACGGCGTCGACTCGGTGGTCTCCAGCCGCTGGGAACGGTGCGCGACGTCGATCGACCCGTACGTGCGGGCGTCCGGCGTGCGTCCCGAGTACAGCGACAACCTCGGCGAGGCGCAGCACGAACGCTCGCCCGCCCGCGTCGCCGGGGCCGTCCGCGACCTGCTGGAGTCCGGCCGGTCGTCGGTGCTGTGCACGCACCGCCCCGTGCTCCCGACGGTGCTCGACGTGCTCGGGCAGCACTCGCGCCGCGCGGTGGCCAACGCCCTGCCCCGGCGGGACCCGTATCTGGAGCCCGGCGAGGCCCTCGTCGCGCACGTCGCCACGACTCGACGCGGACCGCGGGTGGTCGCGGCCGAACGGGTCGCGCCGCCGGTGTTCTGAGCCGGTCTCAGCCCACGGAGCCCAGCACGAGCCACGTGGCCCCGGCGGCCATCAGACCCGCTGCGGGCGCGGTCAGCAGCCAGAACACGGCGATCGTCCGAGCCACTCCCCAGCGCACCGCGGAGAGCCGCCGGGTGGACCCCACGCCCACGATCGCGGCGGTGATGGTGTGCGTGGTGGACACCGGGGCGTGCAGCACGATCGCGCTGACGTACAGCACGATCGCGGAGACCGACTCGGCGACGAAGCCGCGCGCGGGGTCGATCTCGATGATCCGCCGTCCGAGGGTCCGCATGATGCGCCAGCCGCCGGCGTACGTGCCCGCCGCCATCGCGGTCGCCGCCGCGAGCTTGACCCACAGCGGGATGCCCTCGACGGGGCTGACGGCGCCGACCGTGAGGAGCGCCAGCCAGACGACGCCCATCGTCTTCTGCGCCGCCTGCAGGCCGTGCCCGAGCGCCATGGCGGCGGCCGACGCCGTCTGCGCGATCCGGAAGCGTCGGTTCACGCGGGACGGCGCCGCGTTCCGGAACGTCCACAGCAGGGCGACCATGAGCGCGAACGCCCCCACGAACCCGATGACGGGCGACACGAGCAGGGGGACCACCACCCGGTCGAAGACCTCTTCGCCGTGGACCGCCATGCCGCCGGCGAGACCGGCCCCGAGCAGGCCGCCCACGAGCGAGTGGGTGGACGACGTCGGCATGCCGAACCACCAGGCGACGAGGTTCCACGCGATGGCGCCCAGCAGCGCGCACAGCAGCACGACGAGCGCGTCCACGGCCGGCGCCCCGTCGAGGTCCACGACCGACGTCGCGATCGTCTCGGCGACGGCGGTCCCGAGCAGGGCGCCGACGAAGTTCATCGCCGCCGCCATCGCGACGGCGATGCGGGGCGTGAGCGCCCGGGTCGAGATGGAGGTCGCGACCGAGTTCGCCGCGTCGAGGAACCCGTTCGTGCAGGCGAAGCCGAGTGCGACGACCACGACCACGACGACGAGGGCGACCTCCACGCTCACGACTCCTTGAGGACGATCGTCTCGACGAGGTTCGCGACCTTCTCGAAGGCGTCCGTGGCCTCCTCGAGGATGTCGACGACCTCCTTGAGCTTGATCAGCAGGATCGGGTCGGCCACACGGTCGAAGAGGTGGGCGAGCAGCGTGCGGTGCAGCTTGTCGCCCTGGTTCTCGAGCCGGTTGATCTCGACCCAGTACTCGGGGAGCTGGTCGAGCTTGCGCAGCCGGGGCATGGCGTCGGCCGTCAGCTCGGCGCAGCGCAGCAGCACCTGGATCTGCTCGGAGACGGCCATCGGCAGCTCGTCGATCTTGTAGAGGACGATGAGGTGCCCCGCCTCGTCCATCGCGTCCATGCAGTCGTCCAGCGCGGAGGCGAGGCTGTAGATCTCGTCCCGGCCGAAGGGTGTGACGAACGTCTTGTTGAGCCGCCGCATGATGGAGTGCGTCGCCTCGTCGGCCTCGTGCTCCGCCTCGGTCAGGCGGTCCACGATCTCCTCGCGCTCACGACGCGACGCTCCGAGGAGCTCGGCCAGCAGGGTTGCTCCGGTGACGGTGTGTCCGGCCAGCACGGCCAGCAGGTCGAAGAAGGTGGTGTCGCGCGGTGTGAGGCGCAGGCGCACGTGAGGCTCCCGGTGAGGAGGGACGCTCGGTCAGTCACAGAGTAGGTCCCGGCTCGCGACCGGGCTAAATCGGCTGTCCGGCGTGGGCGCGCCCGGACGCAGAAGTGCGACGCCGGACCGGGAGCGCCTCTCGGCGCGTGGCCGCTCGAAGCGGCTCGAGGTGGAGCCCGGGGCTACCGCGGCCCGACGTCGCCCGTCCATCGTACGGCCGCTTCCGTCAGTCGAGCGAACCCGCACGCCACAGCGCGGCCGCGTGCTCGAGCTCGCCGGCGGTCCCCACCAGGTCCGCTGCGCCGCTCGTCATGCGCGCCGCCGCCTGCGGGTCGGCGACCTCCCGCGCGTCGGCGTCGTAGGCCGCACCGGTCGCCAGGATCCGGCAGAACGCCGCGGCTCGCTCCAGCGCGACGGCCAGGTCACCGGCATAGACCCCGGACAGCACCGTGTCCGCGAGCTCGCGCAGGTCCGACGGCGTAGGCGGGCGCGGCACTCCGGCCACGACCTCCTGCACCGGCGCGACGTCGACGCCGAGGCGGTAGCGCAGGCCGATGGTGCGCGGGTCGCGCCGCACCCACTCGCGCAGCGCGTACAGCCGCCAGAGGGCACCGGGCAGGCTGGCCGGCGCGGCGTCCGACCAGAGCTCGGCGACCACGTCGAGGCCTTCGTCCTCGACGAGCCGGACGAGCCGTGCGACCACCTCGGGGTCCTCGGCGGCGCGGGCGCGGTGGACGACGGCGCGAGCGGTGGTGTGGGCCACCTCGTCGCGCCGCGCAGGGTCGAGCGCGCCCGGCAGGGCGTCGGCATCGCGCGGGTCGAGCATGGCCGGGCGACGGAAACGTCGGTCGTTCACCGACCCAGTCTCGCAGGTCGGTCAGGTACTACGACGGCGTCGGTGGGCACCGCGTCTCCTGTGGCGGTCGCCAAAGGCACTCGCCGTGCCCGCTCACCGCATCACTCCTAGCATCACCAGGAGAAGGCCCCGGGACCGGGGCGTGGGAGGAGACCTGAGATGACCTCAGCAGCACCGACCGGTGCCGGCGCCAGATCAGCGCACCGCAAGGCGATCAGCCTGTCGATCGCCGCCGCCGTCGGAGGCTTCCTGTTCGGCTTCGACTCGTCGGTGATCAACGGCGCGGTGTCGGCGATCGAGGGTGAGTTCGAGCTCGAGGCGACGGTCACCGGCCTGGTCGTGGCGGTGGCGCTGCTCGGCTGCGCCCTGGGTGCCTGGGGCGCCGGCCGGCTCGCGGACCGCATCGGTCGCGTCAAGGTGATGCTGCTGGGTTCCGCCCTGTTCCTGTTCTCCGCGGTGATGTCGGCCCTGGCGTGGACCGCGCTGGACCTGTCGCTCTGGCGCTTCCTCGGCGGCATCGGCATCGGTATCGCGTCGGTCATCGCCCCGGCGTACATCGCCGAGATCTCGCCGGCCTCGATCCGCGGCAGCCTGGCCTCCCTGCAGCAGCTCGCCATCACGGTGGGCATCTTCGGCGCCCTGCTGAGCGACCAGCTCCTGGCGAACGCGTCCGGTGGTGCCGCGAACGAGCTGTGGCTGGGGTGGGAGGCCTGGCGCTGGATGTTCTTCGTCGAGGCGGTGCCCGCCGTCGTGTACGGGTTGCTGGCGCTGCGGATGCCGGAGTCTCCGCGCTACCTCGTCGCGCGAGGTGCCACCGACGAGGCCCGTCGGGTGCTCTCCTCGGTCCTCGGACCGCAGGAGGACGTCGACGAGCGGATCGCCGAGATCGAGAAGTCGATCGCCGTCGACGAGGAGAGCGCCCACCTCGGTTCGCTCAAGGGCTCCGGGTTCCTCGGCCTGAAGTCCATCGTCTGGGTGGGCATCCTGCTGGCGATCTTCCAGCAGTTCGTCGGCATCAACATCATCTTCTACTACTCGACCACGCTGTGGCAGGCGGTGGGCTTCGACGAGTCGCAGGCGTTCCTCGTCTCGACGATCACGGCGGTGACGAACATCGCGGTGACCTTCATCGCCATCGCGCTCATCGACAAGGTGGGCCGGCGTCCGATGCTGCTCATCGGCTCCGCGGGCATGGCGGTCTCCCTGCTGCTGATGGCGGCGGCGTTCACCCAGGGCAACGCCGTCGTGGACCAGGCGACCGGGGAGTCGTCGCTGTCGTTGGAGGGTGCGTGGGCGACCATCGCGCTCATCGCGGCCAACGCGTTCGTCGTCTTCTTCGGCGCCACGTGGGGCCCGCTGATGTGGGTGATGCTCGGCGAGATGTTCCCGAACCGGATCCGTGCGGCGGCTCTCGGCGTCGGCGCGGCGGCGAACTGGCTGGCGAACTTCACGATCACGCTGACCTTCCCGCCGATGCTGTCGACGTTCGGGCCGGCCGTCCCGTACGGCATGTACGGGTTCTTCGCCGCGTTGTCCTTCGTCTTCGTGTGGTTCAAGGTGTCGGAGACGAAGGGCAAGCAGCTCGAGGACATGACCGAACAGGTGCGCCGCCGCACCTGACGCCCGCCGCCGAGGTGGTGGGGCGCTCCACTACCTCGGCGGCGGACGTCCTGCCTCGGGCAGGCTCGCTCGATCACTTGCTTGGTGCAAGCAATCTACACTACGGTGCCCGAGGCAATGAAAGGGGTCGACGTGTCAGAAGGTGCCTCGACAGCACTCGTCTCAGCGCTCGAGTCGCTCGCACGCGCTCAGCGGGCGGCGGCGAGTCGGATCGCGCGTGACCTCGACTGGCCACGGGCCGGGCTCGGCATCGTGCGGCTGGTCCGGAACCGCGGGTCGGTCCAGCTCTGCGACGTGGCCGAGGCGCTGCGCGTCGACGCCTCCGTCGCGAGCCGCCAGGTCAGCGCACTGGTCGACGCAGGCTACGTGCGCCGCACCGTCGACCGGGCGGACCGCCGCGCTCGCACCCTGGAGCTCACCGACGCCGGGCGCGCGTTCGCCACGGAGTCGGACCGCTACTTCGACGACTTCGTCGACGAGGCCTTCGCGGACTGGTCCGCGGACGACCTCGCCGACGCCATCACCCGGATCCGCGACGTCGCGGCCGCCATCAGCTCCGTGACCCAGGAGGTCCCGCCTCGATGACCGACACCACCAGCTCCGCGCCGGGCACACCCGGCACCACGGAGAGGCCGGCCGCGCCGCTCGACGCTCCGGCCGAGAACAACCCCGCGATGACCCGCCGCGAGACGCTCGAGGCACTCTCCGGCATCCTGCTCGGCGTCTTCGTCTCGCTGCTCGCCACCACGATCACGTCGACCGCTCTGCCGCGCATCGTCGCGGACCTCGGCGGCTCGCAGCACTCCTACACGTGGGTCGTCACGGCCATGCTGCTGACGATGACCGTCTCCACGCCGTTGTGGGGCAAGCTGGCGGACCTCACGAACCGCAAGGCCCTCATCCAGGTCGCGCTGGTGATCACCGTGGTCTCCGCGGCGGCGGCCGGGTTCTCCCAGGACATGTCGGCGCTGATCACCTTCCGTGCCCTGCAGGGCATCGGGGCCGGCGGCCTGATGTCGCTGGCGACGGTCCTGATGTCCGACATCATCAGCCCGCGCGAGCGCGGCAAGTACATGGGCCTCATGGGCGGAGTCATGGCCGTGGCGCAGATCGGCGGCCCGTTGCTCGGCGGCGTCATCACCGACTCGTTCCTCGGCTGGCGGTGGACGTTCTTCGTCGGCGTCCCGTTCGCGGTCGCCGCCCTCGTCGTGCTGCACAAGACGCTCCACCTGCCGGCCCGGGGCGTGCGCAAGGTCACCATCGACTACCTCGGCGCCGCGCTCATCGCCGTCGGTGTCGCACTGCTGCTGGTCTGGGTCACGTTCGCGGGCGACCAGTTCGCGTGGGCCTCCTGGCAGACCGCCGCGATGGTGGGTGCCGCCGTCGTCTCCCTCGCCGCGGTGGTGCTGGTGGAGCGGAAGGTGACGGAGCCGATCATCCCGCTGCACCTGTTCCGCAACCGCACGTTCGTGCTGTCGATCGTCGCGTCCGCGGCCGTCGGCGTGGCCATGTTCGGCACGGCGGTGTTCCTGTCCCAGTACCTGCAGCTCGCCCGGGGCAAGACTCCCACCGAGGCTGGTCTGCTGACGGTCCCGATGGTCGTCGGCACCATGATCGGCGGCATCGTGCTCGGGCGGATCATCTCCCGCACCGGGCGCTACAAGGCGATCATGGTCGGTAGCGCCGCGCTGCTGTCGCTGTCGCTGCTCGGGATGTCCACCATCGGCACCCAGACGAGCTTCGTCATCATCTCGGTCTACCTGTTCGGGCTCGGGCTGTCCGTCGGCGCGCTCATGCAGAACCTGGTGCTCGCCACCCAGAACACCCTCGACGTGCGCGAGATGGGCGCCGGCACCGCCACCGTGGCGTTCTTCCGTTCCCTCGGCGGGGCCGTCGGCGTCTCGGTGCTCGGCGCCGTCCTGGCAGGCTCCGTCAAGGAGGACCTCGCCGCCGGTCTCGCTCGGCTCGGTGTCCCCGTGTCTGCCATGGGCGACTCGGCCGGCGCGGTCCCGGACATGTCGCAGCTCCCCGCGCCGGTGGTGGACGTCGTCGCCGGCGCCTACACCGACGGCATCACGGGGATCTTCCTCATCGCGGTGCCGATGGCCCTCGTGGCGCTGGTCGCGATCTGCTTCATCCGCGAGATCCCGCTCGGCGAGCGCTCCGGCATCCAGCAGGCCCGCGACCTGACCGCGGCGCAGGCCGCCGACGAGCGCTGAGGCCGAGCCAGGGCCCGGCGCGTCGGGGCGGGCACGGAGGCAGGCTGAGGGACACGACGAGGTGCTGTCTCGGTCATGGATGGAACCTGCGGCGCCATTTTCACCCGCTCGGAGCGGCTGAATAACCAGATCGTGACCTATAGAGGGTCCCGAACACCTCCGCACGAGGCCATGATGGGGCCATGCACGACGTCGACTCCGCCCACACCCGTCTGCCGGATCCGCAGACCGATCCCTTCGGCGCGCTCGAGCGCGAGGTCCGCGTGCTCATCCGGCGGGCGCAGTCCACCTCGGCGCAGACGGCGCGGCTCATCCATCCGGAGCTCGACGCGTCGGCGTACCCGCTGCTCGCCCACATCGCCATGAACCCGGGCACCCGCGGCTCGGACCTCGCGGCGCACTTCGGCGTCGGCCGGGCGACGGTGTCGCGCCAGCTGAGCCGGCTCGCGGAGCTGGGCCTCGTGCACCGCGAGACCGACCCCGAGGACACCCGCGGGCAGCAGATCACCCTGACCGACGACGGCGCGGCCCGCTTCCAGCATGCCCGCGACGCCCGCCTCGCGATGCTCGAGGTCGCCCTGTCGCAGTGGGAGAAGGAGGACGTCGCCACGCTGGCGCGCCTGCTGAACCTGTACTCGAAGGATGTCGTCACCTGGCTGGGCAGCCAGCAGTCCGCCGCGCTGCTCAGCGCAGCAGACGCTCGCGCAGCGCGCTGACCGCCTCCGGCTCACCGCCGTGCGCGGCGAACCAGCCTGCCGCGCCGCCGTCGTGCGCCGCGAGGACGTCCAGCACCGCACCGATCGCGTGCGCCGGTGCCGTGAGCAGCTCGGGCGGGAGCGCAGCGAGCACGTGGGCGTCCTCCTCCCGGGTCCGGTGCGCGGGGCGGGCCCGGGCGATGATCCCCGGCATGTTCGGCTCGGTGCGGACGTAGTCCGTGACGATCTCCGCCCGCTCGGCACCCACCAGGAGGAGCAGGATCGCCACCAGCACACCGGTCCGGTCCTTGCCGGCGGTGCAGTGCACCAGCACGGGGGCGTCCTCGGTCGCGACGGCGCGCACCCCGTCGACGAGGTAGGCGGCGCCGGCGCCGTGGAGCAGCTCGACGTAGAAGCGGCCCAGGTCGAACGGGGCGACGTCGCCGGCTCGTCGCGTCCGGGTGGCGCCGGTGAGGACCGGCAGACTCACCACCCGGGCGACCTCGCGCAGCGGGTGCTCACGTCCGCCCTCGCCGACGTCGCGCAGGTCGAGCACGGTGCGGGGCGGCCAGACGACATCGCGCGGCCCGACGTCGCCGACGTGCGGCGCGTCGGAGCGCAGCAGGACGCCGGGACGCAGGCGTGGGGACGCCGCCCCGACGTCACGCAGGTTCACGAGCCGGTCCGGCACGACGGAGGTCTCGGTCATGGGGCGACGGTAGCGGTCGCGGAGGCCGCAGCGTCAGTGGGTGCCGGGCTCGAACGTCAGGCTGACGGAGTTCATGCAGAACCGGTCGCCCGTGGGGGTCTGCGGCGCGTCGTCGAACACGTGACCCAGGTGGGAGCCGCAGCGCGCGCACCGCACCTCGGTGCGGACCATGCCGAGCGACCGGTCCTCGATGAGCTCGACCCGGTCACCGGCCAGCGGCGTGTAGAAGGACGGCCAGCCGCAGTGCGAGTCGAACTTGGACTCGCTGCGGAACAGCTCGTTGCTGCAGGCGCGACACCGGTAGACACCCTCGCGGTCCTCGCCGAGGAGCTCACCCGTCCAGGCCCGTTCGGTACCCGCCTGGCGCAGCACCGTGAACTCTTGTGGCGACAGCTCGACGCGCCACTCGTCCTCGCTCTTGGAGACCTCGTACGTCATGCCGATGACAACAGGCGCCGGACGGGAGGTGTTCCCGTCCGGCGCCTGTCGGGCACTCGTCAGCGACGACCGCCGGCCTGCCCGGCGCCCTGGGCGGCGCGGCCGCCGGCACCCTGACCTCCGCGGCCCCGACGACGGCGGTTGCGGCCGCCCCCGGCACCCTGCGGTCCGGAGGCACCCGAGCGGGACTGCCCGCCGCCCGACCGCTGGCCCTGCGGCTTCTTGCGGGCCGGCTGCTGCTCGACGGGCGGTGCCGGCTTGACGTACGCGGCGACCTCGCCGACCAGTGCCGCGACCACCGGGTCTCCCGGTGCCACCTGCTGCGGGCGGGCGGCGATGCGGGCCTTGCGCGTCAGGTCGCGCACGTCGCCGCGCTCCTCGGGGAGCATGACCGTCACGACGTCCCCGACCGAGCCCGCACGGGCCGTCCGACCGGAACGGTGCAGGTACGCCTTGTGCTCGGCGGGCGGGTCCACGTGCACCACGAGCTCGACCTCGTCGACGTGGATGCCGCGCGCGGCGATGTCCGTGGCGACCATGACCTTGACGTCGCCGGAGGAGAACGCCGCGAGGTTGCGCTCGCGGGCACCCTGGCCGAGGTTGCCGTGCAGGTCCACGGCGGGCACGCCGGCTGCCGTGAGCTGCTTGGCCAGCTTCTTCGCCTGGTGCTTGGTGCGCATGAACAGGACGCGGCGACCGGTGCCCTGGGCGAGCTGGTGCACGACCTGCTTCTTCGCCTCCTTGTCGGACACGGCGAGGATGTGGTGGGTCATCTGCGGCGGCGGGGCCGCGGCGTCGTCCACCGAGTGCGTGACCGGGCTCTTCAGGTAGCGCTTGACCAGCACGTCCACGCCGTTGTCGAGCGTGGCGGAGAACAGCAGCCGCTGACCGGTGCGTGGCGTGCGGTCCATGATCCGCTTGACGCCCGGGAGGAACCCGAGGTCGGCCATGTGGTCGGCCTCGTCGAGCACCGTCACCGAGATGTCGTCGAGCGTCAGGAGCTTCTGGTTGAGAAGGTCCTCGAGCCGGCCCGGGCAGGCGATGACGATGTCGACACCCTGGTTGAGCGCGGTCACCTGACGCGACTGCGCCACGCCGCCGAAGATCGTCGTGGTGCGCAGGCCGAGCGACTGGGCGATCGGCTTCATGACGGCGTCGATCTGGTTGGCGAGCTCGCGGGTGGGGCACAGCACGAGCGCCATCGGGGCGGCGCTGCGCAGGGCGCGGCGGCCGGCGGACTTGGCCGCGGCCTTCTGGCGGGCGAGCTCCGTCACGGTCGGCAGGGAGAACGCGAGCGTCTTGCCGGAGCCGGTGCGGCCGCGGCCGAGCACGTCCTTGCCGGCGAGAGAGTCCGGCAGCGACGCCGCCTGGATGGGGAACGGGGTGGTGATGCCGGCGTCCGTCAGGTGCTTCACGACAGGGGTCGGCAGGCCGAAATCGGCAAAGGTAGTCACAGATGAGCCTCTCTGGGGACGTCGTACGACGTCCGGGTCGGGGTCCGCCGCACGTAATCCGGGGGGATCTCCACGACGTGGGGCGCGCGGGTTCGCACTGCCCTCTCACGACCATTGTCGCACGTCGATGCCGATCGACCGCACCGGCTCTCAGGGGGACGTGGTGGAATGTGCCGCGTGGACGACTTCTTCGCGACCGTCGGTGACGTGCTCGGACGGATCTGGACGGCGGCCACCACGCCGGTGGACCCGCCCGACCAGCCCGTCGTGCTCGCCGTCGCGCTGGTGGCGCTCGCCGTCGTCGTCGTCGGCCCGGTGTGGCGGGTGGCGCGGCACGTCGTGACCATCGCGCACGAGGGAGCGCACGCCGTCGTCGCCATGCTCACCGGACGCCGGCTCGACGGGATCCGCCTGCACTCGGACACCTCCGGCCTGACCGTCACCGCCGGGCGCCCGCGGGGTCTCGGGATGATCCTCACGGCGTTCGCCGGCTACGTGGGGCCGGGCCTGGTCGGCCTCGGCGCGGCGTGGCTGCTCCGAGCGGGCTACGCCGTCGGGCTGCTGTGGCTGCTCGTGCTGCTGCTCGCGCTGCTGCTGCTCAAGATCCGCAACTGGTTCGGGCTGTGGTCGGTGCTCGTCAGCGGCGCGGCGCTGGTCGCCGTCTCCTGGTGGCTGGAGCCCGCGACGCAGTCGGCCGTCGCCTACGCCGTGACGTGGTTCCTGCTGCTCGGCGCGGTCCGGCCGGTCTTCGAGCTGCAGGCGCAGCGGGCCCGGGGCCGGGCGCGCTCCTCCGACGCCGACCAGCTCGGACGGCTCACCGGGGTCCCCGGCATCCTCTGGGTGGTCGTGTTCGCCCTGGTCACCCTCGGCTGCCTCGTGCTCGGCGCGGGCTGGATCGTCGGCCCCGTCGGCACCTGACGGCACACGGTGGCACCAGGCGGCCGGGGCAGATCCGCGCGGTCAGATCCGCGCGTACCGCGCGCGGGCGAACGAGTAGACGCCGTACGCCGCGATGCCGACGCCCGTGACGATCAGCAGGGCCGTCCCGAACGGCTGGTCCCGGATGGTGCGCAGGGCGTCGTCGAGGCCGCCCGCCTTGTCCGCGTCGTGCGTGACGCCGGCCGCCACGAACAGCCCGCCCAGGACGGCGAGCGCCACGCCCTTGGCGATGTAGCCGACCTGGCCGAGCCGGACGACGGCGACGCCGACCTTGCCCCCGCCGGCGCCACGCAGGTCCTCGAGGAACTTCTTGCGCCACCCCTTGACGACGTGGAAGACGCCGACGCCCACGATGACGAGACCTGCCGCGACCACGAGCCAGCGGCCGGCCGGGTCCTGCATGAGCGTCGCCGTCAGGCTCTCCTGCTGGCCGCCGCCACCACCGCCCCCACCGCCGACGGCGTAGCGCGCCGCCATGGCCGCCAGGACGCCGTACAGCACGCCCTTGCCGCCGGCCTTGACGCGTGCGCCGGCCTCCTGGGCGTCGTCCACGCCCGGCACGCCGACGAGCGCCTCGGTGAGCTGCCACAGCGCGAGGGCCGCGAACCCGAGCGTCACCGCCCAGAGGACGACCATCCCGCCGGGCGCGCTCGCGAGCTGGCGGAAGGCCCCGGACTCGTCGGCGCTGCCGGACGAGGACCCGAGCGCCAGCCGGACGGCCAACCACCCGATGAGCAGGTGCACCACGCCCGACGCCGCGTACCCGGCGCGGGCCAGGACCCGCAGCCCGGTGCTGTTCCGGGCCCGGCGGGCCGCTCCCTGCGCTCGCCCTGATGTCGACACGGTTCACCTCCGGCGCGCCGCGTCCCTCGCGGCGTCGTCGCCACCCTGTCGCAGATCTGCCGCGTGTGCCACGCGTCCGGACAGCACGACGGCGGGCCGCCCCGAGGGGCGACCCGCCGTCGGACGGGCTGGGGAGCTCAGGCCTCCTGAGGCGTGAGCACGAATCCCGGGCCCTCGGTGGAGGGCTCGGCGTCGAGCTGCAGCGAGTCGAGCGCGCTGGCAGCCTCGTTGTCGACGAAGACCTTGGTCTCGCCGGAGTCGTCGACGACCGCGTCGTCGGGCTGGGGCGCAGGGACGAGCGCGAGCTCGAAGTTCCCCGGCTGACCCGAGGACTGCGCGATGCGCAGGCCTCCCTCGCTGGGGACGCCGGCCTGCTGGGCCAGCGATTCGACGGCGGTGCGGGCGTTGTCCGTCACGGTGAGCATGAGTGCTCCTCTCGTCGGGTACGCGACCTGTCCACCGAAGCAGCAACCGGGGGTCTCGCGCAACGGGGAGGGCCGAGAGCGAGATTTCTCTCGGGGGCTGAGACACCGGCTGCCGACGCCCGGCAGGCGGCATAGTCTGCCCCCCGGCCGCCGAGTGGCTGGTCGCACGGCGTCGGCACGGATCTCGCCGAGCACGTCGCCCGCGTAGGCTGACCCGCAGCCACCGCTCCCACCGGACGGCGGCGGGCCTCTAGCTCAACTGGCAGAGCAGCGGACTTTTAATCCGCGGGTTCCGGGTTCGATCCCCGGGGGGCCCACTGGCCCGGTCCCCCTCGTGCAGGACAGGATGGCCGGGTGACCACGCTCCTGCCCGACGCCCCGCACCCCGCCGGACCCGTCGTCGTCGCGCACCGCGGCTACTGCGCCGTCGCCCCGCAGAACACCCTCGTCGCCTTCGAGGCGGCCTGGCGCGCCGGCGCCCCGGCCTTGGAGCTGGACGTGCGCCTGACGGCGGACGGCGTCCCCGTGGTGATCCACGACCCGGTCGTCGAGCGCGTGTCCGACGGCGTCGGTGCGGTGGACGAGCTCGACGCCGCCACGGTCCGGGGTCTCGACGCCGGGTCGCGGTTCTCGCCGGTCCACGCCGGGCAGCGCATCCCGACGTTCGCCCAGGCGGTCGACTTCCTCGCCGATCGTCCAGGCATGGACCTGCTGTGCGAGTACAAGGGCCTGTGGACGCCCGAGCAGCTCGCCCCCACCATCGCGGCGATCGACGCGGCGGGGCTCAGCGGCCGCACGATCGTGCAGGGCTTCGACCGCCGGACCGTCGCCGCGCTGCGTCAGGCGGCGCACCACCTGCCCCGGGGCTACCTGTGCGAGGACGCCCCGGCCGACCTCTTCGAGGCCGCGGCGGAGCTCGGCGTCGTCACCGTCAACCCGGCCGTGGCCGCCGTGCTCGCGGACCCGGGTCTGGTCGCCACGGCGCACGGTGCCGGGCTGCGTGTCATGCCGTGGACGTCGAACGAGACGAGCGAGTGGGAGGGCCTCGTCGCCGCTGGCGTCGACGCGATCATCACCGACCGGCCCGGGGAGCTGCGCGGCTGGCTGGCCGGGCGCGCGGGCACAGCGCTGCGCTGACGCGCGCACAGCGGGCTACTGCCCGGCGGCCGGCGCTACTGCCCGTCGCCGCCGTCGCCACGACCACCGCCGTCGCCCGGCCCGTCGGTCGGGCCGCCGTCTTCCGAGTCCGGGGCGGGACGACCGCGCCACCGTGAGGCAGTCCGCGACTCGTCCTGATCGTCGACCTCGTCGTCGATCGCGACCTCGCCGGTCATGCGCCGCTCGGCCACGGCCTCGCGCTCGTCGATGGCGTCCTGGCCCGGTCCCTCGAAGTTCTCCCGCCGGGCCTCGGCCTCCTCGCTGCCGCTGTAGAGCCCGACCGGCTGGGAGGGCGGCATCACCGTGGTCTCGTCCACTCCTCGTTGCGGTGCGGGGACCTCGCCGATCAGGACGGTCGCGTCCTCGTCCGGGCCCGACGCCGGCACCCCGGCGCGCTGCCGGTCCCGCACGGACGAGCGGCGGGGCCGCCCGGTGCTCGTCCGCCCGGGTACGACCACCGTCTCGTCGCCGCGGCGTCCGCCCCCCGGCGCCGGTGAGGCGGCGGACGCAGCGCTCGACGGCGGCTCGACCGAGACGGGCATCGGCATGGGCTCCTGCTCGCCGGGCTCGAGCTCGGCCGAGGCCTCCGCGTCCGCAGCATCCGGCAGCTCCGGGGCACCGCCGTCGGGCAGGGGCACCGCGTCCTCGAAGCGGCGGCGGGGCATGGCGTACGGGGCCTCGCGCTGGAGCCATTGCACCAGGCCCTCGCGGACGTGGCAGCGCAGGTCCCACAGCGTCCCGGCGTCGGCGGCGCTGACCAGCGCCCAAGCCTTCACCATGCCGCCGGTCGCGTCGGTGATCTGCAGGATGCCGAGGCGTTGGTCCCACAGCGGCGAGTCCTCGAGGAGCCGCTCCAGCTCTGCACGCATCGCGGGCAACGGGACGTTGAAGTCCACGTCGACCTCCACCGTGCCGAGGAGGTCGGCGGCGCGCCGGGTCCAGTTCTCGAACGGTGTGGTCGTGAACTGCGTGCTCGGCAGGATGAGCCGGCGGTCGTCCCAGATGTGCACGACGACGTAGGTCAGGGTGATCTCCTCGATGCGGCCGAACTGCCCGTCCAGGACGACGACGTCATCGACGCGGATCGCGTCGGTGAACGCGATCTGGATCCCGGCGAAGGTGTTGGCGAGGCTCGACTGGGCGGCGATGCCGGCCACCACGGACAGCACACCGGCCGAGGCCAGGATCGAGGCTCCCGCCGCCCGCATCGCCGGGAACGTGAGCAGGACCGCCGCGATCGCGAGGATGACGATGATCGCCACGGTGACGCGGCGCAGGATCGAGATCTGCGTCTTGACGCGGCGCGCGTGCCGGTCGTTCGAGGCGACGCTCGTCCGCGCGATGGTGCGGTCCTCGACCACGAACGCCATCGCGCCGACGAGCCAGGCGCTCGAGACGATCGTGGCGATGAGCAGGCCGTGCTGCAGCACGTCGAACCATGCCTCGTCCTCGTGTGCCGAGAGTCGGAAGGCCACCCACACGGCGACGATCATCAGCAGCATGCGCAGGGGGTGCCGCAGCCTGGTGGCGAGGTCGTGCATCAACCGGCGACGTCGCGCGAACCGCCGGATGAGCACCGACAGCAACGTGGCCGCGATGTAGGCCGTCACGAGGGCCGCCGCCGCCCATGCGAGCGTGACGGTCAGGGACACGGTCGACTGGACGGTGTCCGAATCGATCGGGGAGTCGCCGTCGAAAAGCATGGGCTCAGCCTAGGTACGACCCCCGAGGGCTGCGCTGCGAGTGGCCGGTCGGCACCCGCACGATCCGGACGTGTTCGCGCTCACACCGCCGTGCAGGAGGCAAGACGCGGCATCTGTCCGGACCTTCACCGGCACTTCTCAGATTTTTCGCCGGATCCTTGGTCGATCGTCGCGCAGCTCCCAGAGTCCGGTCACAACCGGACGTCACGATGGACGACGGCCCCGAGACCCGAGGAACAACACCCTTGACCACACGTCGCTTCACCCTGCCCCGGCTGCGCCCGCGGCGCAACCCCGGCAGGCACTTCCAGCCCCGCGCACGCCGCACCAAAGACAGTGCCCGCACCTACCGCACCGGGATCGCCGCCGCGACGGCCATCCTGGCGCTCACGGCCGGCACGGCCACCGCCGTCGGCCCGCTCGCCGGCGGCCCGGTCGCCGAGACCGGCGCCTCGACCACCGCAGAGATCGCCCCGTCGGCCGACCCCACCGCAGGGTCGGAGCCCACCTCGGGCCCGACGGACGACACCGGCGAGGCGACCGAGACCACCGAGGTCGCGGCGACCGACGCCCTCCAGCGCGCCGAGCTCGTCACCACCGAGTCGACGTCGGTGTCGAAGAAGCAGGAGAAGAAGATCGCCGCGCAGGCCGAGGAGGTCGCCGAGATCCTCACGAGCCGCGGCGGCGAGCCCGCGTCGCGGTCCGCCGAGCGCACCCCGCTGCCCACGCCCGCCCTGCCCGACGCAGAGGGCTCCGCCTCCCCGCAGCCCTCCGCGCAGGGCGAAGCACCGCCGTCGGGCAGGGACGCCGAGGCGGAGGCCGAGCCCGCGCTCGAGGCCGAGCCCGCGGCGGACGAGGAGGCGGCGCTCACCGCTGCCACCGAAGAGCTCATGGTGCTGCTCGAGGACGCCGAGTCCACCGTCGAGGTCGAGGCCGCGCCCCCGACGCCGGCGGAGATCCTGGCCAACCAGAAGGCCCGGGCCGACGACGCCGCCAAGGAGCTCGCCGAGCAGGCCGGTTCGGTCGCCGACTTCGAGAACGGGCGGATCCCGACCGACGCGATGTGCGAGCTCTCGTTCGCGTCCGGCGAGACGTTGCGCTGCGACGCGGGCGCGCAGCTCGAGCGGCTCGACAAGGCGTACAGGGCGAAGTTCGGCTCGCACCTGTCCATCACGGACTCGTACCGCTCGTACACGTCGCAGGTCTCCACGAAGGCCATGAAGGGCTATCTGGCGGCCGTCCCCGGCCACTCGAACCACGGGTGGGGCGTCGCGCTCGACCTCGGCGACGGCGTGGAGTCGTTCGGTTCCGCGAAGTACGAGTGGCTGCGCAAGCACGGGCCGGCGTTCGGCTGGGACAACCCCGGCTGGGCACGGGCGGACGGGCGCAAGCCGGAGGCCTGGCACTGGGAGTACGTGCCGATCGACTGAACGCCCGGCACGACGGCGCGCTCAGCCCCAGCCGAGCGCGTGCAGCCGGTCGTCGTCGATCCCGAAGTGGTGCGCGATCTCGTGGACCACGGTGACGGCGACCTCCTCGGCGACGTCGTCGGCGGACTCGCAGAACGCGAGCGTCGGGTTGCGGTAGATCGTGATCCGGTCCGGCAGCGAGCCCGCGGCCCAGAACTCGCCGCGCTCGGTCAGCGGGACGCCCTCGTAGAGCCCGAGCAACCCGGGGTCGTCCGCGGGGGCGTCGTCCTCCACGAGGACGACGACGTTGTCCATGAGCCTGGTCAGCTCGGCCGGTACCTGGTCCAGGCCTTCGGAGACGGCCGTCTCGAAGTCCTCGCGCGACATCTCCACCACCGGGCCATCCTCCCCCACGCCGGCGGCGGCAGCCGCGACGTTCACCCACGCCCTGCTCCCCGGTATGCTGTCTCGGCCGGCCCCCATCGTCTAGCGGCCTAGGACCCCGCCCTTTCACGGCGGTAGCACGGGTTCGAATCCCGTTGGGGGTACTCGAGTGACGTGACCCCCGTCACCTCGGATGTTCCGCTGCGGAGCATCGTTCCTGGTCAGGATTCGATTTTAGGATCAAGCCAGGCATGGGGTACGCTTTTCCTCGGCTCGAAAAGAGCCCCTCGATCGGCCGTTCACGACCGATCTTGGCCCTGTAGCGCAGTTGGTTAGCGCGCCGCCCTGTCACGGCGGAGGTCGCGGGTTCAAGTCCCGTCAGGGTCGCGCATGATGCGCCCGGTTCGTCGGTCACGGCGCCCCGGGCGTTCGTGTCATGGCTTGGCTCTGTAGCTCAGTTGGTAGAGCGTTCGACTGAAAATCGAAAGGTCACCGGATCGACGCCGGTCGGAGCCACCGCAGCAAGACGGGTAACGCCGCAGGTCACACGACCTGCGGCGTTTCTCGTGTCCGCAGCCCGACGACGGGCGGCGACGGCTCGGGCGACATCCGGGCGACATCCTGGGAACGCCACCGCTCGTCGAGGCGCCGGGCGACGTCGTCGAGGTCCTGCGGGAACAGGTCGGCGTACACGTCCAGGGTCATCGCCGCCGACTTGTGCCCCAGCATGGCCTGGACGGCCTTCACATTCGCCCCGGCGGACACAGCCAGGGACGCGGCGGTGTGCCGCAGGTCGTGCAGGTGGAGACCGGGGAGCCCGACGGCGGTCGCGGCGGGGTCGAACAGGCGCCGCACGTTCCCGGCCCGCAGCGGCGTCCCGGCGGACGTCGCGAACAGGTGATCGTCGGCGCCGGTGATGCGGCCCTGGAGGATGTCGACCAGGAAGCCGGGCACGGGCACGTCGCGGGCCTCTCCATTCTTCGGCGGGCCGTACACCTGCCGTCCGCCTACCTCGGTCACAGCTTCTTCCACGCGGATGCGGCGGCGCAGCAGGTCGACGTGACGGCCCCTCAGCGCGACGGCCTCCCCGAACCTCAGCCCGGTGAACGCGAGCACGAGCACGAGCGCATGCATCTGGTCGCATGTCGCGGTGTCAGGGCGTGCGCGCTCGGTCACGGTCGTGGTGCCGTCCTCGACCTTCCGGGTCGTCCAGCGGCCCACGGCGGCAGCGAGAGTGCCCGCCTGAGACTCCGTGAGGTACATCCGGCGGCGCCTGTGGTGCTTCGGCACCGGGACACCGGTCGCCGGGTTGGTGGCCAGCCTGCGGGCGCGCACGGCGCCGTCGAGCACAGCGTGCACGAGCACGTGCGCGGACCGCACGTGCGACGCGGACAGGTCGCGCGCGACGAGATCCGCGACCCACTCCGCGACGGCCTCGTGCGTGACCTTTGCGAGAGGCACGGACGCGAGCGGGTCCGCCAGGCGCAGCGTCGAGGTGTACCCGGCGCGGGTCGTGGGCTTCAGGTCATGGCGGCCCTTCAGCCACCGGTCGGCATACTCCCCGAACGTGACCCGCCCGGCTGCGGGGTCAACCCACTCCCCCGATGCGAGCGCGGTCCGCTGCTCCTCTTCCCACCTGCGGGCGTCGGTCTTCCGGTCGAACGAACGTGAGCGCGGGCGCCCGTCGGCTCCGCGCACGCTCGCGCGGTACCTCTTGCCTGTGCCGTGCCGCTCAGTGCGCTCGGTCGCCCTGGTGCCGTCCGGACGCTGCACACTCCGGGTCCAGCGGTCTTCGATAGCCACGCGAGGTCTCCGATCTTCGGTTGTGCTGACCCTTCAACTTTACCGCCAGAAACCGAAAGCTACCGGGAAGACTGGGCACGCGAAAAGTTGAACCACTCACCACCGAGCCGCGCTCCCCTGCGTCGGTAGTGCAGCGCAGGCTCGCCCTGCGATAGTTCGTTGCGGAGGTATGCACGCGTGACCACAGTCCTGAATGTTCTAGCACCCCTCATCGGCCTCGTGGCATCCGCCGTCGGCGTCGTCGTGGCATTGGATCAGCTGATCCAACGGTCGAGAATGCGACGGGTTGCGCAGTGGACCAAGGAACTTGCGGAGGTCGAACACGACTCTGAGCGAGCCCGGGTCCTCCACCAAATCCAAGCGTGGGCCGCGGCTCACCTGACGGCGAGCGTGTTGGTGCCCGCCCGATACTTCGCTGACGCTCTCGTGACACTCGCGGGAGTTCCACTCGCGATCTTCGCGGTCTTCGCAGTCGGCCACAGAGTCGGACGACCGCCGGATGCCCCCACCATCATTGCCGTGCTCGTTCTCGGCTTTGTCGCACTCTGGCTCTCGCTTGGCTTTGGAGTCCGCGCATACTGGGAACGTAGCCGGGTCGCTTCAGAGTATCTGAATCGCGTACACGTCCGTTCGCCGGACCTACGTTCGTATCTTCACCTGAGGACCGAACTCACGTGGAGAGACCGCGGTTGGGCTGCCGTAGTCGCGGCAGGCGCATGTGCGTTCAGCGCAGCAGTCGCGGACCTTGTCTTCTTTCGACCCTCCGACTGGGCTCTACCGGTGATCGTCCTGGGTTTCGGCGCCATCGCTCAAGGCGCCGATACGATCCGGCGCAAGGCAGCGAGAGTCGTGGTTCTCGATATCGAATAGCCGCTGATCGTCCCCGACATCGGTCGCCGGGCAGGACTGTCAGAGTTCATCGTCGGCTCACCGCCTACTCCACGGTTTCGAGCGGCTCGTCGGGCAGGCGTACCGTGACGGCCGTTTAGCGTCCGCATCAACTCGGCGTCAGCACGAAGTTCCCGAGAGTTGCATGGAATGCGTCGCCTGCGTCCGCAGGCTTGACCCGGCGGAAGCTGAGAGTGAGGCGCGCCGGAACATCGCTCCCCGTCACGGGCAAGGCGAGGTTGACCACGGCGCCTTCGAGTTGCTCGATATCCTCTCGGGAGACGACCGCCGCGGGGATGCTGGCAATGCACTCGATGTGTGCGCGGCCTGGCCCCGTCACCAGCAGGCCATCATCCCGCGCCTCAATTCCGTGCAGACTGGCCGGAGGGACCTGCGCTCCCTTCATAGGACGGTGGGGCGGTCGCACCTTCAATGGAATGATGCGGCCTCCAGCATCGAGGCTCACGGTCATCGCATGCTGAGGAAACATGACGAAGTCCGAGGCGAGGTGCTCAACGAAGACGAACAACGACGCGTAGACGCTCGTGTACTCGTCGCGGCGTTTTCCGTCAGCCGGATTCTTCTCGGCGTACCAGGTGAAGTTGAGGTGCGAGTCAGCAAGTGGGACGACGTTCGGTGTGTGAACCCGTCGCGCGAGCATGCGGATGAGGTCGCTTCGGTGCGCCCATCCCGTGCCGGTTGCTGTGCGAATCGGCACCTCCCTTTCGGGCCCTTTGCCGGTGAGGTTCTTTACAACATACGGTGCCCCATCGGTTCGGAACGCGAACGCAACGACTGTCTGCCCATCTCTGACGTGCACGATCTTGTGGATCGTCGGGTCAGGTGCCTCCAATTCGTCGAATCCACTGCGAACCTGGGACCACCATGTCTCCGGATCGATATCGTCCCCGAGTTCTACTACCCGATGGTTGTCTTCGTCAATGCCAACGATCAGGATTATCTCGGTCCCGGCCGCACGGTTGGCGGCGCCAGCCAACCGCCGCGGGAACGACTTGACGTCGGGCCAGTCAGCCTTGAGTTCGACGACGTCGTCCTCGTGCTTGCCACCGCCAAGCACGTGCTCGACGGCCTGCATGACTCGGCTTTCAAGGATGATTCTGTCCATGAGCGCAGGCTAGCGACGGTCCGCCTACTCGATGTGTAGGCGGACCGTCGCGGGTCCTCTTCAGGCGTCGTCACGGCGCAGGTCGAGGGCACGAGCGACGGCGGCTTCGTCGGCATCCCAGGCAGCCATGCGTCGTTCAGTCTCGCGGTGCAGGACAGTGAGGCGTTCCCGACGTTCCTCGTCGGTCATGATGTCCACAGCGACCGGGACGGCGCCCCCGGCCGGGCCGGAGATCTCCAGCCGCTGCGCGGTGTCGATTCCGAGAGCGCGGGCTTCCACCTTCGTCGCGACGTCGAGCCACGCGACCAGGTCCCGCGGCGACAGGTCAGCAGGGTCGAGGCTCTCCAGGGCCTCGGTCACCTTCGCGAGCGCGGCAGCTGCGGCGTCGGCATGCCTGCGGCCCATCGTGCGGGCTCGCCCGCGCCACGCGTCGTCTTCAGCGCGCTGGACGTGGGCGTCCCACGCATCGGAGCGCATGACCCACTGCCAGCGGACCGACCAGCGGGACATCAGCGCCGACGACTTGCCCAACTCCTGAGCGACCTTCGCCAGACTGCGGGTCAATCCGGCGTCGCGGTAGGCGATGAAGGCCGCGTAGGCGGGCCGCGACTCCCCCGCGGCCCGGTCCCACGGCTCCCGGGCGGTCATCGGGTCTCCCCGAGGGCGCGCGCCGAGAAGATCCCCCGCGGTCCCGGTCGCAGGCTCGTGCGGGACGCGTCGTGCATGAGCAGGTCGGACTGGTCGACGCCGTCGCGGGGCGTACGTCCGCTGCCCCTGGGCCAGGAGTTGTTGAGGACCCGGACGCGGCTCTCGGCGGCGCTCAGACGATCCGCGGCGACCTTCAGTGCGGCAGTGGCGTCGGCGTGGGCGTCGGTCGCTGCGGCGACTTCCGCGGTTGCGGTGGCGAGGTTCCGGTCCAGGATCTCCTCTGCGTGCACGCACCACGTCGCGACGATGTCCTGACGCACGTTGCTGCGCTCCCGCTCGAACACCTCACCGCCGGGGGTCGGCTGCCACTCCGGCGGCGGGTCGGCGGGCTGCGGCTGTCCGGCGAGCGCTGCCGCTTCAGCTTCGGCACGCCACGCAGTGACGGCCTTCTCGTGGTCGGCGTAGCGGGCGCGCTCACGGCTGGCGAACGTGCCCTCCGCGGCGTTGATCTCCTCCAGGCGTGCCCGGTGAGGCGCGAACACCTTCTCGGAGTCGAACAGGTCCAGTGGCGGGCGGACGCCCTCGGAGATCTTGAACAGGACAAGCGTGTGGCTCATCGACATGACGGGTTCCTTTCGGTGGTGGGTTCAGCGCTTCGGACCGAAGCGACGTGCGGCTTCGCGGCGACCGTGCGCACCGCGGTGCGGTGCGTCGGGCTCGGGGCGCCGAGCGGTGAGCGCGTCGCGGATGACGGCCTGGTCGTCAGGCGGGTAGTGGCGCTCCAGGCGGATCCAGCGAGAACGCTCAGCGAGGGTCAGCGGGTGTGCGGTGCCGTCAGCGGCGGCGGTGAGACGGTCACGGTTGGTGTCGGAGAGTGTCGGTTTCACGTGTGGTTCCTTTCGGTCAGGCGGCGGTAGGTGTCAGGTCGGCATACTGGACAGGGTCGGGGTGCGTCTTCGGTGCTCGTGAGAGCCCACCCGTCCCGGCAGACGTGTCCGACGTAGGGCACGGGCACGCCCCGATCTGACGGATCGTCGAGGTCGTCGCGCGTCACGTCGCGGCCTCCCGTCGGAGCGGGACCACGTTGCTCGGCTTTGCAGCAGGGGGATCGTCAGCCGCAACGGCCTCGGCGTGACGCGCGAGGGCGGCGAGCACGACGGCTCGCTGCTCCGGCGACAGGGCGAGCGTGAGGGTGTCCATGTCGGTTGCTCCGTTCGGGGGTCCCATAGACCTGGCGGGGGTCCCAGCGGGCTCGACGGCGGGGGTCCCATAGACCTGGGCCGGGGGTCCCATAGACCGGGTCCCCCGGTACAGGTATGCGGCGTCGAGGGCGTCGCGGTCGGGCAGCCGATAAAGGGATGCGCGTCGGCGGTTGCTGCCGGGTGCAGCGGGTCGTCCGCGCACCACGCAGGTGAGCAGGCGACGGCGGTCCAGGCGGTCGAGGGCGTCGCGGACGGCTCGCTCTCCGAGTCCGGTCGAGGCGGCGAGCGCGCGCCTGGGCAGCGCGGGCCGGGTGGTGCGGTGGTGCTCGGCGAGGTCGCACGCGGCGGCAAGGACCTCGCGGTCGGTGTCGGTCAGGGGCGCGTCGGCATCCTCCACGAACGCGCGCACGGCGGCGATGGTCGCGGTGACGTCGGCAGGGGAGATCGGCGCGGGTGCCTCGTCGACCCATGCGGCGGCGGTGACCCACGCGGATCGGAGGGTGCGTTCCCGGTCGCGGGGCGGGCGATCCTTGCCGCTCGCCTTCACGGCAACCTGCCGTCCCAGGTTCGACCGTGCTTCGGTCACGAGCGCGGCCCACTCGGCGAACGTGTGCCCGCGCTGGACAGCGGATGCGGCGGTGCGCACGAGCGCGGTCCACACGGCGCGGTCGCCCCGGGCTCGCAGGTCGTCGCGGCGAACACCATCGCGGATGAGATCGACGACCGGCCCGGGAAGGGCCCGGTTCACCGCGCGGCGGGCTCGGGGCGGACGGTGCCAGCGCCGGTGTACGCAGCGAGCGCGTCAGGCGAGTAGCGAACGCGGGCGCGGCGCCCGGTACCGAGCCGGATGTACTCCGGGCCCTCTTCGCGGGTAAGACGCCATGATGCGAGCGTGCGCACGCTGACATTCAGGTACTCGGCGGCCTCGGCAGGGGTCAGCAGGGCTGCGGGGCGGCTGGTCGTCGTAGTCACGGGGACGGGTCCTCTCAGGTGGCGGTGCAGTCACCGGCCTCCTGGGGCCATCTCCGCGATGCGCTAAGGCTTCCTGCGGGCCGCGCGGTCATCGGCCCGTTCGTCACCTGTAACGCTAGCCGGTCTCCGCCATGCTTTGCCAGCGTTTCCGGCAGTTGTCACCGAGTGTTCCCACAGCCCGAGGGCAGGCGAGATCCTGGGCGACATCTGGGCGACACGGGCGACATCTGGGCGAGATTTTTCCCGGTCTACGTCGGTAACTACCGGTCTTCGTCCGATAAGGTGTTCCAGCAGATCAGGGCAGTTTCTAGGGGTTGTCGCAGGCCAACCCGGCCGACGCCGATCCGGGCGACGTTCGACTGAAAATCGAAAGGTCACCGGATCGACGCCGGTCGGAGCCACCACCACGAAGACCCTCGGGCCGCAGCCCGGGGGTCTTCGTCGTTTCAGGGCACCGGGTGCCGACTCACCAGCGCTCTGGAATTGCCTGGACCAGTCAGGACGGGTTGAGTGGGACCACACGCACGCACTCGTCGAGGATCGGAGCAGCCGATGACGGACTGGGACGACGGGCAGACGCCCCCGGCAGACCGGCCTCCCAGCATGGGCCGGCTCGTCGAACAGCTCTCGGAGCAGGCCACCCGCCTGGTCCGGGCGGAGATCGCCCTCGCCAAGGCGGAGCTGACCGAGAAGGCCAAGCGATCCGGGATCGGCGTCGGGCTGGTGTGCGCGGCGCTCGTCATCGTGCTCTACGCGGTCGGCGTCCTCGTCTGGTCCGCGATCATCGGCCTCGCCGAGGCCTGGCCGCTATGGCTCTCGGCGCTCGTCGTCGGCGTCGCCATGCTCCTGGTGGCCGCGCTGCTCGTGCTGGTGGCCGTCCGCCAGCTCAAGCAGGCCGCCCGGCGTCCAGAGACGATCGACCGGGTCAAGGAGGACGTCAACACGCTCAAGGAGGGGATCAAGGGATGAGCCCGGAGCGAGCAGGCCGGACGGCGGCACCCGACGACAGCACGGCCGGCATGAGCCGGGCGGAGCTCGAGGCGCAGGTGGCCCAGGCCCGTCGCCAGGTCGGCGACACCCTCGACGAGCTGACGACGCGACTGTCTCCCTCGTACCAGGCGGCGCAGCTCGCTCACGGGACGAAGCAGGCCGCGGCCGACGCGGGCGGTCTCCTCACGGGCCACGGGCTCCCGGCGCACGATGCCCAGCGGGCCCGCAACGCCAAGCTCCTCCTCGGCGTGGCCGCCGTCGGGGCGGCGACGGTCACGATCCTCGTCGTCCGTGCGATCCGTCACTGACCGCCCCGCGGTCGTCGGCCAGCCCATGGTCGTCGGCCCGGTCACCGGGCCGGCGGCTCACCTCTGCGAGTCGTCGTTCCGCGTGTCGGCCGCGGCGGCGTTCGCCGCCGCCTCGGCCTCGGCAGCCTCGGAGGCCGCCCCGAGCAGCGCCCGGACCTCGGACTCCTTGTAGCGCCGGTGCCCGCCGAGCGTGCGGATGGACGAGAGCTTGCCCGCCTTGGCCCAGCGGGTCACGGTCTTCGGATCGACACGAAAGAGGCTGGCTACCTCAGCGGGCGTCAACAGGACCTCGGAGTCACCGTGAAACGACATCCCCTGCACCTCCTGGTACGCGACCGGTTCGGGCGGCGCCCTGAAGCTCCACGGTCGTGTCGTTCCATTGTGTGCAGAAAGCGGGATTGAGGCGACTTGAACCGAGCGTGAACTTGCGGTGGTCAAGGTCCGACTCGCCCCGTCGGTCCGGAACTGCGCACCCCGACGGCGTGACATGAGTCACGTTCGGAGCACTCCACGACCTGACCAGGCGCGGGTCAGCCGGTTGGCGACGTCATGCCGAGTGGAGGGAATGCCGTTCCAGCATGTACCGTTAGAACCTGAACAGACGAAATCTTCTCTCGGGGCCGCACGTCTGCGACGTTGCCGCCCCGCTCTTACGTTGAGGGGGTCGGAGCCATGGGCCGGGGCCGTCAGAAGGCTAAGCACACGAAGGTCGCTCGCGAGCTGAAGTACTACAGCCCCGAGACGAACTACCACGCGCTGGAGCAAGAGCTCAAGGCCGACCAGTCGACCGACGTCGTCACCGAGGACCGCTGGAACGACAGCGCGGACTCGGCGTACGACAACAGCTACGCGTCGTGGGACGACGACCGCCGCTGAGTCGCAGCTCCACCACCAGCTCGGTCTCGACAGGGTCGGACGGCACCAGCCGTCCGACCCTTCGTGCGTCCGTCAGCGGTAGTCGCCGACGAGCCGGACCGCCCCCGCGTGCACGCCCTTGGTCCCCACCACGAGGTCCTCGACCGGAGCCGCCGGGTCGAGCTCGGCGACCGTGCCCATCACCCAGGCGTCCACGCCGAGGGTGCGCAGCCGGTCGAGAGCCGCGTCGACGCCGTCGGCCCCCACCACGGCGACCATGCCCACGCCGAGGTTCAGCGTGTTCTCCAGGTCCTGACGAGGTACTCCGCCGAGCTCCCGCACCGTCCGGAAGACGGCCGGCACCTCCCAGGACGCCCGGTCCACCGTCGCCACGACACCCTGCGGGAGCACGCGCGCGAGGTTCGCCGCGAGCCCTCCCCCGGTGACGTGCGTGAAGGCGTGCACCTGCGCCGCATCGTCCCGGGCCAGCGCCAGGCAGTCGCTCGCGTACACGCGGGTCGGCTCGAGCAGCTCCTCGCCCAGCGTCCGCCCGAACTCCTCGACGTGCCGGTCGAGCTCCCAACCGGCGTGCTTGATGACGGCCCGCACGAGCGAGTAGCCGTTCGAGTGGATGCCGCTGGAGGCCATGCCGAGCAGGACGTCCCCGGCACGGACCCGCTCCGGGCCGAGCACGGCGTCCGCCTCGACGATCCCGGTGGCCGCCCCCGCGACGTCGTACTCGTCGGGGGCGAGGAGCCCGGGGTGCTCTGCCGTCTCGCCGCCCACCAGCGCGGTCCCGGCGACCTCGCACGCCTGGGCGATACCGCGCACGATGTCGGCCACCCGCTCGGGCACGACCTTGCCCGTGGCGATGTAGTCCGTCATGAACAGCGGCTCCGCGCCGACCACCACGATGTCGTCGACGACCATGCCGACCAGGTCGAACCCGATGGTGTCGTGCTTGTCGAGCGCCTGCGCGATCGCCACCTTGGTGCCGACGCCGTCCGTCGAGGTGGCGAGCAGCGGCTTGCGGTACTGCTGGAACGCCGAGAGGTCGTAGAGCCCGGCGAACCCGCCCACGCCCCCGAGGACGGCGGTGCCCTGCGTGCGGCGGACGGCGTCCTTCATCAGCTCGACGGCCTTGTCCCCGGCCTCGGTGTCGACGCCGGCGGCGGCGTAGGTCAGTCCATCAGTCACGGCGTCAGGCTCCTGGGTGTTGCGGGGTGGGTCAGGGGTGGTCGAGCGCGGTCTGGCCGCCCACGCCCACCGAGAGCTGGGAGAGGCCGTCCTGCGGCGCTCCGAGGGGCAGCTCGGCCTGCTCGAGCTGGTACTTGCCCAGCTGGTGCTCCTCGGGGAGCTCGATCGGGTACTCCCCGGTGAAGCAGGCGGCGCACAGCTGCGACGCCGGCTGCTCGGTCGCGGCGATCATGCCCTCGGTCGAGATGTAGCCCAGGCTGTCCGCGCCGAGCGACTGGCCGATCTCCTCGGGGGTGAGCCCGTTCGCGATGAGCTCCGCACGCGAGGCGAAGTCGATGCCGTAGAAGCAGGGCCACTTCACCGGGGGCGACGAGATCCGCACGTGCACCTCGGCCACACCGGCCTCGCGCAGCATGCGGATCAGCGCGCGCTGGGTGTTGCCGCGCACGATGGAGTCGTCCACGACGACGAGCCGCTTGCCGCGGATCACCTCGCGCAGCGGGTTCAGCTTGAGCCGGATGCCGAGCTGGCGCAGCGTGTCGGACGGCTGGATGAACGTGCGGCCGACGTAGGCGTTCTTGGTCAGCCCTTGGCCGAACGGGATCCCGGACTCCTGGGCGTAGCCGACGGCCGCCGGCGTGCCCGACTCGGGCACCGGGATCACCAGGTCGGCGTCCACCGGGTGCTCCCGGGCCAGGATCCTGCCCATCTCGAGCCGGGCGGCGTGCACCGGCCGGTCCTTGATCGACGTGTCGGGCCGGGCCAGGTAGACGTACTCGAAGACGCAGCCGGCGCGCTCGGTCGGGGCGAACCGCGTGGACCGCAGCCCGTCGTCGTCGATGCAGATCAGCTCGCCCGGCTCCACCTCCCGCACGAAGGACGCGCCGACGATGTCGAGGGCAGGCGTCTCGGAGGCCACGACCCACCCGCGCTGGGTGCGGCCCAGGACGAGCGGTCGCACGCCCTGCGGGTCGCGGGCCGCGTAGAGGGTGTGCTCGTCCATGAAGACGAGCGAGAAGGCGCCGCGCAGCCGCGGGAGCACCTCGAGCGCGGTCTGCTCGAGGGTGTGGTCCTCGTCCCCGACGAGCAGCGCCGTCACCAGCGCGGTGTCCGTCGTGTTGCCGCGGGCGAGCTCACCGCGACGCTGGGCGCCGTAGCGCTCGGCCACCAGGTCGACGAGCTCGGCGGAGTTGGTCAGGTTCCCGTTGTGGCCGAGGGCGACCGTCCCGGACGCCGTCGCGCCGAGCGTGGGCTGGGCGTTCTCCCACGTGACGCCACCGGTCGTGGAGTAGCGGCAGTGGCCGACGGCGATGTGCCCCGTCAGGGCGTTCAGCGCGGTCTCGTCGAACACCTGGGAGACCAGGCCCATGTCCTTGTAGACGAGGATCTGCTCACCGTTGCTGGTGGCGATCCCGGCGGACTCCTGGCCGCGGTGCTGCAGGGCGTACAGGCCGAAGTAGGCGAGCTTCGCGACCTCCTCGCCGGGAGCCCAGACACCGAAGACGCCGCAGGCGTCCTGCGGCCCCTTCTCGCCGGGCATGAGGTCGTGGTTCAGACGGCCGTCAGGGCGCAAGGGCATGCCCCGAGTATCCCACAGCCGACCGCCCGGGCCCGCGCCGTGCTCACCTGCGACGCAGGCTCCGGCGGTCCGCCAGGACGGCGAGAGCGCCGGCGAGCAGCACGAAGAAGGTCGTGGTGCCCAGCACGATCACCGAGACGTACACGCCCGGCTTGAGCAGCAGGGCGCCGTCGTCGCTCGCGATGCCGGACAGCCAGACGCCGAGGACCACGCCGACCACGACGCCGACGACGGCACCCACCGTGAAGAATCCCCGGTACCGGGGCGCGCGGCGCACCCGGGCAGGGTCGACGAGCAGGTGCTCGTCGGGCTCGGCGTGCTCGTCGGGCTCGGCGCGCTCGACCGGCGCGGGAGACGGGTCGGGACTGGTGCTGCTCACACCTCGAGCCTATCCCCCGCGCCGTGCAGGTCAGTCGAGCGGCTCCCACGGACCGTGGCGGTCTCCCGGCTCCTGGTTCCGCGTCCACCAGCGGGCCTGCCACCGCTCGCCGTCGTGCACCACGGTCTCGCCACCCACGTACACCTGCGAGGCCGTCCAGGCGGGGAAGGTGCCGGCGTCGGTCTCGACCGGCGCGCCGATCTCCGCCCAGGCACCCCAGGGGCTGGCGCCCGGCGTCTCGCCGCGCGTCCACCACATCGCCTCGAAGACCCGGCCGCTCGAGGACACCCGGTCTCCGGCCGTGTAGACGACGTCGGCCTGCCAGGCGGGCTCGGTGGGTTCGCCGGGCCCGCCGGCCGTGAGGTCCATCCCGACCAGCAGCGGGTCGTGGTCGGAGGACCGGAACGGCGACTCGTCGTAGAGGAGCGTCACGTTGTAGGCGTACCGGCTGTACTCGTTCGCCACCGGCTCGTACGCGTTGATGTTCCAGATGTCCGTGCCCGTCACGGCGTCGAGCGCCGCCGGGGAGGCCAGCACGTGGTCGAGCGACCCCACCTGGCCGCCGAAGGAGTACGTGTACTTGCCCGTCGTCGGGCCGAGGTCGGTGTAGCCCGCGTCGGTCAGGACCACGACCGGGTCCTCCTGCTCGTAGGCGTTGAAGTCGCCGACCAGCAGCACCCGGTCGGTGCCGGCGTCGGCCGCGACCTCGTCCGCGAAGCCCACCAGCGCCGTCGCCTGCCGCACCCGCGACTCGTTGGACGAGCCCTGACCGTCACCCGCGTCGCCGTCGCCCGGCCAGGGACCGGCCGAGCCCTTGGACTTGAAGTGGTTGGTGATCACCACGACGTCGTCGTCCGGGTCGTCGGCGGCCCCGCCGGCCGGCTGGAAGGTCTGCGCGAGCGGCTCGCGGGCGTTGCCGAAGGCGTCGGACCCGAGCAGGATGCGCGACTCGCCGACCGTCTCGGCCGTGGCGGGACGGTAGACGAACGCGTTGCGGATGACGTCCTCGTCGGTCGGCACGTCGGCGGGCGAGGGCACGAGCTCCCAGGTGCCCGCACCGTCCACCTCGTTCAGCGCGTCGACCAGGTCGGAGAGCGCCTGGTCGCGATCCTTGCCGAACGCGGCCGAGTTCTCGATCTCCTCGAGGGCGACGACGTCGGCGCCGAGCTCGCTGATCGCGGCGACGATCTTGGCCTGCTGCCGCTCCAGGTTCTCGGCGTCGGCGGCGCCCCGGGCGAGGCACCCGCCGCGGACGCTGATCGGGTCGCCGTCGCGATCGGTGTAGTACTGGCACCCGTCGAGCTGGTCGCCGGTGGTCGTGAAGTAGTTGAGCACGTTGAAGGTGCCCACGGTGAGGTCGCCGCCCACGTCGGCGGGCGACGCCTCACGGGTGTCGGCGAACTCGGCCGGCTGCACGGCGGCGGCGTTGTCGCCCGTGAGCTGCTCGAGCGGCTGGAACGACCAGGCGCCGTACCGGTAGTCGAGGACGACGGGACCGGTGAAGGTCACCGGCGCGCCGACACGCAGCGGGTCGGTGCCGTTCAGCCACGGCAGCGGTGTCGACGACCTCGACGACCCCGAGTAGTCCCACGTCGAGCCGTCGTCGAGCTGGACGGCGCGCGCCGCGTTGTCGGCGGCCTGCGCGGCCGCCTCGTCCGAACCGGGGCGACCCGCCGTCGTCGGCTGCACGAGCGGCGAGTCTCCCGCCGCGAGACCCACGGTGCCGTAGAGGTTCGTCGAGTAGTTGTCCGTCACGGTGAGCTCGCCCTGCGGGGCCAGCAGCATGCCCTCGAGGGCCTCGCGCTCGGCGTCGGTGGCCGGCCAGGTCGTGGGGGTCGGCTTCACCGCCTCGGCGGGCTCGTCGAGCACGGTCCACGACGACGGCGTGACCTGCGTCAGGTCGAAGTACTCGCCGGCCTCGCCCGTCACCTCGAGGTGGTCGCCGAGCCCGACCTCCTGGGCCGCGGCGGCGGAATAGACGAAGAGGGCGTCGGAGGCGCCGGGGGTGGCGTCGTCGGCCGGGTCGCCGCCGCTGCCCGAGGTCTGCAGGTAGAGGCCGTCGAACCCGCCCGTCGGGTAGACGGCGGTCACGACGCCGCGGGTGGTGACGACCTGCCCGTCGAGCGGCGAGGAGTCGCCCGTCCCCTGGATCTCCGCGATCGTGGCGGCCTTCGGGTCCGGGTCCGGGTCGGGGTCCGGGTCGGTCTGCGCGCCGCTATTCGCCGGCGTCGGCTCGCCGGCCGTGAAGTCGGCGGCGTTGTCGACCGTGTGTCCGTGGTCGGTCCGCGCGACCGACGTCGCGTTGGTCGTGCCCGGCGCGGGACCGGACCCGAGGAAGGTGTTCGCCGAGCCCCACCCGACCAGGTCGACCAGGTCCGCGACGTCGGCGCACGCCGCACCGGTGCAGTCGAGGCGGTCCGTGGAGGAGACCAGCGCCACCTCGGCACCCGAGCCGGACATGAAGATCGATCCCTCGACGTCGGGCGTCGGAAGGTCCGGCAGGTCGGTGTCGTTGCCGTGCGCCTGCCCCACGAGGAACGAACCGCCCGCCGGGATCTCGCCCGCCAGGTCGGTCTGCCCCGACCAGGTGGTGCCGCCCGCCGACCCGTACTGGACGGACCAGCCGTCCAGGGGGACGGGCTCGTCGCCCGGGTTGTACAGCTCCACGAAGTCCTGGTCGTAGACGGCGCCGTTGTTGCCACCGCCGCCGTAGACCTCCTCGACGAGGACGACGGCGTCCGACGACGGCACGGCTGCGGCAGGGACGGCGGGGACCGCGGCAGCCGGGACGAGCAGGGCGGCGAACGTCGCCACGCCCGCGGTCCGTCGGCAACGCGGGATCCGTGACAGAACAGTCACTCTGGTCCTCCTCGATCAGGGTCGACAGGGCGGGCTCAGCCAAGCAGCCCGGTGTGAACGCTGCTTGAACCCCAGGTCACGACCACGCTGCCGAGAGGAGACCGGTGCTCGACCGTAGCGTCCCCCACCGACGAGCGCAGCCCCGGGAGCCGATGCAGGGGCCGCTGTTCGCCCGGGACTCCGCCTGGTCGCGACGGTGCGGCCGCCTGGCGGGCCAGCGCAGGCGCACCGCCGCCTGCCCCCGCCCGGTGGTCGGTGCTGTGGTCAGCGCGGGCGGGCCGCCTGCAGCGGGAGCATCCCGGTGAGGTCGGCCCGCTCCCCGGAGGCGTGCACCCGCCCCGACGCGACGGCTTCCACCCACGTCTGCCGGCCCGTCGCGAGCGCCAGCCAAGTCTGGACGTCGGTCTCCACGACGTTCGGCGGGGTGCCCCTCGTGTGCCGCGGACCCTGGACGGCCTGCACGGCGCCGGCCGGCGGGACGCGCACCTCGACGGCGTTCCCGGGCGCGACGTCGGCCAGCTCCTCGAGCGTGAACCGGACCGCCGTCGTCGTGCTCCGGCGGTCCGCCGTCCCGGCGAGCCACTCGGCCACCGCAGCCCGGCCCGCGGCCGGGTCCGTCCGTCGTCGTGCAGGCATGGGCCCAGGCTATGTCGGTCGAGCCCGCTGATGATCCGGGCGGGCTTCACGGCAGGGTGAAGAGCACCCGCCGCTCGGCCACCGAGGCCTCCGCCAGCGTCACCCGGGCGCGCTCCCCCAGCGGCAGCTCCACGCCCTCCGCGCCGACGACGGCGGCACGCACCGCCGGGTCGCGCAGCATGACCTGGCCTCGCGCCCGCCGGGGACGGCCGTGCTGGTCCACGGCAGCGTCGGCGTCCACGACGACCCCGTCGAACTGTCTCCCGACGCGGGACCCGAGCAGCACCGCCTCGACGATGTCGACGCACGCCCGCTCGAAGGCGTTCGCGCGGCGTGCCGCCGCCTGCATCGTCGCGGGCAGGGCGGGCAGCGCGGCCAGCGCCCACTCCGGCACGTCACGGCCGGCGGACTGCGCGACGCAGATCTCCGTGCCGTACCGGTCGACGAGCCGGCGCAGCGGCGCCGTGACGTGGGCGTACTCCGCCCCGATGGCCGCGTGCCGGGCGTCCGCAGGCAGCGGGACCCGCGCGCCGCCGTCGGGTCCTGGCACGCCGAACGCCAGGTAACCCGCACCGCGGAACAGCGTCGTCGCCTCGTTGAGGAACGCCGCGTGCGCCGATCGCCGGGACTCGAGGCGCGGCAGCAGCTCGGCGTAGGTCGTGTGCTCGGGCCAGTCGATCCCCAGGGCGGCCGCCGTGTGCCGCAGGCGTGCGACGTCGCCCGACGCCGCGGGCGGCAGCGTCCGGAAGACGCCCACCCCGGCCTCGCGCATGAGCCGGGCCGCCGCGATGCCGGTGAGGAGCGAGATCTGGGCGTTCCACTCCTCGATCGGCAGGGTGCGCCGGAGCTCCAGGTCGTAGGAGCCGTCCGCGCGCCGCACCACCTCCTGCTCGGGGACCGCCAGCGAGACCCCGCCGCGCTCCTGCTCGCGAGCGTGCCGCAGCCGGCCGACGTCGGCCAGGAGCGTCAGGGACTCCGGCGCGGACCCGGCGTCGAGCGTGGTCTGCGCCTCGCCGTACGTGAGCCGTGCCCGCGAGCGCACGACGGCGCGGGTGACGGTGGTGCTCGAGATCTCGCCGGACGAGTCGACGGCGATGGTCCACAGGACCGCCGGACGGTCCTCGCCCGGCAGGAGGCTCGCCGCACCCTCGGACAGCACGGTCGGGTGCAGGGGTGTGCGCGAGTCCGGGCCGTAGAACGTCAGCCCGCGGCGGTGCACCTCCGCGTCCAGGGCGCCTCCCGCCGAGACGAACGCGGCGACGTCGGCGATGGCGTAGCGCACGATGTACCCGTGGCCGGACGACGCGACGTGGACCGCCTGGTCGAGGTCGAGGGAGCCCGGCGGGTCGATCGTGACGAAGTCGATGTCCCGGCGGTCCTGGCGGAAGTCCTTCAGGTCGCCGCGCGCCGCACGCTCCGCCTCCGCCCGGGCGTCGGCCGGGTACATGGCGGGCACGCCGATCTCGGCGCGCAGCGCGGCCAGCGCGGACACGACGTCGTCGGAGCTGACGGGCACGAGTCGCAGGTCTCGGGTGGGCACGCCACGACCGTAGTTCTGCCTGTGCGCCGCCGCGCGCGGAGGGAGATGCTGTTTCGACACGGCCGCTCGGAGCAAAGTATCTTGATATCAAACGATCTCGACGTCCCCAGGAGCATCTCCGCATGACGACCCAGCCCCAGTCAGCCGCCGCCCGGATCTACTACACGTACACCGACGAGGCGCCGCTGCTGGCGACGTACTCGTTTCTCCCGATCGTCCAGGCGTACGCGGCGAAGGCCGGCGTCGAGGTCGACACGCGCGACATCTCCCTCGCCGGGCGCATCCTCGCGCTGTTCCCCGACCACCTGACCGAGTCCCAGCGCGTCGGCGACGCCCTGGACGAGCTCGGCCGGCTGGCCACCACGCCCGAGGCGAACATCATCAAGCTGCCCAACATCTCCGCGTCGGTGCCGCAGCTCAAGGCGGCGATCACCGAGCTGCAGGGCCAGGGCTACGCCATCCCGGACTACCCGGAGGACCCGTCCACGGACGCCGAGCGCGAGGCCCGCGCCCGCTACGACAGGGTCAAGGGCTCCGCGGTGAACCCCGTCCTGCGCGAGGGCAACTCCGACCGCCGTGCACCGGCGGCCGTGAAGAACTACGCCAAGGCGCACCCCCACAGCATGGGCGAGTGGTCCCCCGAGTCGAAGACCAACGTCGCCACGATGGGTGCCGACGACTTCTTCTCGAACGAGAAGTCGGTGACGATGCCCGCCGCCGACACGCTGACGATCCGCCTGCGCACGGGCGACGGCACCCGGGTGCTCAAGGAGGGCCTGGCCGTCGAGGAGGGTGAGGTCGTCGACGGGACGTTCATGTCGGTCGCGGCGCTGCACCGCTTCCTCGCGGAGCAGATCGAGCGCGCGAAGACCGAGGGCGTGCTGTTCTCCGCACACCTCAAGGCCACCATGATGAAGGTCTCCGACCCGATCATCTTCGGCCACATCGTCGAGGCGTTCCTGCCCGAGGTCTTCGAGCAGTACGGCGCGCAGCTCAAGGCGGCCGGGCTCTCGTCCCGCGACGGCCTCGGCGGCATCCTGTCCGGCGTCGACGCCCTGCCCGACGGCGAGGCGGTCAAGGCCGCCGTCGCGAAGGGCCTCGAGGACGGCCCGGCGCTCGCGATGGTGAACTCGGACAAGGGCATCACGAACCTGCACGTGCCCTCGGACGTCATCATCGACGCCTCGATGCCCGCGATGATCCGCATCGGCGGTCACATGTGGGGCCCGGACGGCGCCGAGCACGACACGCTCGCCGTCATCCCCGACTCCTCCTACGCCGGCGTCTACCAGGCCGTCATCGACGACTGCCGCGCCAAGGGCGCCCTCGACCCGGCCACCATGGGCTCCGTGCCGAACGTCGGCCTCATGGCCCGCAAGGCCGAGGAGTACGGGTCGCACGACAAGACCTTCGAGATCCCGGCCGACGGCACCGTGGAGGTCGTGAACGCCGCCGGCGAGGTGCTCATGTCGCACGACGTCGCCGCCGGAGACGTCTGGCGCGCGTGCCAGACCAAGGACGCCCCGATCCGCGACTGGGTGGGCCTGGCGGTACGCCGTGCCCGCGAGTCGGGCGACCCGGCCGTCTTCTGGCTCGACGTCGACCGCGCGCACGACGCGCAGCTCATCGCCAAGGTGGAGGAGTACCTCGGCGACCACGACACCGACGGGCTCGAGATCCTCGTCATGGCTCCGGCCGAGGCGACGCGCTACTCCCTCGACCGGATCCGCGAGGGCCTGGACACGATCTCGGTGACGGGCAACGTGCTCCGCGACTACAACACGGACCTCTTCCCGATCCTCGAGGTCGGCACGTCGGCCAAGATGCTGTCGATCGTGCCGCTGATGAACGGCGGCGGGCTCTTCGAGACCGGCGCGGGCGGATCGGCCCCGAAGCACGTCCAGCAGCTCCTGGCCGAGAACTACCTGCGCTGGGACTCGCTCGGCGAGTTCTTCGCGCTGTCGGCGTCGTTCGAGCACCTGGCCCGCGTGGCCGGCAACGCGAGCGCACAGGTCCTCGCGGACACCCTCGACCGCGCGACCGGGACGTTCCTCGACCAGGACAAGTCGCCGACCCGTCGCGTGGGCGGCATCGACAACCGCGGCTCGCACTTCTACCTCGCCCTGTACTGGGCGCAGGAGCTGGCCACGCAGACCGAGGACGCGGAGCTCGCCGCGGCGTTCGCGCCGCTCGCAGCCACCCTGGCGGAGCAGGAGTCGACCATCGTCGACGAGCTGCTCGCGGCCCAGGGCAACCCCGTCGACGTCGGCGGGTACTACTACCCGGACGGCGACAAGGCCGCTGCGGTCATGCGACCGTCGCGGACCCTCAACTCGGCGGTCGACACGTTCTGACCCGAGCTCCGCACCGGCCCGGTCGAGGTACCGCCTCGGCCGGGCCGGCCCTGTCTCCGCCGAGGAAGTGCGACGTCCGCCGAGGTAGTCACCAGGACCAGCCTCGGGCGCTGAGCTCCAGCTCCTCGCGCAGCCGTTCGTCCTCGGTGACCCGCTCGTCGGCGCGCAGGGGCCGGTCGACGACGGCGAGCCCGGCCGCGCGGCAGGCGTCCCGCAGCATCGCGTCGTAGGCGTCCTGCGCGGCCCGCCAGTGGTGGGCGCGGGCATAGACGTCCGGGTCCTCGGTCACCTTGTGCAGCTCGTGGGAGAGCTCGCCGAGGCGGATCTGGATCGCCAGCGTGACGAGAGGGTCCGGTCCGTCCCGGCGACGACGACGTCGTTCCCGTGCCGCTCGGTGCGGCGCCGAGCGCAGCCAGGTACCGACAGCCATGATCGCGAGCACGAGCACGACCGACATCAGGTACGCCAGCGGCCACGTCATCGGAAGCCTCCCTGCGCCCCAGCATAGTGACCCGCGCCACGTCGCGCCGGTCAGGAGCGTGTCCGCCGAAGGGTTGCCTGCCCTGCCCCGCTCCCCCAAGGCACGCCTGTCCTTGCTGGCGGACCTGCGGAATTGTTCCTAACCTGGAATCGTTCAAGAGAACGGCGCAGCACCAGCACGGTGACCGCCGCCGGGCGATCCCCGAGAGAGCGAGGAACATCATGTCCGCACCGTCGATCCATCGCAGCACGCACCGGGCCGAGGCGTCGGAGAAGCTCCACGCCCACCTGCAGCGGGTCCTCGTGGCCCTCGTCGACCTGCACGTCCAGGGCAAGCAGGCCCACTGGAACGTCACGGGGCGCGGGTTCCGCGACCTGCACCTCCAGCTCGACGAGCTGGTCGACGTCGCCCGCGAGCACAGCGACACCGTCGCCGAGCGTCTGCGGGCGCTGCAGGCCGTGCCGGACGGCCGCACCGAGACCGTCGCCACGAAGACCGACCTCTCGCCCTACCCTGCCGGGCTGGTGTCGGTGGGCGACACCGTGGACGCGGTCGTCGAGCGCGTGGCGCAGACCGTCGAGGTCGTCCGCGACGTGCACGACGAGGTCGACGCCGAGGACCCGACCTCGGCCGACCTCCTGCACGAGATCATCGCCGACCTGGAGAAGCAGGCCTGGATGATCTCCTCGGAGAACTCCGAGGTCTGAGCACCGCGGTGGCCCCGCGCAGCACGACGGCGCGGCTCCTCGATCGAGGAGCCGCGCCGTCGGCGCGTCCGGGGCCGTCGCCTCCGGTGCTGTCGGGTCAGACGACGCCGAGCGAGATGATGGCGTCGGCCACGCGCGTGAAACCGCCCACGTTGGCGCCCACCACGTAGTCTCCCGGGGCGTCGTACTCGTCAGCGGTCGCGAGGCACTGGTCATGGATCGTGGCCATGATCTCGCCGAGCCGCTGCTCGGTGTAGTCGAAGCTCCAGGAGTCCCGCGAGGCGTTCTGCTGCATCTCGAGGGCCGACGTCGCCACGCCACCGGCGTTCGCGGCCTTGCCCGGCCCGAAGAGGACCTTGTGCTCGCGCAGCAGGGCCACGGCCTCGCGCGTGCACGGCATGTTGGCGCCCTCCGCCACGGCACGGACGCCGTTGGCCACCAGCCGCTCGGCGTCCTTGTCGGTGAGCTCGTTCTGCGTGGCGCAGGGCAGGGCGACGTCGGTCGGCACCTCCCAGAGGTTGCCCTCGGTGACGAACCGGGCGCCCGGGCGACGGTCGACGTAGTCGGACACCCGCCCCCGCTCGACCTCCTTGATCTGCTTGAGCAGGTCGAGGTCGATGCCCGCCTCGTCCACCACGTAACCGGAGGAGTCGGAGAACGTGATGACGCGGCTGCCGAGCTGCTGCGCCTTCTCGGCGGCGTAGATGGCGACGTTCCCCGAGCCGGAGATCGAGACGCGCAGACCGTCGAGCGACTCGCTGCGGGTCGCCAGCATGCGGTCCGCGAAGATGACGCACCCGTAGCCCGTCGCCTCCTTGCGGACCAGCGAACCGCCCCAGGTCAGCCCCTTGCCCGTCAGCACGCCGGACTCGTACCGGTTGGTGATCCGCTTGTACTGGCCGAAGAGGAAGCCGATCTCGCGAGCGCCCACACCGATGTCACCGGCAGGGACGTCGGTGTACTCGCCGATGTGGCGGTACAGCTCCGTCATGAACGACTGGCAGAAGCGCATGACCTCGCCGTCGGAGCGACCGCGGGGGTCGAAGTCCGAGCCGCCCTTGCCGCCGCCGATGGGCAGGCCGGTGAGAGCGTTCTTGAAGACCTGCTCGAACCCGAGGAACTTGACGGTTCCCAGGTAGACGGACGGGTGGAAGCGCAGGCCGCCCTTGTACGGCCCCAGGGCCGAGTTGTACTCCACCCGGAAGCCGCGGTTGATCCGGACCTGACCGGAGTCGTCGACCCACGGGACGCGGAAGATGATCTGGCGCTCGGGCTCGCAGATGCGCTCGAGCACCGCCGCCTCCGTGTACTGCGGGTTCTTGCGCAGCACCGGGACGAGCGACTCGAAGACCTCGCGCACGGCTTGGTGCAGCTCCACCTCGCCCGGGTTGCGCTGCAGCACCTCGGCAAAGGTCCCCTGCAGTTGGTCTTCCATCAGTTCTCCTCCGGTTCGACGGTGACGACGTGCCGGTCACGGCGCGCCCCTGGTGCTCCGGCCAGCATGACGATCTCATTCGCGCATGGCGAATCGTCCCGGAACGTGAGACGGCGAACCGGGCGCACGGCGACGATCAACCGAAGATGCGCGGCAGGGTGGCCTCGTGCACCTCGCGCGCCTCGTCCAGCGCGATCGCGAACGACTCGGCGCCGAACGACACCGTGACCGTGTCGCCGCCGGTCTCGCCGATCCGCGCGACCGGCACACCGGCCGCCTCGGCCGCCGCGACGATCTGGGCCTCCCGCTCCGGCGCCACCGCGACCAGCGCGCGTGCGGTGGTCTCGCTGAACAACGCAGCGAACGGCGTCACGCCGTCACGGCCGGTGACCGCGTCGAGCGAGGCGGTCACGCCGACACCGTAGCGCAGCGAGGCCTCGAGCAACGACTGCACGAGCCCGCCCTCGGACAGGTCGTGCGCCGCCGTCGCCGCCTGCGAGCGGCGCGCCTCCACGAGCACGCCGGCCAGCGCACGCTCGGCCTCGAGGTCGACCCGCGGGGGCAGCCCGCCGAGGTGGCGGTGCACGACGTCGGCCCAGGCGGACCCGTCGAGCTCGTCGGCGGTGGCGCCCAGCAGCAGCACCGACAGACCCGCGGCGCGCCAGCCCGAGGGCAGCGCGGTGCGCACGTCCTCGATGACACCGAGGACGCCGACCACCGGCGTCGGGTGGATCGACGAGTCGATCTGCCCGGGCTCACCCGAGCCGTTGTACAGCGAGACGTTGCCGCCGGTGACGGGCACGCCCAGCTCCTGGCACGCGTCGGCCAGGCCCTCGATCGCCTCGACGAGCTGCCACATCGAGTCGGGGTGCTCCGGCGAGCCGAAGTTGAGGCAGTCGGTGACGGCGAGCGGCGTCGCGCCCGTCGTCGCCACGTTGCGGTAGGCCTCGGCGAGCGCGAGCCGTGCGCCGGCCCGCGGATCGAGCTTGCCGTAGCGGCCGTTGGCGTCGGTGGCCAGGGCGACGCCCAGGCCGGTGGACTCGTCCACGCGCACCACGCCGCCGTCGTCGGGCTGGGACAGCGCGGTGTTGCCCTGGACGTAACGGTCGTACTGGTCGGTCACCCAGGCGGGTGAGGCGAGGTTGGGCGAGGCGAGCAGGCGCAGCGCCGTGGACCGCAGCTCGTCGGCGGTCTCCGGGCGGGCCAGCCCGAGGCCGGCCACGGACGCCCGCTGCAGGTCGTCCTGCCAGGCGGGGCGCGCGTAGGGGCGGTCGTAGACGGGGCCCTCGTGCGCGACGGTCCGCGGGTCGACGTCGACGATGCGCTGGCCGTGGTGGTCGATGGTGAGGCGGCCGGAACCGTTGACCTCGCCGATCACGGACGTCTCGACGTCCCACCGGTCGGTGATGGCCAGGAACGCGTCGAGCTTCTCCGGCGTGACGACCGCCATCATCCGCTCCTGCGACTCCGACATGAGGATCTCGCCGGCGTTCAGCGACGGGTCGCGCAGCAGCACGTCGTCGAGGTCGACGTGCATGCCGCCGTCGCCGTTCGAGGCGAGCTCGGAGGTGGCGCAGGAGATGCCGGCCGCACCGAGGTCCTGGATGCCCTCGACGACCTTCGCCGCGTAGAGATCCAGGCAGCACTCGATGAGCACCTTCTCCATGAAGGGGTCGCCCACCTGCACGCTCGGGCGCTTCGCGGGGACGCCGTCCTCGAAGGTCTCGGACGCGAGGATGGACGCCCCGCCGATGCCGTCGCCGCCGGTGCGCGCACCGAAGAGGATCACCTTGTTGCCGGTGCCGGAGGCGTTGGCGAGGTGGATGTCCTCGTGCCGCAGCACGCCCAGGCACAGCGCGTTGACGAGGGGGTTGCCCTGGTAGGAGGCGTCGAACACGAGCTCGCCGCCGATGTTCGGCAGGCCGAGCGAGTTGCCGTACCCGCCGACGCCGGAGACGACGCCGTGCACGACCCGCGCCGTGTCGGGGTGGTCGACCGCACCGAACCGCAGCTGGTCCATCACGGCCACGGGGCGGGCGCCCATCGAGATGATGTCGCGCACGATGCCGCCGACGCCGGTGGCGGCGCCCTGGTACGGCTCGACGTAGCTCGGGTGGTTGTGCGACTCGACCTTGAAGGTGACGGCCCAGCCGTCGCCGATGTCGACGACGCCGGCGTTCTCGCCGATGCCGACGAGCAGGTGCTCGGTCATCTCGGGCGTGACCCGCTCGCCGAACTTGCGCAGGTGGTTCTTCGACGACTTGTAGGAGCAGTGCTCGGACCACATCACCGAGTACATCGCGAGCTCGGCGGCCGTCGGGCGGCGCCCGAGGATGTCGCGGATCCGCTGGTACTCCTCGGCCTTGAGCCCGAGCTCGCCGTACGGCTGGGTCTCGTCGGGGTTCGCGGCGGCGTTCTCGACGGTGTCGAGCGTCGGGCGCAGGGGCGGCGCGGTGTCGGCGCGGTCGGCAGCGGCGGTCATCAACATCCCTCGGTTCGCACGGGGCGCCGGACCGGGTGATCTCCGTGCGCACGCGGCGGTCGCCGCACGCCCACGGAATCCGGCGTCGGTCCGGGCCAGGTCGCGCGCGACCCCGTGCCCCGACGACGTGCCACGAGCGCGGCTCGACGCGGGACGGGGCGGCGCAGGCTCAGTCTACCGGGGCGGCGGCGGTACCCGACGCGGCGGTAGGAGCGTCCGAGGAGACCGTGACGACGTGCGTCGCGGCGTCGTCGTCCTCCCTCGAGAGCTCCTCCGCCATCGCCAGCAGGAAATCGCGGACAGCCGGCCGCGCCGACGCCGGGACGGTCCGGGCGACGTCGAGCATGCGCGAGTGCATGCCCCCGAGGCGTTCCCGCACCTCGTGGTGGGCGTCGGGGGTGACCCGGAGCACCACGGAGCGGCGGTCGTCGGGGTGCGGTCCGCGTTCCAGGTGGCCCGACCGGCAGAGCCGGTCGACGAGCTTGGTGGTGGCGGCGGTGGAGACGTCGAGGTGCGTGCTGAGCATCCGGGGGGTCGCCGGCACGTCGGTGTGCTCACGCTCGATCACGAACCGCAGCGCGCGGAGGTCGTTGACGTTCATGCCCATGTCGCGGCTCGCGCGCTGCCGCATGGCCTCGTCGGCCCGGCGGAGGGTGCGCACGGCCTCGAGGAGGTCGCGCAGGTCCTCGTCGGCGGGTCCGTACCAGTACCGCGACGTCCCGCTGCTCGGCTGGGTCACGGGGACAGCGTAGCCCTGTCGTGGTTATTATCTAACCTGGCAAGATACTTTCCAAGTGTTCTAGTTCCCTGAGGAGAAGGCCGTGAGCAGGCAGAGCCCGGCGCCTTGCGCCATGCTGGAAGACGTGCTGGCGAGGGCGGGGCGAGCGGCGACGGCCACCGAGTACGACCGTGCCGCGCGACGGACGGCTGCCGTCGTCGTCGACACCTACTCGACGTCGTTCGGATGGGCCTGCCGACTCCTCGGGCCCTCGGTGCGGGACCACGTCCGTGCCGTCTACGCCCTCGTCCGGGTCGCGGACGAGATCGTCGACGACATCGCCGCCGACCTGACGGTCGCGCAGCGCGAGGAGCTGCTCACCGGGCTCGAGGAGGAGGTCGCCTTCGCCGCGAAGCGCGGCTACAGCCACAACCTCGTGGTCCACGGGTTCGTCAGGACCGCACGGCGATACGGGATCGGTCCCGACCTGGTCGACCCGTTCTTCGCGTCGATGCGCACGGACCTGTCCGTCACCCGGCACGACGACGAGAGCTTCGCGCGCTACGTGCACGGCTCGGCGGAGGTCGTCGGGCTCATGTGCCTGCGCATCTTCGTCGACGGGGCCGACGGCGCCTACGCACGCCGGGCGGCCGGCGCGGCCCGCCTCGGCGCGGCCTTCCAGAAGGTGAACTTCCTGCGCGACCTGGCCGACGACGTCGACGGCCGCGGGCGGAGCTACTTCCCCGGGCTCGACCCCGCGGCGTTCGACGACGCCACGAAGGACCGGCTGCTGGACGACATCGAGGCCGACCTGGCCGTGGCCCAGCGCGCGATCCGTGACCTGCCGCGATCCAGCCGGGTGGCCGTGCAGCTCGCGCACGACCTCTTCGCCGAGCTGACCCGTCGGATGCGCAGCACGCCCGCCGCCGTGCTGCGGCACCAGCGCGTGCGCGTGCCCGACGTCGTCAAGCTGCGCCAGGCGGCGCGCGCCGTGAGCCGGGAGATGACCCGATGAGGGTCGTCGTCGTCGGCGGCGGGATCGCCGGCCTGGCGACCGCCGGGCTCCTGGCCCGCGAGGGGCACGACGTCGAGGTCCTCGAGCGCCAGGACGCCGTCGGGGGACGCGCCGGCTCGTGGGAGTCGGGCGGCTTCCGCTTCGACACCGGCCCGTCCTGGTACCTGATGCCCGAGGTGTTCGACCGCTGGTTCCGTCTCATGGGCAGCAGCGCGGAGGCGGAGCTGGACCCCCGACCGCTCGACCCCGCCTACCGGGTGTTCTTCGACGGGCACGCGGGGCCCTTCGACGTGGCACCGGACCGCGCGCGCAACGTCGCTGCCTTCGAAGCCGTCGAACCCGGTGCCGGGGCACGGCTGGACCGCTACCTCGACTCGGCGCACGACACCTACGACATGGCGATGCGGCACTTCCTGTACACGACCTTCGCGTCGTGGCGGGGCCTCGCCTCGCGCGACGTGCTGACCCGCCTGCCGCGCCTCGGGACGCTCCTGGGCCGGTCGCTCGAGTCGTTCGTCGCCGGCAGGTTCGACGACGTCCGGCTGCGCCAGCTCCTCGGCTACCCGGCCGTGTTCCTCGGGTCCTCGCCGCAGCGTGCGCCCAGCATGTACCACCTCATGAGCGCGCTCGACCTGGACGGCGGCGTGCGGTACCCGCAGGGCGGCTTCCACGCCGTCGTCACCGCCGTCGCGCGCCTGACCGAGGACGCGGGAGCACGCGTCCGCACGGGTGCCCGCGTCACGGCGATCACGACGGCGCCCGGCCCCGGACCCGCCGGCGTCCCGGCCCCGCGCGGCCCCCGGGCGCACGCCACCGGGGTGCGGTGGACCGACGACACCGGCGCCGAGCACCAGACGCGTGCCGACGTCGTCGTCGCCGCCGCCGACCTGCACCACGTCGAGACCGAGCTGCTGCCGCCCCCGCTGCAGACCTACCCGCAGCGCTGGTGGGACCGGCGCGACCCCGGGCCCGGCGGCGTGCTCGCACTGCTGGGCGTCCGTGGGCGGCTTCCCGGGCTGGCCCACCACTCGCTGTTCTTCACCCGCGACTGGCACGCGAACTTCGGTGACATCGCCGCAGGGCGCGTGCCCGACCCGGCATCGCTGTACGTGTGCGCGCCCTCGCGCACCGACCCGACGGTCGCACCCGACGGCGACGAGAACCTGTTCGTCCTCGTGCCCGTCCCGGCCGACCCGGCGCTCGGCCGTGGCGGGGTCGACGGTGCCGGCGACGCCCGGATCGAGCAGGTCGCCGACGCCGCGATCGAGCGCGTCGCCGAGCAGGCAGGCGTGCCGGACCTGGCCGAGCGGGTCACGGTGCGCCGCACCCTCGGTCCCGGGGACTTCGCCGCTGACCTGTCCGCGTGGTCCGGCGGGATGCTCGGACCCGCGCACACGCTGCGCCAGAGCGCCATGTTCCGCGCCGGCAACCGGTCGCGCCGCGTGACCGGGCTGCTCTACGCGGGCGGATCGACCATCCCCGGCGTGGGGCTGCCCATGTGCCTCATCAGTGCCGAGCTGGTGCTCAAGCGCCTGCGGGGCGACACGAGCAGCGGCCCCGTACCGCTCCCCGGCCCCACCGCGACGGCGGAGGTCCCGTGAGCTGGGACCAGCTCGTGTACCTCGCTCTGCTGCTCGGAGCCCTGGCCTGCATGGCCCTGATCGACCACCGCGCACGCCTGCTCCTCTTCTCGGCGCACCCGGTGCGCGGCGCCGCCGTGCTGCTCGCCGGGACGGCCGTGTTCCTCGCCTGGGACGTCGTGGCGATCGCGGAGGGCTACTACGAGCGGGGCGGTGCCGCGATGACCGGCATCGAGCTCGCCCCGCACCTGCCGCTCGAGGAGCTGTTCTTCATCCTGTTCCTCTGCTACGTCACGCTCGTGCTGCACGGGCTGCTGGCACGATGGGCCACCCGGAGGACGAGCCGAGGAAGGACGGTCCGATGACGTACGCGCTGCTCGCCGTCGTGGTCGTCGCCGCCTGCCTGGCGCTCGCCGTCGCGGCCTCCGTGGCACGCGGGCTGGGCCCGCGGTGGTGGGCCCTGGTCGCTGTGACGGCCGCCGTCCTGGTCGTGCTGACGATGGTGTTCGACAGCCTGATGATCGCCGCGGACCTGTTCCGCTACGGCGACGGCGCCCTGCTCGGCCCCCGGGTCTGGCTCACGCCGGTCGAGGACCTGGCATGGCCGGTCGTGGCCGCCCTGCTGCTGCCCAGCCTCTGGGCCCTGGCCGCACCGAAGGAGATCACCGGATGACGGCCGTCGCTCACGACGGGCCCGCGGTCGCGCTGCGCCAGCTCGTCGGCTCGTCCCGCCCGGTCAGCTGGGTCAACACCGCCTACCCGTTCGCCGCCGCCTTCGTCATGGCGGGCGGCATCGCGGGCACCGGCGTCACCGAGCTGGTCCTGGGGACGCTGTACTTCCTGGTGCCGTACAACCTGCTCATGTACGGGCTGAACGACGTGTGGGACTACGAGTCCGACCTGCGCAACCCCCGCAAGGGCGGCATCGAGGGCGTGGTCCTGTCGCGCCGCTGGCACCGGCTGACCGTGTGGGCCGCCGTGGTGACCAACCTGCCGTTCCTCGGCTACCTCGTGACCGTGGGCGACGCGGCGTCGACGGCGGTGCTCGCCGTCAGCGTGTTCGCCGTGGTCGCGTACTCGGCACCGCGCCTGCGCTTCAAGGAGCGCCCGGTGCTGGACTCCGCCACGTCCAGCACCCACTTCGTCAGCCCCGCCGTCTTCGGGGTCGCGCTGGCGGACGGTTCCTTCAGCGGACCCGTGCTGGCGGCGCTCACGGGGTTCTTCTGCTGGGGCATGGCGTCGCAGGCCTTCGGGGCGGTGCAGGACGTCGAGGCCGACCGTGCTGCCGGGATCGGGTCGGTGGCCACCTGGCTCGGCGCGGGCCGGACGGTCCGGGCGGCGATGGCCGGTTACGCCGTCGGCGGTCTGGTGCTGCTCGCCTGCGGCTGGCCGGGCATGCTGGCCGCGCTGCTGACCGTGCCGTACCTGCTGAGCATCGCGCCCTTCCGGAACCTGGCGGACGCCGACTGCGAGCGGGCGAACGCCGGCTGGCGCCGGTTCCTGTGGCTCAACATCGTCACCGGGTTCCTCGTCACTCAGCTGTTGATCTGGACAGCCCTGCGCTGAACCGCCCCTCGACCACCGCGAGACCCGCGGTGGCCGCACCGAGCACCAGACCGACCGTCGTGTGCGGTGCCCGCACGCCGCGCGCCCGCAGGTGCTCGCCCGCGCGATACGCCCACCGCTCGCCGAGCACCGCGACGGTGCCGGCGACCGCCAGCCCACCGACGACCACGGCGCCGGTCAGCACCGGGCGGCCGGTGCCGTCGGCATCTCCCGCGCCGGTGGGGCAGGCGGGGCCACCAGGGTCGGCAGGGTCGACGGCACCGAAGGCACCGACGGCGTCACGGACGTCGCGGGCTGCAGCGCGCGCCTCGGAGCCCCCTCGCGTCGCCATGGCGAGCGCGAAGCCCGAGACGAGCACGGCGGTCTTGACGAGGGCGCGTGCGCGGCGCGAACGGACGACGTCGGGCACGGCGTACCACGCGAGCGTGGCGCCCCCGCTGATCGCCACCTCACGGAGGTCGATGCGCGGCGCGGCCGGTCCGGACGGTGCGGTGCTGGACGAGATGTCGGTCTGGCTCATGCCCGGGACAACGTGCCGCACCGGACCCAGGTTCCCGGCCGGTCCCGCATTGAACAACCCATGGACCACGTGACCCGTGTCCGTGAAACCGGTCACATCTTGTTCAGTTGCGTCAAGGGTTTGCTTGTGCGGCACACCGTGCTTTGATGCGCTCGTGGAACTTCTTCGACCATTCACCCCCGGTGCCTTCGCCTACGGGCTGGCGTCCTGGTCGTGGCTGGGCATCCACGGAAAGACGCCCCGGTTCGCCTCCCTGTTCGGCGACGTGTTCCTCGAGTCCCTCGAGGGATGGTGGTTCCTGGACACGGTGGAGGGCACGCTCGAGCTGCGCTGGCCCACCGCCGTCGAGCTCAGCGCCGAGCTCGAGTCCCCGGACGGCCGCACCGACCTCCTGCTCGAGGACCTCGTCATCGAGGCGGCCCGGTACGGCGTCGTCCCGCAGGACGACGAGGTCCTGACCTTCATGCCCCACCCGCGGCTCGGCGGTCGGTTCAGCGCCGAGAGCGTGGTCGCCGTCCGGTTCGAGCTCGCGCTGCGCCTCGCCGGCGAGGTGCACCGCCAGACCACCCCGGAGCCGTCCCCGCTGCTGCTGGGCCACAGCCTCGCAGGACGCCACACCCACACCTGAGAAGTCTGACCTTCACGCCCCCCTGAGGTCGCTCAGAGGTCCCGACGTGGTCGGTACCGACTTGTGACCTGCGAGCGATCCCCTGCGGATGCGGCCGCAAGGTTTCTGTCGTGTCCTGGAGTAGCACGGATGAGGCGGACCGTGGAGGTCAGGACGATGAGACGGGTGTTGCTCGCCGGGAGCGTCGTCGCCGTCGGCGACGGGTTGCTCCTCGGTTCGGCGATGGCGTTCGGATGGACGATGGTGGCGCTGCTGGCGATCACCGTGGGAGCGGCCGGCACGCTCGGCGTCGCGATGATGACGCCGCCCCCACGCGCACCGGCCCGTCCCGCCACCGTCACGCTGGGCCTGCCGCTGCGAGAGGTCACCACCGAGGACGCCGAGGACACGGTTCCTGACGGCGGCCCGCTCGTGCACCCGGCAGCCCAGGAACGCGGACCGGATTCCGCCGTCGTGCGGCCCGCCCCGCTCGCCGCCTGAGCCGGCGGCGGCGCGGACCGCTCCCGGCGGCGCTCAGCGCTTCTTCTTGAGAGCCTTTTCGCTCACCGGTGCCTCGCCGCTCGCGCGCCGGGCCGCGTAGTAGGCGCGTGCCTCGTCCTGGCGCTCGGCCTCCGCACCCGAGGCGATCTTGGCCCGCAGGTGCTCCTGGCCGAAGCCCCAGGCGTCGACCAGGTCCACGGCGTGGGGGCGCAGCCGCAGCAGCAGCCGGTCGACGTACGCCGTGACCGTGCGGGCACGCTGGTCGGAGAGCCGGCCGTGCAGCAGGTACCACGCGAGGTTGCGCTCGATCACGGTGAGCCCGAAGACGTCCCGCACCCACGTCATCACTCGGCGGGTGCCCGGGTCGTCGATCGACGGCAGGGCGTCGGTGAACGCCTCCCAGCGCAGGAGGTCGGCGTGCGCGCGCGCAGCCTCCACCAGGGCCACCTGGTTCTCGTCGAGGATGCGGGCCGCCTCGGCCGGGGACGCCTTCTGCGCGGGCCGCAGCGCCAGCGCCACCTCCTCGACCATGGTCGCCACCCGGTCGGCGAGCAGCTCGCGCTGCGTGTCGGCGTCGCGCAGGTGCCCCGCCGCCCGGCGCGGGTCACCGATGTCGGCGATCGCCTGCGTCACCCGGCGCAGGCCCGTCCGGTGCAGCGCGGCGTCGGTTGCCCGCTCCACGACGAACCGAGCCATGCCGGTCGGTGTCTTCGTCGCACCCTTGAGCTCGCGCCCGTAGTCGCCGACGAGCCGCTTGGCGACGAGCTGCGCCAGCACGGTGTTGTCCCCCTCGAACGTGGCGTAGACGTCGAGGTCGGCGTGCAGCGAGGTGATGCGGTTCTCGGTGAGGAACCCGGCGCCCCCGCACGCCTCGCGGCACTCCTGCAGCGTGTCGAGCGCGAACGCCGTCGACGTGGACTTCAGGGCTGCCGCCGTCGTCTCCAGGTCCTCCCGGTTCTCCGGGGTGTCGTGCTCGCCGGAGAAGACGTCGTCGAACAGGTCGAGGAGGCGCTCGTTCGCGAAGTGCCCGGCGTACGCCTCCGCGATCCGCGGGAAGAGCCGGCGACGGTGCGTCGCGTAGTCCAGCACCACCATCTCGTCGACGCCGGGCCCGGCGAACTGCCGGCGCTCCGCCGCGTACTTCACCGCGATGGCGAGACCGATCTTGGCCGCGTTGACGGCCGAGCCGTCGAGGGAGACACGGCCCTGCACCAGCGAGCCCAGCATGGTGAAGAAGCGACGCCCGGGGCTGTCGATCGGGGACGAGTACGTGCCGTCCGCCGCCACGGAGCCGTAGCGGGCCAGCAGATCGGTGCGCGGGACGCGGACGCCCGTGAAGTGCAGGCGGCCGTTGTCGACGCCGCGCAGACCGCCCTTGAGACCGTCGTCCTCGCCGCCGACGCCGGGCAGGAAGGCTCCGGCGCTGCCGTCGGGGTTCGTCTCGCGGATCGGCACGTAGAAGCAGTGCACGCCGTGGTCGACGCCGTCCGTGATCAGCTGGGCGAACACCGTGGCGGCCGTCGCGTGCTGCGCCGCGTTGCCGAGGTAGTCCTTCCAGGCCCCGCGGAACGGGGTGTCGATGACGAACTCCTCGGTCGCGGGGTCGTAGGTCGCCGTGGTGCCGATCGAGGCGACGTCGGACCCGTGCCCCGTCTCGGTCATGGCGAAGGCGCCCGGGACGCTCAGGTCCATCGCACCCGGGAGCAGCCGGTCCTGCTGCTCGGGCGTGCCCAGGTGCAGGATCGCCGCACCGAACAGGCCCCACTGCACCCCGGCCTTGATCTGCAGCGACGGGTCGGCCGCGACCAGCTCGGAGAAGCAGGCCAGGTTCGCGCCGGGCTGGTCGTAGCCGCCCAGGCGCTCCGGGAAGGCGAGCCAGGAGATCCGCTCGCCGTCGGCGACCATCTCGCGCATCTGCTCGAGGGTGCGCTCCCGGTGCTCCGCCGGCGTCAGCGTCTCGTCCTTGTGGAAGCGCGCCTCGCCGGCGCGCTCGCGCGCACGACGGCGGTCCTCGGGCCAGCGGCCCAGCAGCAGCTGGGTCAGCCCGTCGACATCGATCCGGAGGTCGCCGGTCGCGGAGGCTGCGCTCGCGGAAGTGGTGCTGGCGTGGTCGGCCGCGGGGCGGTCGGACGTCGTCGTCATCAGGACTCCTGCTTCTCGGTGGTGGGTGTGTCCGTCAGGCCCGCGGGCCGGCCGGAGGTGCCGTGGTGCAGCACCCCGACGGGCCCGTTCCAGAGCCAGGTCGTGATCTGGTCCGTGAGCTCCTCGCGCGTGAGACCCGCGGCGAGGGCGTGACCGAGCCACCACTCGCCGGTGCCCCGCACGAAGCCGACGGCTCCGGCGGCCCAGGCGGCCGCCGTCGGCTCCGGGACTCCCGCGGCCTGCGCGGCAGGCTCGGCGACGAGCGTGATGACCGAGTCCAGGTAGGCGCCGAGCGCCTCCACCTGGCCCGAGGCGCCGTCGTCGGGCACGTTGCCGCCGATGGACGTGCGCGTGACGAACCAGTAGACGTGCGGCGAGGCCTCGATGGTCTGCAGGTAGACGCGCACCATCGCCCGGAGGGCGGCGTGCGGCGTCGGCGCCTCGTGGGCCGCCGCGGCCAGCCGCCGGTGCATGCCCGCCACGACCGCCTCGGCGACGGCGAGCCGCAGCCCGGCCTTGTCGTCGAAGTAGCGGTAGAAGATGGACTTGGAGGTGCCGGCCACGGCCGCGATGTCGTCCATCGACGCGCCGGGGCCGAGCTCGTGGATCGCCCGGCGCGCGTCGCGCACGAGCGAGGTGCGCCGCTGGGCGCGATGATCGTCCCAGCGGGTCGACCGGCCGTCGGGCCTCGGGCGGGATGCGTTGTCCGCGCGTCCCTGTGCTGCGACCGTCATCGGTCACCCCCTCCTCGCCTCACGAAACTCAGAGTATCAGGTACTGTGAGTACCACCTGAAACCGTCGGAGTGTAAGGAAGCACCGCAGTGGCTACTCGCCAGAAGACCAGCGCCCCCGCGGCCGGCGGCACAGCCGCCCAGCCCCAGGGTGTCCGCGACGCCGTCATCGTCGGCGGCAACCGCATCCCCTTCTCGCGCGCGGGGAAGAAGTACGCGGACGCCTCCAACCAGGAGATGTTCACCGCCGCGCTCGAAGGCCTCGTCGCCCGGTTCGGCCTCCAGGGCGAACGCCTCGGCGAGGTCGTCGGCGGCGCCGTGCTCAAGCACTCGCGCGACTTCAACCTGATCCGCGAGTCCGTGCTCGGCTCCTCCCTGTCCCCCGCCACGCCGGCCTTCGACCTCCAGCAGGCCTGCGCCACCGGCCTCGAGGCGACCATCAACATCGCCAACAAGATCCGCCTCGGCCAGATCGAGTCCGGCGTCGCCGGCGGCAGCGACACCGTCTCCGACGCACCGATCGCCGTCAGCGAGGGCCTGCGCCGCGCCCTGCTCGAGGCCCAGCACGCCAAGACCTGGCAGGCCCGCGCCAAGGCGCTCGCCGCCATCCGCCCCGGCGACCTCAAACCGCTGGTGCCCGCCACCGACGAACCCCGCACCGGGCTGTCGATGGGTGAGCACCAGGCCGTCACCACCGCCCGCTGGGGCATCGCCCGCGAGGCGCAGGACGAGGTCGCGCTCGCCAGCCACCAGCACCTCGCCGCCGCGTGGGAGGCCGGGTTCTTCGACGACCTGGTGACCCCGTTCCGCGGCGTGACCCGCGACGACAACCTGCGCGCCGACACCTCGCTCGAGAAGCTCGCGAGCCTCAAGCCCGTCTTCGGCCGGTCGCTCGAGACGACCCCCACCATGACGGCCGGCAACTCCACGCCGCTGACCGACGGCGCCTCCACCGTGCTGCTCGGTTCGCGCGAGTGGGCCGAGTCCCACGACCTGCCCGTCCTCGCCCGGTTCGTCGACGCCGAGACCGCCGCGGTCGACTTCGTGCACGGCCACGAGGGCCTCCTCATGGCCCCCGTGCACGCCGTGCCCCGTCTGCTCGCCCGCACCGGGCTCACCCTGGACGACATCGACTTCTTCGAGATCCACGAGGCGTTCGCGTCGACCGTGCTCACCACGCTGGCCGCCTGGGAGGACCCCGACTACTGCCGCGACGAGCTCGGGCTGGACGGCGCCTTCGGTACCGTGGACCGCGCCAAGATCAACGTCAACGGCTCCTCGCTCGCCGCCGGGCACCCCTTCGCCGCCACCGGCGGGCGGATCGTCGCCACCGCCGCCAAGCTCGTCGCCCAGCGTGCCGCGGAGACCGGCCGGCCCGCCCGCGCCCTCATCTCCGTCTGCGCCGCAGGCGGCCTCGGGGCCACCGCCGTCGTCGAGTCCGTCTGACCCGGGAAGGAAACCGATGACCGACCGCTACACCCAGGCCGTCAACTCCGGGTTCACCAAGACGCTCGCCAAGAAGCTCGGCCTCCCCCGCCCCGCGATCCTGCGCCGCTACCGCGCCGGCGACCCGCTCGCCGTCGGCCCCGTGCTCGTGGTGTCCGACGGCGCCTCCCAGAAGGACGCCGACGTGCTCGCCCAGGCACTCCTCGCATGGGACGTCGACGTGCGCCGCCAGCCCACGGACGACGTCCGCTGGGGAGCCGTGCTGCTCGTCGTGACAGAGGCCGAGACGCCCCCCGACCTCGCCGAGCCGATCCTCGCCGTCGGCTCCGTGCTGCGCCGGCTGGCCCCCAACGGCCGCGTCGTCACCGTCTCGCGAGCGCCGGCCGAGGGCGACTCCCCCGCGCTGTCCGCCACCCGCAACGGCGTCGACGGGTTCCTGCGCTCGCTCGCCAAGGAGCTGCGCGCCGGCGCCACCGGCAACGGCGTGGTGCTCACCGACGGCGCGGCCGTCGGCGCCGGGTCGACCCTCGCCACCGTGCGCTTCTTCCTGTCGGCGAAGAGCGCGTACGTCGACGGCCAGCTCCTGCGCGTCGGCCCGGCCGAACCGACCGGAGCGGACCTGACGACGGACCGCCCGCTGGCGGGCAAGGTCGCCGTGGTCACCGGTGCCGCCCGCGGCATCGGCGCCTCGATCGCGCAGACCCTGGCCCGCGACGGCGCGACGGTGGTCTGCGTGGACGTCCCCGCCGCCGGCGAAGGGCTCAGCCGCACGGCCAACGACGTCGGCGGCACCGCGCTGCAGCTCGACGTCACCGCGGACGACGCGGGGACGCGCATCCTCGCCCACGCCCGCGAGCGCCACGGCGCCCTGGACATCGTGGTGCACAACGCGGGGATCCTGCGCGACAAGCTGCTGGCCAACATGAAGCCGGCCCAGTGGGAGGCGGTCGTCGCGGTGAACCTCGCCGCGCAGCTGCGGATCAACGAGACGCTGCTCGCCGCCGGGCTCGACGGGCTGCACATCGTCTCGCTCGCCTCCACGTCGGGCATCGCCGGCAACAAGGGGCAGTCGAACTACGCCTTCTCCAAGGCCGGCGTCATCGGGCACACCCGCGCGACGGCTCCCCTCCTGGCTGCGCAGGGCGGAACCGCCAACGCCGTCGCCCCCGGTTTCATCGAGACCGACATGACGTCCTCGATCCCCTTCGCCACCCGGGAGGTGGCCCGCCGCCTGCCGACCCTCGCGCAGGGCGGCCGGCCGGTCGACGTCGCCGAGGCGATCTCGTTCCTCGCCTCCCCGGCGGCCGCCGGCGTCAACGGCCAGGTCCTGCGGGTGTGCGGCCAGCACATGGTGGGCCAGTGACGGCCGAACCGCTGCGGACCAGCGACGGAACCGCGCTCCGCGTCGAGACCCAGCCGAGCCTCCCGGGGCTCGGCGGGCTCTACGCGCGAGGAGCCGCGGCGTCGGGCCGGATCGCCGCCGGCCGTGCCCTGCCCGCGCTGCCGGTCATCGGGGCCGGTCGCTCGGCGTCGGACACGGAGCACGACGGAGGCCCGCTCACGCTTCCCGACGTCGCGTACCGCGTCGCGGGAGTGACGACCACCGGCCTCGCCCGGCACCTGCACGAGTACCAGCGTCTGCTGCACGAGCCCGTCGCCGACGTGCTGCCCGCCGGCTACCTGCACGTGCTGGCGTTCCCCCTGGCCACCGCGGTCATGGTGCGCGGCGACTTCCCGCTGCCCCTGCTGGGCATGGTGCACCTGCGCAACGCGGTGGAGCTGCGCGGCCCGGTCCGGGTGGGGGACGTCCTCGAGGTGCGGGCCTGGGCGGAGAACCTGCGTCCGCACCGGCGCGGGGTGCAGGTGGACCTCGTCGCGGAGATCCGGCGGGACGGCGCCGGCCCGGAGGAGCAGGCCGTCTGGCGCGGGGTGTCGACGTACCTCGCCAAGGGTTTCTCGCTGCCGGACGCCCCGGCGGTCGACGACGAGTCCCGCCCGGAGTGGCACCTGCCGCTGCCGACCGGCCGCTGGGCGCTCGGCCCCGGTACGGGCCGCGCCTACGGTGCCGTCTCCGGCGACCGCAACCCGATCCACCTGTCGGCGCTCTCTGCGAAGGCGTTCGGCTTCCCGCGGGCGATCGCGCACGGCATGTACACCGCCGCGCGCGCCCTGGCCGACGTCGGGCACCAGCGCGGGGACGCCTACCGCTGGACGGTGGAGTTCGGCAAGCCGGTGCTGCTGCCCGGGACGGTGGATCTCGCCGTGACCCAGGAGGAGGACGGCTTCGCGTACGTCGGCTGGAACGGCCGGCGTCGCCAGAAGCACTTCTCGGGGACGGTCACGCCGCTCTGACGGGATGTTCGCGGCCGACGACGTAGCCTCGAGTCATGGACGCCCTGCACGAGCAGACCGCCGTCGAGCTGCGCGACCGCCTCCGATCCGGCGAGCTCGCACCGACCGAGGTGACCGAGCACTTCCTGGCCCGCATCGCGGCGCGCAACGACGCGCTCGGCGCGTTCTCCCGGGTGACCGCCGACCTGGCGCGGGAGCGCGTCGCGACGCTCGGGCCGCCGTCGGGCACGCTGTGGGGCATGCCGACGGGCGACAAGGACCTGTTCGCCCGCGCCGGGGTGCCGACGGGGTTCGGTTCCCGGGCGCTCGCCGGGTTCGTGCCGCAGGTCTCGGACGGGGTCGTGCTCGATCTCGACGCGGCGGGTGCCGTGAGCCTCGGGCGCACCACCGCTCCTGAGCTCGGCTTCCCCGCCTACACCGAACCGCTCGCCGGGCCGGTCGCGCGCAACCCGTGGGACCTCCAGCGGGGTGCGGGCGGCTCCAGCGGCGGCGCGGCGGTCGCCGTCGCGGCCGGGCTGCTCCCCTTCGCCCCGGGGTCCGACGGCGGAGGTTCCGTCCGCATCCCGGCCGCGGCCTGCGGGGTGGTCGGGCTGAAGCCCTCGCGCGGCCTGCTGCCCTCCGGCTCGGGGATCGAGTCGCCGGGCGGGCTCGTCGTCAACGGGCCGCTCGCCCGGACCACCGCGGACACCGCTCTGCTCCTGGAGGGGATGCTCGCGCGGCGCGCCGACGGCCGGGTGGCGCACCCGTACACGCTGCGCACGGAGGCGGCGGGCGCGGGGGCGTACCTCGCGGCGGCACAGCGCGGCGAGGTGGTCGGCCCGGACGGTACCGCGCGGGCCGTGGGGGCCGAGCACGGCGGCCGGTTCCGGCTGGGGGTGAGCACCTGGTCCGCGTGGGACGACTACTACGACGTCACCGTGGCCCCGGAGGCGACGGCGGCGCTCGACGCGGGCGTGGCGGCCCTGAGCGGGCTCGGCCACGGCGTCGAGGAGCACCGGTGGGACCCGACGCCCGAGTACGGCGACGCGTTCCGCAGCCTGTGGATGGGCGGCGCCTCGGCGGTGCCGATCGACGACCAGGCCGCGCTGGACCAGCTCGAGCCGCTGACCCGCTGGCTGATCGGGCGTGGCCGCGAGGTGCCCGCCCGCGAGCTGGTCGAGGCGCTGCGGGTGCTCACCGCGTTCGAGCGCCGGCTCATCGCGGGCCTGGGTTCGTTGGATGCGGTGGTGACGCCCGCGCTGGCCATGACGCCGCGGCCCGTCGGGTGGTTCGACCCCGAGGACCCCGACCGGAACTTCGCCCAGCAGTGCCAGTACACGCCGTTCACGTCGTGGCTCAACGTCGCCGGGCTGCCGGCGATCACCGTGCCCACGCACTGGACCGACGACGGCCTGCCGATGGGCATCCAGATCATCGGGCGCCCCGGCGGCGAGCTGACGCTGCTGGCCCTGGCCGCCCAGCTCGAGGACGTGCTGCGCTGGCCGGAGCGGCGCCCGCCGGTCTGGTGAGCCGTACTACCTCGGCGTGGGCCGTCAGGCGTCTTCGGGGAGGCAGCCGAACGCCTCGTCCCGGCCGGGGCCGGCGGTGACGAGCAGCCCTTCCAGCCCTGATCCCTCGGGCACCGGACGCGGGTCGTCGACCACGATCCAGAGGCCGTCGACCACGTCGTAGTGCGCCTGCGGGCCGTCCGTCACCAGGGTGCCCACGGCTGCGACCAGCCGTTCGACCTCTTCGCCGGCGGTGCCGACACCCACGGACGACCGGACCGCCCCGGCGCCGTACCCGAGCCGGGAGAGCAGCGGATGCGCGCAGAACCGGCCGTCGCGCACCCCGATGCCGTGCTCGGCCGACAGGTAGGCCGCGACCTGTCCGGGCTCGTACCCGTCCACGGTGAACGTCACGACCCCGACGGCGTCGGCCGCGTCGGGCCAGAGCCGCACCACCTCGACGCCCTCGATCGCCTCGAGGCCCGTGACGAGCCGCTGGCGCAGGGTGTCCTCGTGCTCGCGCAGCGTCTGGCCGTCGATCTCGCCGAGCGCCTCGCAGGCGGCGGCGAGCGCCACCGCCCCGAGCACGTTGGGCGACCCGGCCTCGTGCCGCGCCGGGCCGTCGTGCCACTCCGTGCCGTCGACGCGCACGCTGCGCACGGCGCCACCGCCCGCGAGGTACGGCGTGCCGGTGTCGAGCCAGTCGCGACGGCCCACGAGCACGCCCGCGCCGAACGGGGCGTACGTCTTGTGCCCGGAGAACGCGAGGTAGTCGACGCCGGTCTCGGCCAGCGAGAAGCGGCGGTGCGGCACGAGCTGCGCCCCGTCGAGCAGCACGCGGGCGCCGACGGCGTGCGCGGACTCGACCAGCTCCGCGACCGGCAGCACCTCGCCCGTGACGTTCGAGGCGCCGGTCAGGGCCAGGAGCGCGTACCCCTGCCCGACGGCGGCAGCCGCCGCGAGCTCCTCGCGCAGCGCCGTGACGGTGGCGGCGGCCGTCTCGCAGCCGGTCAGCACCGTGGCGCGGGCGGACCGCTGCCAGGGCAGGAAGTTCGCGTGGTGCTCCACGTCGAGGACGAGCACCCGGCCCGGCTCGCCGTCGTCGGCCGCCGGGACGCAGCCCGCGAGCAGGTTGAGCGCGTCGGTGGTGTTGCGCACGATCAGTGTGGCGTCGTCGTCCCGGGCCCCGACGAACTCGCCGATGGTGCGCCGAGCGGTCTCGTACAGGGAGGTGGCCACCTGCGAGAGATAGCCGGCACCGCGGTGCACGGAGGCGTACAGCGGGAGCGTGCGCGTGATGCGGTCGGCGACGGCCTGCAGCGCGGGGGCGGAGGCCGCGACGTCGAGGTTCGCGTAGGGGACGCGGCGTCCGTCGACGAGCGGGGCGGGCGTGTCGTGGCCGACCACCGGCAGGACGGGGCGCAGGTGGCCCACCTCGGCGTCGGGACAGGCGAGGGTCTCGGTGAGAGCGGTCATGCGGTCCTCCTCAGGTTCCGGGGAGCGACCTCCCCGCGCTTGCCCGACGCCGGACGGCGCGGAGCCAGGTCGTCACCCGGGGCACCCCGCCGCGAGGGGAGGGTTGCCGGCCAGCGAGCCGGGGCTTCGCGCTGGCGCTCATGACCTGTCGCCATGGTCACCAATCGCGAGCGGCGATGTCAACAGATGGGCGCGTTGTCTCAGGATGCGGGCACCTGAGGGTCGCGTGCCGGAGAGGAGGAGACGATCTGGCATGAAGAAGTACATCCTCTTCGACCATGACGGCGTGCTCGTGGACACCGAGCACTGGTACTTCAAGGCCGGCGAACGCGCCTTCGCCGACGTCGACCTGACGTTGGACAAGCCGCAGTACCTGAGCGACATGAGCAACGGCCTGGGCACGTGGGTCCAGGCCAGGTCGGCGGGTGTCGACGAGCAGACGATCGATCGGCTCCGCGAGGCACGCGACGACTACTACCAGGAGTACCTGCGGACGCAGCAGATCGAGATCGACGGCGTCGTCGAGGTGCTGGCCGAGCTGTCACGGCACGCGCGTCTGGCCGTCGTGACGACCGCCAAGCGCGCGGACTTCGACCTCATCCACGAGAAGCGGCAGATCCGCGCCTTCATGGACTTCGTCCTCGTGCGTGAGGACTACGAGCGCGCCAAGCCGGACCCCGAGCCGTACCTCATGGGCTTGGAGCGCTTCGGCGCCACCAGGGCCGAGACCTTGGTCGTGGAGGACTCGGCCCGTGGGCTGCGGTCAGCAGTGGCGGCCGGCATCGACTGCGCCGTCGTCCACCACGAGTTCACTCGGTCCGGCGACTTCTCGGGTGCGACCTTTCGAATCGAAGCGCTGGGCGAGCTGACCGACATCGTCCGGGGCGATGGGCTCCCCTCGGAGAGCTCACGGACCAAGCAGTGACAGCGGAACGACGGCGATCCCGTCCTCGGGGCGCCGGTAGGCGATGGGCCCTGTGGTGACGACGACGGCGTCGAGCAGGTCGTCCCCCAGCTTCTCCTTGAGCCACCGCAGGTGCTTGACATCATGATCTGTCGGGTGCGGCGCGACCTTGACCTCGATGGCCACCACCTTGCCGTCGTCCCGCTCGACGATCAGGTCGACCTCGTGGTCACCCTGCTTGGTCCGCAGGTGCGAGACCTTGGCCTCGTGCGTCTCGGCATGGACGAGGACCGACAGTGCGACCAGGTGCTCGAACATGGCGCCGAGCAGGAGTCCGTCGCGGATGGTCACCTTTCCCGGGTGAGGACGCTCGAGAAGACCACGCGCACCGACACCGAGCAGCCTCATGGCCAAGGCAGGGTCTGCCAGGAAATGCTTGGGCGACTGCGCGAGCGACGCCAGGCGCCGCCGGGGCCCGAGCCACGCCGGCACCTGGTCGATCAGCCAGAGCCGGGCGAGCGTGTCCCGGTAGGCAATGGTCGCCGAACGCGACGGCTTGTCGACCTGCCCCGACGTCGATGCGTTGAGGATGGACTCGTAGGACGCCGTCGAGCTCGTGGCCGCGGCGAAGGCCGTCAGCCAGGCACGGAGCGTCTCCGGCCTGCGCACCACGTGCCCGACCTCACTGAACTCGTGATCCACGATGCGCGCGACATACCCGTTCAACGCCCGCACCCGCATCCGCTCAGGAAGGGTCCGCATTCCGGGGAACCCTGACGCAGCGATCTCCTCGGCGTAGTCGCGCAGCACCAGCTCGGATCGTCCACTGACGGGCGCCGGGTGATCGCCGAGCAGTTCACCGAACGACACCGTGGGTTCGACCAGGCCTCGCTCGTCCATCGACATGGGGCGCATGCGGAGTCGCACGATGCGCCCCGCGCCCGAGTGCGTCCGCTCGGTCGGTGTTGCTGACCCGGTCAGCAGGTAGCTTCCTGGCGGCGCCCCGCGGTCCACCGCGCGGCGCACCCTGTCCCACGTAGCGGGCACCTGCTGCCATTCGTCGACGAGCACGGGCCGCGGCTCCTCGGTGAGCCACGAGGTGTCGATCTCGGCGAGCCGCGCCTCATCCGGGTCGTCGAGCGAGAGCACGGTTCGGGCCAGACGACGTGCCGTCGCCGTCTTCCCGACGCCCTTCGGCCCTTCGAGCGCGACGGCAGGCAGACCCGACATGACGTCGTCCAACAGGCCATCAACTGCTCGCGGGGTGTAGTCCATGGAGTCGACATTACCCCAGGCCATGCACTCAAGACTACAGATCGACGCACTTAAACACTACAGATTTACGGTCCTGTACACGACAGATCGACGTACCGCGGACCGGCCGGACTGAGACACGGCGTCCGGCCTGCGAGACGCCCGTCCCGCAGGCCGGACGCCGTGTCGTACGATCGCGGTGACCATCCCGAGCGGCCGAGTGACGTGGCACGTCGACGCCGCAGCAACCCGCGGGACCTCGCCGCCGTCGTCGGCCGACGCGACAGCGAGGGACCGGGCGTGGGTGCTACCGCCACGACCGATGGGAGGAGTGCCATGACCGCACCGCTCGAACCGATCGAACCTCGCCCCGCCGAGGGCTACGCCGGGGACATCACGCCGCAGCAGGCGTGGGACCTGCTCGCCGCCGATCCCGACGCCGTCCTCGTCGACGTCCGCACCGACGGCGAGTGGCGCACCGTCGGCGTCCCCGACGTCGGCGAGCTGGGCAAGGAACCCGTCCTCAGCCAGTGGGTGACGGCCGACGGCCGACCCAACCCCGGCTTCCTCACCGAGCTCGAGACCGCCGGCGTGGGCCCCGGCCGCCCCGTGGTGTTCCTGTGCCGGTCGGGCCAGCGCTCCATCGGCGCCGCCCGGCTCGCCACGTCCGCCGGGATCAGCCCCTCCTACAACGTCCTGGAGGGCTTCGAGGGCGCACCCGGGTTCGGCGGGGTCCGCGACCAGACCGGCTGGAAGGTCCGCGGGCTCCCCCACCAGGAGCACACCCCGTGAACCGCGCCGACATCCCGACCGGCCCCGGCGCCAACCCCACGCTGCTCGGCGGTGCCGGTCACCGGCCGCTGCCCGCGTCGGCCCGCCCCGCCACGCTGGCCGTGCGCGGTGGCCACCGTCGCTCGGACTTCTCCGAGACGTCCGAGGCGATGTTCCTCACGCAGGGGTACACGTACGACACCGCCGCCGACGCCGAGGCAGCGTTCACCGGAGACCACTCCCGGTTCGTGTACTCCCGCTACGGCAACCCGACCGTGCGCACGTTCGAGGAGCGGCTGCGACTGATCGAGGGCGCCGAGGCGTGCTACGCCACGACGACCGGCATGTCTGCCGTGTTCACCACGCTCGCGGCGCTGGTGTCCAGCGGCTCGCGCATCGTCTCCGCCCGCGCGCTCTTCGGCTCCACCAACGTCATCTACGACGAGATCCTCGCCAAGTGGGGCGTGCACGTGGACCTCGTCGACGGGCACGTCGACTCGCAGTGGGAGGAGGCGCTCGCCACGCCGGCCGACGTCGTCTTCTTCGAGACGCCGTCGAACCCCATGCAGGACCTGGTGGACGTGCGGCGCGTGTGCGAGCTCGCCCACGCGGCGGGCGCCGTCGTCGTCGTCGACAACGTGTTCGCCACCCCCGTGCTGCAGAAGCCGCTCGAGCTCGGGGCGGACATCGTCGTCTACTCGGCGACGAAGCACATCGACGGACAGGGCCGCGTGCTCGGCGGGGCGATCCTCGGACCGGAGGAGTTCCTGTCCGGGCCGGTCGAGACGTTCCTGCGGCACACCGGGCCGTCGCTGAGCCCGTTCAACGCCTGGGTGCTGCTCAAGGGCCTGGAGACGCTGGACGTGCGCGTCCGCGCCCAGAACGCGGCCGCGCTCCAGGTCGCCGAGCACCTCGAGGCGGCCGACGGCGTCACGCGGGTGCGCTATCCGTTCCTGGCCTCGCACCCCCAGCACGAGCTGGCCGTCGCGCAGCAGACGGGCGGCGGCACCGTGGTGACGTTCGATCTCGACGTGCCCACCGGGAGCGCGCCCGAGGAGGCCAAGAAGCGCGCCTTCGCGTTCCTCGACGCGCTGCAGATCGTGGACATCTCGAACAACCTCGGCGACGCGAAGTCCCTGATCACCCACCCGGCGACCACCACCCACCGGCGCCTCGGGGCCGCGGGGCGTGCCGCCGTCGGGATCCACGAGACCACCGTGCGCCTGTCGGTCGGCCTGGAGGACCCGCTGGACGTCATCGAGGACGTCGAGCAGGCGCTGCGGGCCTGACCCGCGAGCCGTGCACGAGCCGGGCACGTCCCGTCCCCGCCGGCTCACCACCGGAACGCGTCGGCAGCACGCTGCAGGGCGACAGCCAGTGCCCCGGCCACCAGCTCCGCGTCGTTCTGCGGACCCTCCTGACGCGCTTGTCCGGTGAACGACCGTGCCACCTCGTCGAACCGGTCGGCCAGCTCCTGACGGTCCGGGTCCCACGCGTGCGCACGCAGCAGCTTGACGAGCGCCCGCAGCACGTCGGCGAACGACCGGCGCAGCGGATCGCCCAGATCGACCGGGTCCCCGGTGTCCATGAGCAGACTGATGGCCTGGTCCAACGACGCGGCCACCGTCTCGAGCTCCTTGACGCGGACCTGCTGCCTCCGGGTCCACTCCCGGTGCCGACGCACCCGAGGGTTCGCCCGCTCCGCCTCGCGCGTACGACGCGCCGACCGCCGGCCCTGCTCGAGCACCTGGTCCATCGTCTGACGACGGCGGTTCCACTCGTCGACGGACAGCGTCTCTGCCTCCCCGACCTCGTCCGCCAGATCCTCCGCCTGGTCCGCCAGGACGTTGCTGAGCCGGTCGAGCGCGTCCTCGGTGGGCGTGAGCGGCAACGGCGGCAGCGCCAGGTTGACGCCGATCCCGATCGCGGCACCGGCGGCGACGAGGCCGGAGAACGATCCCACGTACTCCAGGGCGTCAGCGTTGCCGAGGATGAGCACGAAGATGGCCGACGTCGCGACCCAGTTGCCCATCTCGCCGAAGTACCGCCAGCCCGAGATGAGCAGCGCGGCACCCACCACCACGGCCACCGCCGGCGCACCCGGCGCCAGGAACGCGTCGGCAGCACGCGCGATGCCCGCCCCGACCAGGACCGCCAAGGTGACCTGGGCGGAGTCGCGCACGGAACGCACCAGCGTGCTGGTGGTCGCGATGACCGCCCCGAGCGGCGCGTAGTACGGGTACTCCGACAGCGGCGCCGGGGCGATGAGCCCGACGTACCAGGCGATCCCCGCGGCGATCGCCCCGCGGGTCGCCAACGACCACCGCGGGTGGCGCAGCCATGCGCGGTGCGCGGCGTTGAGCGCCCCGGTGATCCTGCGGGCAACCATGTTCCTCCTTCTCGCCGTTCCGGTCCCCGCTGATCGTGGGCACGACCGACGGTCGCCGCATCCGGGGGCGTCCTCGGGGTCTCCTGCACGGCGGGCGGATGATTCCGTGGCCCGTGACGGTTGCTCCAGACGATGAGCACCTCACCCTCCCTCTCCGTCCTGGACCTGGTCCCCGTGCGCACCGGGCAGACGAGCGCCCAGGCGCTGGCCTCCTCGCTCGAGCTCGTCGCGCGCGCCGACGAGCTCGGGTACGAGCGCTACTGGTTCGCCGAGCACCACAACATGGCCGCCGTCGCGGCCTCGACGCCACCCGTCATGATCGCGGCCGCGGCCGCCCGCACGTCGCGGATCCGCGTCGGCTCGGGCGGTGTCATGCTCCCCAACCACGCTCCGCTGGTGGTCGCCGAGCAGTTCGCCGCACTGGAAGCCCTCGCCCCGGGCCGGATCGACCTCGGCATCGGCCGCGCGCCCGGCTCCGACCCCGTGGTGACGGCGCTGCTGCGCGCGTCCGGACCGACGTCGGACGTCGAGCGGTTCCCCGAGCACGTGCAGAACATCCTCGCGCTCATGGAGCCCGACGGCGCCCGGCTGCGGCTGACCGACGGCAAGATCTACGACGTGCGCGCCACCCCCGCGGCCACCGGCTCCCCGACCGTGTGGCTGCTCGGCTCGAGCGACTTCTCGGCACGCCTCGCCGCGGAGCTCGGCCTGCCCTACGTGTTCGCCAACCACTTCTCCGGTGCCGGCATCGACCAGGTGCTCGCGCTGTACCGCGACGGCTACCGGCCGAGCGACGCGCACCCGGAGCCGCGGACGTTCCTGACCGTCAACGCCGTCGTAGCTCCCACGCGGGAGGAGGCGGAGGAACGCGCGCTCCCCCAGCTGCGGGCGATGGCCCGGTTGCGGACCGGCAGGCCGATGGGACGTGCCGAGACCGTCGAGGAGGCGCTCGCGACCCCGCTGGACGGGCTCGGCCAGCAGATGGTCGACGACATGCGGTCCCGCTGGGTGGTCGGCGAGCCGGAGGTCGCCCGTCAGGAGGTCGCGGACCTCGCCGCGCGGCACGGCGCCGGCGAGGTCATGGTGGTCCCCGTGGCCGGAACGTACGCCAGCGAGCCGCTGGAAGCCACCCCCGGCCGCGTGCAGACCCTGGAGCTGCTCGCGGGCTGAGCGCGGACCCGTGCCACGATGGGCAGCGTGACACGTTCGGTGACGGTGCGGCGCGCGGACAACCCCGGCCCGATGACCCTGGACGGCACCCGTTCGGTGCTGCTGCGAGCGCCGGGCTCGCCGTCGTGCGTGGTGGTGGACCCCGGGCCCGACGACGGCACCCACCTGCGCGCGCTAGCCGCGGCCGGCCCGGTGTCCCTGGTGCTGATCACGCACCGGCACCCCGACCACACGGCCGGGTCGCCGCGCCTGCGCGAGCTGACCGGCGCGCCGGTGCGGGCGGCGGACCCGGAGCACAGCCACGGCGGGGCGCCGCTGCGCGACGGCGAGACGATCGAGGCCGCCGGCCTACGGGTCCAGGTGGTCGCCACCCCGGGACACACCCTGGACTCCGTCTCGTTCGTGGTCGAGAGCCCCGGCGAGGCGCCCGTGCTGCTCACCGGGGACACGGTGCTGGGCCGTGGCACCACCGTCATCGCGGAGCCGGACGGGTCCCTCGCCGACTACCTGGCCAGCCTCGACATCCTGGAACGCCTGGGTGACGGACGCCGTGCGGTCCCGGCGCACGGCCCCGAGATCGACGACCTCGGGGTCGCCGTGCGCGCCTACCGCGCACACCGCCTGGAACGACTGGCCCAGGTGCGCGCGGCGCTGGACATCCTCGGCCCCGCCCGAGACGCGACCGTCGACGACGTCGTCGCCCACGTGTACGCGGACGTCGACCCCGCCGTGCTGCCCGCCGCGCGCCAGTCCGTCGCGGCACAGCTCGACTACCTGCGCGAGCACGGCTGAGCGCGGTGGGCGGCGACCGGCATGATGGAGGCATGACGTCAGCCACGCCGCACCGTCCACCGACGCCCCGGCTCGGGGTCGCCTTCGTCCCGACCTACCCGCCCGAGAGCCTGCGCACGCTGGCCACCGCCGTCGAGGCCGCCGGTCTGGACGACCTGTGGGTCTGGGAGGACTGCTTCGAGCAGAGCGGTCTCGCCTCGGCGGCCGCCGCGCTGGCGTGGACCGACCGGGTCCGTGTCGGCCTCGGGCTCATGCCCGCGCCGCTGCGCAGCACCGCGATCACCGCGATGGAGATCGCGACGCTCGCGCGGATGTTCCCCGGCCGGTTCGTGCCGGCCGTCGGGCACGGGGTGCAGGGGTGGATGGCGCAGTCCGGCGTCAAGGTGGGCTCGCCGCTGACGCTGCTGCGCGAGACGACCCACGCGCTCCACCGGCTCCTGGCCGGCGAGGAGGTGACGACGTCGGGCCGCTACGTGAACCTGGAGGCCGTCCGCCTCGGCTGGCCGCCCGCCGACGGCGTGCCGATCTGGCTGGGCGGCGTCGGGCCGCGCTCCCTCGCGCTGGCCGGCGAGGTGGGCGACGGGCTGATCCTGGCCAACGCCCTCACACCCGACGACGTCCGCGCGGCGGTCGGTACGGCCCGGGACGCTGCTCGGGCGGCCGGGCGGGAGCTGACCGACGTGCACGCCACGCTCATCTGCGCGACCGGCCCGGGCGCCGAGGAGCGCCTGGCGCGGGAGCTGCCGCGGTGGGGCGCCGCGCCCGACCGGGGCATCGGTGCCGCCGGGGACGCCGCAGCCGTCGCCGCGGGCGTCCGGGCGCTCGCCGACGCGGGGGCCACCGCCGTCGCGATCCAGCCGACGGCGGACGAACCGGACCTGGCCGGCTTCGTCGAGCTGCTCGGACGCGAGGTGCGTCCGCTGCTCGGCGAGGAGTGATCAGAGGCGCTTGCCGTAGCAGCGCTGGTCCGCCTCGCCCGCGTACCGTCCGTAGGCCTCGATCTGCTCGTAGCCCAGCGCGGGGTACAGGGCCATCGCCTCCGGCTGCGCCGTCCCGGTCTCCAGGACGAGCTGCCGAAAGCCTGCCTGCCGGGCGACCCGCTCGAGCTCACCCATCAGTCGACGGGCGACGCCGCGGCCCCGGTAGCCGTCGAGCACGTAGACCCGCTTGACCTCTCCGGTGGCGGCGGGGTGCGTGGCGCCCCGGCCGCGCCGGTCGTCGGTGCCCGAGACGTCCCGGACGCTGCCGCAGCCCACCGCGACGCCGTCGACCCGCGCCAGCAGGGTCACGACGATGCTCGCCGGGTCGATGACCTCCTTCGCGTCCTCGTCCCCGCCATAGCGGCGCCCGAGGTCCGCGACGGCCTCGGCCCGCAGCGCGACGACGTCGGCGTCGTCCCACGGGACCTCGACCAGCTCGACGACGTCGGTACCCACCTCGGCAGTCATACGGAGCTCCTCGCGGTCATGCGTGGACGAGAGAGGCCAGCACGGAGGTGAAGAAGCCCAGGCCGTCGGTCCCGGCACGCCGGCCGTCGGCGCTGTCCGGGCCGAAGCCGGCCTCGACGGCGTGCTCGGGGTGCGGCATCAGACCGACCACGTTGCCCGCCGCGTTGCTGATCCCCGCGATGTCGCGGCGCGACCCGTTCGGGTTGGTCCCCACGTAACGGAACGCGACCCGGCCCTCCCCCTCGAGCTCGTCGAGGGTGCGCTCGTCGGCGACGAACTGGCCGTCCTGGTTCTTCAACGGGATCGTGATCTGCTGGCCCACGCTGTACCGGTTGGTCCACGCGGTCCCGGCGTTCTCGACCGAGAGGATCTGCTCGCGGCACACGAAGTGCAGATGGTCGTTCTTGACCATCGAGCCCGGCAGCAGGTGCGCCTCGGTGAGGACCTGGAAACCGTTGCAGATACCGAGCACGGGCATCCCGCCCCGCGCGGCGTCCACGACGGCGTCCATGGCGGGCGCGAACCGGGAGATCGCCCCCGCACGCAGGTAGTCGCCGTAGGAGAACCCGCCCGGCAGCACGACCGCGTCGACACCCTGCAGGTCGCCGTCGGCGTGGAACAGCGACACCGGTTCACCGCCCGCGAGGCGCACGGCGCGGGCCGCGTCCCGGTCGTCCAGCGTGCCGGGGAAGGTGATGACGCCGATGCGGGCGCTGCTCAACGTCGTCCCCGCGGTGTCGGCGCTCATCAGGCGGACACCTCGGTGGACTCCTCGGAGGCGTCGGCGACGCGCACGACGTCCTCGATGACCGGGTTGGACAGCAGCGTCCCGGCGGCCTGGCGGGCGGCCTCGAGCACCTCGGGCGTCACCTCGCCGTCGACCTCGAGCTCGAACCGCTTGCCCTGACGGACACCGGAGAACTGGGTGAAGCCAAGGCGCGGCAGCGCCCCGACCACGGCCTTGCCCTGGGGGTCCAGGATCTCGGGCTTGGGCATGACCTCGACGACGACGCGTCCCACTACGGGCTCCTCAGGGGCTCTGCACGGGCCGTCGCTCCGGGATCCCGGTCCACGCGAGCGGTACGACGCGAGACGGGCGGGAGCACGACGGCGGGATTCCGGCGCCAGTCTACCCGCCGTCGCGCATGGGCCCCGTCCCGTCCACGTCCCGACACCGCCAGGGTCGCTGCCGACCCGGCAGGCACGACGCCGGGGCGCTGAGCGGTCAGGCCAGCGCCGCGCCCGTGATCCGCTCGTACGCCTCGAGATAGCGGTCGCGGGTGCGGCGCACGACGTCGGCGGGCAGCGCGGGCGGCTCGGCACCGGACGCGCGGTCCCAGCCGGACGCGGCCGAGGTGAGCCAGTCCCGCACGAACTGCTTGTCGAAGCTCGGCTGTGCGCGGCCCGGCTCCCAGGAGTCGGCCGGCCAGAACCGCGAGCTGTCCGGGGTGAGCACCTCGTCGCCGAGGACGATCCGCCCCGCGTCCGTGCCGCCGTCGGGCACCACGCCGAACTCGAGCTTGGTGTCGGCGAGGACGACGCCGCGCTCCCGGGCGATCTGCTCGGCGCGGGAGTACACCGCGAGGGTGAGGTCGCGCAGGCGAGCGGCATCCTCGCCGCCGATCCGCCGCGCCACCTCGTCGAACGGCACGTTCTCGTCGTGCTCCCCCACCTCCGCCTTGGTGGCCGGCGTGAAGATCGGCTCCGGCAGCCGGGAGCCGTCCACGAGGCCGTCCGGCAGCGGGATGCCGGTCACCTCGCCGTTCGTCCGGTACTCCGCGAGCCCCGAGCCGGTGAGGTAGCCACGGGCCACGCACTCCACGGGGAACATGTCGAGACGGCGGCAGATCATCGCGCGGCCGACGACGACGTCCGGCACCAGCCCGTCGCCCGGCTCGGCGCTGGGCTCGGTGGTCACCACGTGGTTGTCCACCAGGTCGGCGAGCTGCTCGAACCACCACAGGCTGAGCTGGGTGAGCACCACACCCTTGTCGGGGATGCCCGGGGTCAGCACGTGGTCGTAGGCGGAGATCCGGTCCGACGCCACGACGAGGACCACGTCTCCCAGCGGGTGCGCCCCGCCGAGCCTCGGCAGGTCCGGCTCGTACAGGTCGCGGACCTTGCCGGAGTAGACGTGCCGCCAGCACGGCAGGTCCAGCGGGCCGCCGTCGAAGGCGTCGGGCGTGGGGCGCGCGTCGCTCACGGGACCTCCACCTCGCCGCGCTCGGCCGTCAGGGCGATGTCGGTGCGGTGGTGCGAGCCCGGCAGGTCGACCCGGGCGACTCCCGCGTACGACGCCGCCCGGGCCGCCGCGAGGTCGTCGCCCCGTCCCACCACGGACAGGACGCGACCGCCTGCGCTGACGAGCGCGCCGTCGGACACCGCGGTGCCGGCGTGCAGCACGTGCACGCCGTCCAGCGCGGCCGCAGCGTCGATCCCGCTGATCGGGTCGCCCTTGCGGGGTGACTCGGGGTAACCCTGCGAGGCCACGACCACGTTGACGACGGCGTCGTCCGTCCAGCTCAGTGGTTCGATCTCGGAGAGCCGCCCCTGGGCCGCGGCCAGCAGCACGCCCGACAGCGGCGTGCGCAGCCGCGCGAGCACGGCCTGGATCTCCGGGTCGCCGAAGCGCACGTTGAACTCGACCACCCGGGTGCCCCGCGAGGTCAGCGCGAGCCCCACGTACAGCACGCCCGTGAACGGGGTGCCGCGGCGGGCCATCTCGTCGACGGTGGGCTGGGCGATACGGTCGACCACCTCTCCCACCAGCCCTGACGGTGCCCAGTCGAGCGGGGTGTAGGCGCCCATGCCGCCCGTGTTGGGCCCGGCGTCGTCGTCCCCGACCCGCTTGAAGTCCTGGGCGGGCACCATCGGCACCACCGTGGCGCCGTCGCACACGCAGAACAGGGACACCTCGGGACCGTCCAGGTACTCCTCGATCACGACGGTGCCCGCGTCGCCATGCGCGGCCAGGGAGGCCCGTGCGTGCTCGACGGCGGCGTCCCGGTCGTCGGTCACCACGACGCCCTTGCCGGCCGCCAGGCCGTCGTCCTTGACGACGAACGGCGGTCCGAAGGCGTCAAGGGCCGCGGTGACCTCGTCGAGGGTGGTGCACACGTGGGCCATCGCCGTCGGCACGTTCGCGGTGGCCATGACCTCCTTGGCGAAGGCCTTCGAGCCCTCCAGGCGGGCGGCCTCCGCGGACGGCCCGAACACCGGGACGCCCGCGTCCCGCACGGCGTCGGCGACCCCGGCCACCAGCGGCGCCTCGGGGCCGACCACGACGAGGTCCACGCCCAGCGAGGTGGCGAGCGCGGCGACCGCGGCGCCGTCCGTCGCGTCGACGGGGTGCAGGGTCGCGTGCCCCCCGATGCCCGGGTTGCCGGGCGCGGCGTGCAGCTCGTTCGCGGTGTCGACCGCCGGCTCCGCGGCGAGGGAGTGGACGATGGCGTGCTCGCGAGCACCGTTCCCGACGACGAGGATCTTCACGGGCAGCCAGTGTAGGTGGCGACGCCGGTTGCGCCAGAGCGTCTCATCGGAGCTCGCCTCAGGCCCGCGGGTGGATCAGGTCGTGGATGCCGATGATCTCGTCACGCCGCGGGCCGACGCCGATGGCCGACACGCGGCAGCCCGAGATCTCCTCGAGCCGGCGGACGTACCGCTGGGCGTTCACCGGCAGGTCGGCGAAGGACCGGCACTGCGAGATGTCCTCCCACCAGCCGTCGAGCTCCTCGTAGATCGGCTTCGCGTGGTGGAACGCCGTCTGGTCGATCGGCATCTCGTCGTACCGCTCGCCGTCGACGTCGTACGCGACGCAGACCGGGACCTTCTCCAGGCCGGTCAGCACGTCGAGCTTGGTCAGCACGAGGTCCGTCAGGCCGTTGACGCGTGCGGCATAGCGCGAGATGACCGCGTCGTACCAGCCGCAGCGGCGCGGCCGCCCGGTGGTCACGCCGAACTCGCCGCCGGCCTTCTGCAGGTAGGCGCCCATGTCGTCGAAGAGCTCCGTGGGGAACGGCCCCTCGCCCACCCGGGTGGTGTACGCCTTGACCACGCCGATCACGGAGTCGACCCGCGTGGGCCCGACGCCGGAGCCCGTCACCGCGCCACCGGCCGTCGCGTTGGACGACGTGACGAACGGGTACGTGCCGTGGTCGACGTCGAGCATCGTCGCCTGGCCGCCCTCGAACAGGACGTTCTCGCCGCGGTCGAGCGCCTGGTTCAGGACGAGCCCGGTGTCGGCCACCATCGGCCGGAGCCGCTCGGCGTGCTGCAGCAGCTCCTCGACCGTCTCCTGGACCTCGATGGCCCGGCGGTTGTAGACCTTCACCAGCAGGTGGTTCTTCTGGTCGAGCGCACCCTCGATCTTCTCCGCGAGGATCTTCTCGTCGAAGAGGTCCGCGACGCGCAGACCGACACGGTTGATCTTGTCCGCGTACGCGGGCCCGATGCCTCGGCCCGTCGTGCCGATGCGGCGCTTGCCCAGGAACCGCTCGGTCACCTTGTCGACGGTGCGGTGGTAGCCGGCGATGACGTGCGCACCGGACGAGACGAGCAGGCGGGAGACGTCCACACCCCGCTCGATCAGCCCGTCCAGCTCCTCGAAGAGGACCTCGATGTCCACCACGACGCCGTTCGAGATGACCGGCGTGACGCCGGGCGACAGGATGCCGGACGGCAGGAGGTGCAGGGCGTACTTCTCGTCCCCGATGACGACGGTGTGCCCGGCGTTGTTCCCGCCGTTGAACTTGACCACGTAGTCGACGCGGTCTCCGAGAAGATCGGTCGCCTTCCCCTTGCCCTCATCGCCCCACTGGGCGCCGACGAGCACCACGGCTGGCATGGATCAACTCTCCTCGTGAATCGGTGAGCCCGGGGACTGCCGCCGGGCTCACCGAAGTTTACCCGGCCATGACCTGGGCCCCGGCGGGGACGACGCCGGACGGCCGGACGGCGCGTCAGGACGGCCGCGGGCGTTGCGGCAGCTGGACCGGCGTCGCGCCGGTGGACGTGTCCGACGGCTCGCACTGGTGGTCGTGGTCGATGCGGAACAGGTCGAGGGCGCCGCAGACCTCCAGCACGAACAGGTCGCGCTCGTCGGCTCCGCGCAGCACCGTCGCACCTCCCCGCTTGCGGCCGGAGTCGGCCAGGGAGATGAGGAACGCCGCCCCCGTGGAGTCCATGAACGTGACCCCGCACATGTCGATCACCAGCAGCTGCCGGCGCAGCCCCACCACCCGCGCCGCAATCTCGGGGAACTGATCTCGCTCGGCAAGATCCAGGTCCCCGGCGATCACGAGCGTCGTCGTCGTCGAGGACGTCGCGATCTCGATCATGCGCACGAGACTACCCGCGTCCAGCGCTCGACGACCCCTCGAAGCCGCATCTCGCCGCTCACCCCCGGTGCACAGCGTGTGCGGCGCGTCGATCGCCTGGGACAATGGTCGGCATGAGCACCTCCCAGCCTGTGGAAAACCTTCTCGGTGGGCCGCCCCCGACGCACCTGCCGGACGAGCACGCCGCATCGCGGGCCGCCCTCGAGGAGGGTCAGAACCCCGCCCACGTCGCCGCCGCGGACCCGGCGTCGAGCCTCGCGTGGGCAGTCCTGGCCGAGCAGACGCTCGACGGTGGCGACGACGTCGTCCACGCGGTGACCGCCTACGCCTACGCCCGCACCGGCTACCACCGCGGGCTCGACGCGCTGCGTCGCGCCGGCTGGCGCGGCCAGGGGAAGATCCCCGCCGACCATCTCCCCAACCAGGGGTTCCTCCGGGCGCTGCTCGCCCTGTCCCGGGCCGCCGACCGGATCGGGGAGGACGCCGAGGCCCACCGGTGCGCCCAGTTCCTCGTCGACGCCGGCACCTCCGCGAGCGAGGTGCGCGCGCTGAGCTGAGCCGCCCGGCTCAACCGGGCAGCGGCGCCGAGCTCTCCGGCTCGGTCGGCTGCGGCCGCAGCTTCGCCCACACCAGCTTGCCGGAGCCCGCCGGGCGCCAGCCCCAGTCCGCCAGCCGCTCGACGATCTGCATGCCGAACCCGCCGACCCGGTTCGGGTGCCCGTCCGTGGCCACCGGCGGTGCCGGGTTGGCGTCCTCCACCTCGATCCGCAGACCGTCGCCCGTGTCGAAGAGCCGCAGCGCGATGTTGCCCCATCCGTGCAGCACGCCGTTCGCCACGAGCTCGGAGACGACCAGCTCGGCAGCGGCCGACTCCGACAGCCCCCAGGCCTGGCAGGTGCGCAGCACCGCGTGCCTCGCCCGCCCGATCGACGCCGGCTCGCTCGGCAGCAGCCAGCGCCGCGAGCGCGGGCTCAGGGCCGTCACCTGGGCGTCCTGCACCGGGTCCGGGACCCGCACGACCACGATCGCCACGTCGTCCTCCGGCGAGTCGGCGAGCCGGGAGAGCAGCTCCTCGCCGACGCCCGCGGCGTCCCGCGCCGTGATGCGGGCCGACATCTCCACCAGGGTGTCCAGGCCGACCTTCAGCGACCGGTCGCGGCGCTCGATGAGGCCGTCCGTGTAGAAGAGCAGGATGTCGCCGCGGTGCAGCACCTCGCGGCCCGTCGTCCGGGTCGTGTTGCCGAACCCGACGAGCGAACCGCCCGCTCCCGAGAGCTGTCGGACGTCGCCGTCGCGCAGCAGCAGCGGCGGCAGGTGCCCGGCGCGGGTGTACTCGACCGACCACGAGTCGTCGTCGGCCACGTGCCGCAGCGTGGCGTAGACCATCGAGGCGGGGCGCGGGACGCGCATCCCGGCGACGAGCTGGTCGACACGGTCGAGCACGGTCCCGGGCGTCGTCAGCTCGTAGGCGTAGGCGCGCACCACCGACCGGAGCTGGCCCATCGCGGCCGCGGCCTCGACGTCGTGCCCGACGACGTCACCGATGACGAGGCCGACCGTGCCGTCCGTGATCTGCAGGACGTCGTACCAGTCGCCGCCCACCTGGGCGTGCTCCGCGTTGGGCGCGTAGTAGGTCCACACGTCGAGGCCCGAGACGTCGGCCTGCTCGGGGAGCATGGCACGCTGCAGCGCCTCGGCCAGGCGGTGCTCGCGGGCGTACAGGCGGGCGTTGTCGATCGCCGTGCCGGCGCGGCGGGCGACGACCTCGACGACGGTGAAGATGTGCTCGGGCCCGGGTTCCGACCAGCCGCCGACGTCGGCGGACCCCGGCCCCCGGGCGGCGTCCCCGTGCCACGTCACCAGCAGGCCCAGCACGCGGCGTCGGCCCGCCACGGCGTGCACGACGACGGAGCGGGGCACGACGCCGGACTCCTCCACGACGCGGTGCACCAGGTCGCGGCGCAGCCAGCCGGACGCGGAGTGCGGGCCGTAGGACCCGCTGAGGTCGAGCCGGACCGGGCCGTCCAAGACGCCGTCGAGCAGCTCCTGGACGTGGTCGACCGAGGGCGAGGTCTCCGGCGTGCGGGCGCTCCCGTCCGTGCCGCCCGCCGGTTCCTGCGGCGGCACGTCACCGTTCAGGTCGTCGGTGTGCCAGCTCTCCGGCACGTATCTGGTGTGACGGCGGCCGCGGCCGGACGGCGGCGACGCGACGTCGACCCCCTCGGCGTGCTGCAGGCCGTCGTCGTTGAGGTAGAAGCTGCTCCACGGCACGATCGAGCGCAGCAGGTCCGCGATGTCCCGCAGCGCGTACGGGTACTCCAGGTCGCCCAGGAGCTCCGTCGTCTGGGCGATGAGGTCCAGATCGGCGCGCTGGCGGCGCTCGACCTCCAGGGAGGCGAGCTGGGCCGCCTGCTGGTCGACGTACTCGGAGACGTCGGTCGTGATCCCGACCCAGCGCACCTCCTCGCCCTCGGCGTGCGCCATCGGCGTGACGTCCACCTGGAGCCAGCTGACGCCGCCGTCCCGCTTGCGCGCGCTGACGATGCGACGCATCGAGCGCCCCGCGGCCAGGTCGGCCTGCGCCGCGGCACGGTTCGGGTCGTCCTCGACGAGCGCCAGGAGCGGGTGCGGCCCCAGCATCCGCAGCCCGTCGACACCCACGCCGACGAGCCGCTCGAACGCGTCGTTGACCCAGATCACCGGCATGCCGGTCTCCCAGGGGCCCGTGACGAAGGCGGGGACGGTGGTCGTGGTGATCGCGACGGCGAGCTGCTCGCCGGAAACGGGCGCCGCGATCGACGGATGGTGGGGCAAATCGGTCATCAGCCCTCCGTTTCCGACGTGTCGCGGCGAAGTTGGTGCATTCGATGCACATTCAACCGTAGATTGGTGTCCGCTGAGACCCGAGAAGAGCGAGCAGCTCGAGGAAGGAGCACCGTGCAGGAGGGATCGAACGCGACGCCGAGCACCCCCACGTCCGGCGACGGCACGGAGCACACCGCTCCCCAGATCGGTGACCCGGCGAGCATCCACGTCATCGTGGGCACGTCCCGGGCACGCGTGGTCCTCTCGGGCGAGATCGACGCCGACGTCAGCGCAGAGCTCGGCGAGGCGATCTCCGACGCCGAGGCCTCCGGCCTCCCGGTGGAGCTCGACGCGCACCACGTCACCTTCATGGACTCCTCCGGGGTCGCGTTCCTGGCACGCCTGGCATCCCGGAGCCCCCACAAGGTGCGGGTGCTGCGCGCACCGCCCACCGTGCGGTTCCTCCTCGAGGTGACGCGCATCGGCGAGCTGCTCGAGATCGTGGACGAGGACCCCGGCGTCGACCTGGACATCACCACCGCCGGCCCTCGATGACGCACGACGCCCCTCCGCCGGGTCACCGGCGAAGGGGCGTCGTGCACGCTCCCTCAGGAGAGGGTCACATCTTGTGCCCGGCCGAGCGCAGCCACTGGCAGGCCTCGACGATGCGGGCGGCCATGCCGGCCTCGGCCAGCTTGCCCCACGCGCGCGGGTCGTAGGCCTTCTTGTTGCCGACCTCGCCGTCGACCTTCAGGACGCCGTCGTAGTTGGTGAAGAAGTGACCCGCCACCGGACGCGAGAACGCGTACTGGGTGTCGGTGTCGATGTTCATCTTGATGACGCCGTTGTCGACCGCCGTGGCGACCTCCTCGGCGGTGGAGCCCGACCCGCCGTGGAACACGAGGTCGAACGGGTTCTCCTGGCCGATCTCGGCGCCCACGGCCTGCTGGATCTCCGCGAGGATCTCCGGGCGCAGCTTGACCGCACCGGGCTTGTACACGCCGTGCACGTTGCCGAACGTGAGGGCCGTCAGGTAGCGGCCCTTCTCGCCGGCACCGAGGGCGCGGACCGTGGCCAGGCCGTCCTCGACCGTCGTGTAGAGCTTCTCGTTGATCTCCGCCACGTGGCCGTCCTCCTCGCCACCGACGACGCCGATCTCGACCTCGAGGATGGTGCGCGCGGCCTGCGACAGCTCGAGCAGCTCCTCGGCGATGACGAGGTTCTCCTCCAGCGGGATGTCCGAGCCGTCGAACATGTGCGACTGGAAGGTCGGGTTCTTGCCGGCCTTGACCTGCTCCGCCTCGAGGGCGAGCAGCGGGCGGACCCAGGAGTCGAGGTTCTTCTTGACGCAGTGGTCGGTGTGGATCGCGATGTTGACGGGGTAGTTCTTCGCGACCTCGGCGGCGTACGCGGCGAGGGCCAGCGAGCCGGTGACCCGGTCCTTGATCGTGGCGCCCGACGCGTACTCGCCGCCGCCCACGGAGACCTGGATGATGCCGTCCGACTCCGCCTCGGCGAAGCCCTGGAGCGCGGCGGTGACGGTCTGCGACGAGGTGATGTTGACGGCGGGGTAGGCGAACTTGCCGGCCTTCGCCCGGTCGATCATCTCGGCGTAGACCTCGGGGGTTGCGATAGGCATCTGCGGTACTCCAATGAGGGAACGTACGAGGAACGCAGGCGGGCGGTGACACACCCTCGCTGGTGGCTGGCGGCCTCCTGGGCCCACATGCACCCGGATTTTCTCATGACCGGGTCATGGGCGTCACATCCGGGCTCGCAGAGCGAGACGGTCGCCCGCGTCACGCGTGCTGCAACGCCCAGGAGTGCATCGCGATCGCGGCCGCCGCACCGGCGTTCAGGGAGCGTGTGGAGCCGTGCTGGGTGATGTGGACGACGACGTCGCACGCCGCCTGGGCCTCGGGCGTCAGCCCGCTCGACTCCTGACCGAACAGCAGCACGCAGCGGGCGGGCAGGTCCCGACGCTCCAGCGGGACGGAACCCGGCACGTTGTCGACGCCGACGATCGGCAGCCGCTCCCCCTGCGGGCCTGCACCTGCCGCCCAGGCGACCAGCGCCGCCGCGTCCGGGTGGTGGTCCACGTGCAGGTAGCGGTCGGTGACCATCGCGCCCCGACGGTTCCACCGCCGTCGGCCCACGATGTGCACCCCGGCGACGTTGAACGCGTTGGCCGTACGCACCACGGAACCGATGTTGAGGTCGTGCGCCCAGTTCTCGATCGCCACGTGCAGGAACGCGTCGGTGGCGCGGCGGTGGTCCAGGTCCGCGACGATCGCCTCGACGGTCCAGTACCGGTAACGGTCGACGACGTTGCGGCGGTCGCCGTGAGCGAGCAGCTCGGGGTCGTACCGGGGGTCGTCCGGCAGCTCGCCGGGCCAGGGCCCCACGCCGACCCGCTCGCCGGCGGGCTCACCGGCGGGCTCACCGGCGGGCTCACCGGCGGGCTCACCGGCGTCAGGCATGCTCCTCGCTCCGCGACGACTCCCACCAGATCGCGGCGCCGACGACGGCGGCACCCGCCACGGCGAGCAGGGCCGGCCCGACGACGGTACCGGCGCCCGGCGGGGCGAGGAGGCCCTGGTCGGCGTCCTGCCACGGCCACAGCGCCCGCAGGGAGCCGATCATGAGCCCCGCCAGGACCGCCATGGTGACCTGCCGGCGATGCTCCAGGAGCCAGTGCAGCAGCTTGACGAAGCTCGCCAGGCCGGCCACGGCGCCGAGGGCGAACGCACCGACGAACGCCAGGTCGCGGTCCTGGACCGCCTGCTGCACGGGCACGTAGAGCCCCATGACCAGGAGCAGCGTCGATCCGGACACGCCGGGCAGCACGAGCGCGTTGATGGCGATGGCCGCACCGACGAAGACGTACCAGAGGGAGGGCTCGGCGACCTCGGCAGGAGGCAGGCCCACCAGGAAGAACCCGACCACGACGGACGGCACGAGGATCGCGCCGTCGAGCAGGCGGAAGCGGTGCGGCATCATCCGCAGCGGGACGACGACCGCCACCGCGATCATGCCGAAGAACAGCGCTCGCATCATGACGGGGTGGGACTCGACGAGCGGGGCGACGACGCTCAGCGAGACGAGCAGGAAGACGGCCATGCCCACCAGGACCGGGAGCAGGAAGCGCCAGTCCACCGCCCGCAACGCCCGGCCGGCCGGGCGGAGCCCCTTGCCCTGCGCGACACCCTGGACCAGCTCCCGACCCGCGTGCACCACCTGGTTCGCGCCCGTCAGCAACCGGTCGTAGAGGCCGGTCACCAGGGCGATGGTGCCGCCGGAGATCCCGGGCACGGACTCGGCCATCCCCACGAACCCGCCACGCAGGGCGAGCCCGGGCGCCGCCCGCCACGTGGTGCCTGCAGGAGGGACGGCGTGGCGGCGCACGGCGCCGGAGTGCGTCGGGGGTTCGTGGGCCTCGTCAGTCACGGGACGAAGCCTACGGCTACGGTGTGCCCATGACGGACCGACAGATCGAGTGCTGGCTCACCGACATGGACGGCGTCCTCGTGCACGAGGGCGAGGCGATCCCCGGCGCCGCGGAGTTCATCGCGACGCTGCGCGACGCGGGGCGACCATTCCTCGTCCTGACGAACAACTCGATCTTCACGGCACGCGACCTGGCGGCCCGGTTGTCCCGCTCCGGCATCGAGGTGCCGGAGTCGGCGATCTGGACGTCCGCCCTCGCGACCGCCAAGTTCCTGGCCGACCAGGTGCCGAACGGCTCCGCCTACGCCATCGGCGAGGCCGGCCTGACCACGGCGCTCCACGCGGCCGGCTACACCCTCACCGAGACCGACCCGGACTACGTGGTGCTCGGTGAGACGCGCACCTACTCGTTCGAGGCGATCACCAAGGCGATCCGGCTCATCAAGGGCGGCGCGCGGTTCATCGCGACCAACCCGGACACGACCGGGCCGTCCACGGAAGGGCCGTTGCCGGCCACCGGTGCCGTCGCCGCGATGATCACCGCGGCGACGGACCGCTCGCCGTACTACGTGGGCAAGCCGAACCCGATGATGTTCCGCTCGGCCCTCAACCGCATCGACGCCCACTCGGAGACGACGGCGATGATCGGCGACCGCATGGACACCGACGTCGTGGCGGGCATCGAGGCCGGGCTGGAGACGTTCCTCGTGCTCACCGGCTCGACCGCGCGGGACGAGGTCGACCACCACCCGTTCCGCCCGTCGCACGTGGTCGACTCGATCGCGGATCTCATCGCCCGCGTCTGACCCGCCCCGCCACTTTGTTGTGGGCGCGATTTCTGGCCCGAATTGCCTCGATTGCCCGGCTTGAGGCACCAGAAATCGCGCCCACAACGCCTCGGCCCGGCGGGGCTATCGGCTGAGGCCGAGGTCGTCCAGGTCGAAGAGGTAGTGGTACGGCACGCCGAGGGCCTCGATCTTCTCCCCCGCCCCGGTCGCACGGTCGACGATCGTCGCGCAGCCGAGCACCTCGGCACCCGCCGCGCGCAGCGCCTCGATCGCGGTGATGGGTGACCCGCCCGTCGTGGTGGTGTCCTCCAGCACGACGACCTTGCGGCCCGCGACCTCGGGCCCTTCGATCTGCCGCTGCATGCCGTGCGTCTTGGCCGACTTGCGCACGACGAACGCGTCGAGATCCTGCCCGCGCGACGCCGCGGCGTGCAGGAGCGCGTCGGCGATGGGGTCGGCGCCGAGCGTGAGGCCGCCGACGGCGTCGACCTCGGCCGTACCCAGCCCGACCTCCTCGAGGTGGTCCAGCAGCACGTGCCCCACGAGCGGGGCCGCCCGGTGGTGCAGCGTGATGCGGCGCAGGTCGACGTAGTAGTCGGCCTCCGCACCGGAGGAGAGAGTCACCTTCCCGTGCACGACGGCGAGCTCCTTGACGAGCTCGAGCAGCTGCTCACGGGGGGTCGGGGAGAAGTCCGCGGAAGTCACGGCACCAGGGTACGCGGGCCGCATCCTCTCCCACGGCGCACGGCCGCGCCCTCGACACGGGCGCACTACCTCGCGCTGGCGGGGCACTACCTCGGCTGGCGACCTCGGCGATGTGCGGGGCACACACGATATATGGCCAACACTACGTGTATGCCATATACTCGTGTACGGCATACACAGTCCTGAGGAGGCACCGCCGTGAACCCACCGATGATCGAGACCCGAGGGCTCCGCAAGTCCTACGGGCACCACCCCGTCCTGCGCGGCGTCGACCTGACGGTCCGCCGCGGCGAGATCTTCGCCCTGCTCGGCGCGAACGGCGCCGGCAAGACCACCACCGTCAACATCCTCACCACGCTGCTGCGGCCGGACGGCGGCACCGCCGCCGTCGCGGGCGCCGACGTGATCCGCGAGGCCGCGACCGTCCGCCGTCGGATCGCACTGACCGGGCAGTACGCCTCGGTGGACGAGTTCTCCACCGGGACCGAGAACCTCGTGATGATGGCCGACCTGGCCCACCTGCCCCGGCGTGCCGTCCGCCGCCGTGCCACCGAGCTGCTGGACAGGTTCGACCTCGCCGACGCCGGCCGGCGCAAGGTCGCCACCTACTCCGGCGGCATGCGGCGCCGGCTCGACCTGGCGATCAGCCTCGTCGCCGACCCGGACGTCCTGGTGCTCGACGAGCCGACGACAGGACTCGACCCGGCCTCGCGCTCCCAGCTCTGGGAGGTGGTCCGCGGGCTCGCCGCCGACGGCACCACCGTGCTGCTCACGACCCAGTACCTGGAGGAGGCCGACCGCCTCGCGGACACCATCGCCGTGCTGGCCGACGGCCAGGTCGCCGCCCGCGGGACCGCCACCGAGCTCAAGACGCTGGTCTCCGGCGAGCACGTCCGCGTCACGTTCGACGACGCGACGAGCCTCGCCGCCGCGCGCGACGTCACGTTCGTCGGCATGCCCGGGCTCGACGGCGCCGAGACCGACCACCGGACCCTCGCGCTGACCATCCCCAGCATCGAGCCCGTGCGGACGATCCGTGCCGTGCTCGACCGCGCCGACGCCGGCGGCCTCGCCGTCTCCGGCGTGAGCGTCGTGAAGCCGACGCTCGACGACGTCTTCCTCGCCCTGACCCAGCAGCCCGCCCACCAGCCCGCACCGGAGGCCGCACGATGACCACCACGACGCCGGCCGCACCGCCAGCGGCCTCGACAGCACCGACCCGCCGCAGCCCGCACCGCCACGCCCCGCTGCGCGACGTCGCGACGATGTCCCGGCGTGAGGCCCGCCGCAGCATCCGCTCGGTCGACGGCATCATCACCGCCTTCGCCCTGCCCGTCCTGATCATGGTCGTGTTCGTCGTCATCTTCGGCGGCGCGATCAGCGGCGGCAGCGGCTCGTACATCGACTACGTGGTGCCCGGGGTGCTCATCATGTGCCTCGGGATGAACTCCGCGACGGCGGCGGCCGCCGTCGCGCAGGACATGACCTCCGGCACCATCGACCGGTTCAAGACCCTGCCGATCTTCTCGCCGTCGGTGCTGTGGGGGCACGTCGTCGCGAGCGTCGTGCGCAACCTCGCCTCCGCCGTCCTCGTCGTGCTCGTCGCCCTCGCCCTCGGGTTCCGGCCCGACGCCGGCCCGGCAGGCTGGCTCGGGCTGGTCGCCTTCGCGACGTTCGCGATCGTCACGTTCACCTGGATCAGTGCCGTCCTCGGACTGGTGATGAGCGTGGACTCGGCGCCGTCGCTCAACATGCTCTTCCTGTTCGTGCCGTACCTCAGCTCGGGCTTCGTGCCGGTGGAGACCATGCCCGACTGGCTGCACGGGTTCGCCGAGAACCAGCCGTTCACGCCGATCATCGAGACGGTGCGCGGCCTGCTGATGGGGAACCTCGAGACGTCCACGCTCCTGGTGGCGTGCGCCTGGCTCGCCGGGTTCCTCGCGCTCAGCCTGGTGGCGGGGTCGCTGCTCTACCGCCGGCGCACTGCCCGGTGACACCCACGTCGCCGGCGGTCGCCCCTCGGTGGGCGGCCGTCGGCGATGATGTCCCCATGACGGACGCACCCGAGCTCCCTCCCCGCCTCGCCCTCGCGTGGGGGGTCGCCGAACGCCCGGAGCGCGCACCCCGGCGCGAGCTGAGCATCGAGCGCATCGTGGCCGCCGCCGTCGCGATCGCGGACGCCGACGGGCTCGGCGCCGTCTCGATGGCTCGCGTCGCCAAGAGCCTCGGCTTCACCACGATGTCGCTGTACCGGCACGTCACCAGCAAGGACGACCTGCTGCTGCTCATGCAGGAGTCGGTGATCGGCGCCGAGTTCCCGCCTGCGCACGAACCGGCCGACTGGCGCGCCGAGCTGAGCGAGTGGGCGCTGTTCACCCTGGAGATCTTCCGGCAGCACGGATGGGTGCTCGACATCCCCGTCACCGGCGCACCCATGACGCCGAACAACCTGCGCGCCACGGACGCCGGGCTGCGCGCGCTGCGGTCCACGCCGCTCGCGGACGGCGAGAAGATCGCGGCGCTCCTCCTGGTCAGCGGGTACGTGCGCAACGCTGCCCTGCTGGCCCGCGACCTCGACCGGGCGATCGCGGATGCGGGCGGCGACCAGGGGGCCACCGGCGTCGCGTACGCCGAAGCCCTGGCCGAGCTCGTCGACGAGGTCCGCTTCCCGTACCTGCGCCCGCTCGTCGAGCACGGCACGTACGTGAACCAGCCGGGCGGCCTCGACGAGGTGGACGACATCCGCTGGGGCCTGGACCGGACGCTCGACGGCCTCGCCGTCCTCATCGACGCACGCTCCGCCGATGCCGGGGGCCACTGCACCGGGGCAGACGGCGTCGCACCGCCGTCGGGCACCGACACCGGGGATGGCGACACCCTCACCGAGGAGGCCGCCGAGCGGGCGCGGGTCTACGCGGGCGACCCCAAGGTCAAGAAGGCGGCGACCAAGCGCAAGGACGCCGAGCGCAAGGTGCGCGAGGCTCGCAAGAGGCTCCGCGAGCTGGAGAAGGCCGAGCAGGCCGCCCGCAAGGTCGAGGCCGAGGCCGCGCACCAGGCGGCGGACCGCGCCGCCCGGCAGTAGGCCTCAGCCCGGCAGCACGTCAGCCCGGGAGGGTCTCAGCGCTGTCGGCCGATCGCCCGCACCGCCGAGCGTGGCAGCACCCGAAGGAGCGCCGAGGCGGCCTTGTAGCGGACCGACGGCGTGGAGATGACCACGCCGCGACGGACGTCCGCGAGCGCCTGCGCGACGACGAAGGGCGCGTCGAGCCAGGCGGCGTCGGGCATCTGACTCATCGAGAGCCCGGCACGGTCGTGGAACTCGGTGTGCGTGTAGCCGGGGGACAGCACGGTGGCGGTGACGCCGGAGCCCTGCAGCTCGACGGCGAGCCCTTCGGTGAAGGAACGCACGTAGGCCTTGGCGGCGGCGTACGTGCCGCCCGCGGTGAGGGCGGCGACCGAGCCGACGTTGAGGACGGCGCCACGCCCGCGGGTGGACATCTGCCCGACGGCGGCGTGGCTGAGCTGGACGACGGCGCGCACCATGACGTCGACGGCGTCCAGCTCCGTGCCGACGTCCCCGCCGACGAACCGTTGCGCGGTCGTGAACCCGGCGTTGTTGACGAGCAGGCCCACGGGGCGCCGCTCGTCGCCCGGCTCGTCCCCGGTGACGGCGAGCCGCTCGGCGACCCGGGCGACGTCGTCCGGGTCGGACAGGTCGGCGGGCAGGACCTCCACCTGGACCCCGGCGGCGGCGCGGATCTGCCCGGCCACCTGCTCGAGGCGCTCGGTGGTGCGCGCCACGAGCACGAGGTCGTGGCGTGCCGTGGCGAGCTGCCAGGCGAACTCCAGTCCGAGGCCGGCGGTGGCGCCGGTGACGAGCGCGGTTCCCATGAACGCACTCTATGGCCCTAGGGTGCGTGCGTGCGTATCGCCACGTGGAACGTCAACTCCCTGCGGACCCGGCTGGACCGCGTGCTGGCGTTCCTGGAGCGCTCGAGCATCGACGTGCTCGCGCTGCAGGAGACGAAGTGCCGCGACGACCAGCTCCCGGTGGCCCCGTTCGAGGCGGCCGGCTACGAGGTCGCGCACACGGGGTACCACCAGTGGAACGGTGTCGCGATGGTCTCCCGCGTGGGCCTGGAGGACGTCGCGACGTCGTTCGCCGACCAGCCGGCGTTCGGCAAGCCGGGCCAGGAGCCGCGGGTCGAGGCGCGCGCGATCGGCGCGACCTGTGGCGGCGTGCGGCTCTGGTCGCTCTACGTGCCGCACGGGCGTGCGCTGACGGACCCGCACTACGCGTACAAGCTCGCCTGGCTCGACGGGCTGCGCGCGGACGCCGCGGCGTGGCTGCAGGCCGACCCGAGGGCGCAGGTCGGCCTGCTTGGCGACTGGAACGTGATCCCTCGTGACACGGACGTGTGGGACGTGACCGCGTTCGAGGGGCACACGCACGTCTCCGCCCCGGAACGGGCGGCCTTCGCGGCGTTCGAGGAGGCCGGGTACACCGAGGTCACCCGCGAGCACCTGCCGGCCGAGCACACCTACACCTACTGGGACTACCAGCAGCTCGCGTTCCCGCGGAACCGCGGGATGCGCATCGACTTCGCCTACGCCTCGCCGGCGCTGCGCGACCGCGTCACGTCGGTGGCGATCGACCGGGACGAGCGGCGCGGCAAGGGCGCCAGCGACCATGTCCCGGTCGTGCTGGACCTCGCCGGTTGACCGCGGCGCCGGCAGATCGATCGACACGCTCTAGGTTGTTCCCATGACCGACGTTCCCGACCGCTCCGAGGACCCGCTGTTCGTCTCGCCCGGCCCGGGGCCGGCCGGGACGCCAGGCCCGGAGGGAACGCCGGGCCCGGAGGGGACGCCAGGCCCGGGGCACCGCGGGTCCGACGGCGGCACCCCGGCAGGCCGGTCCGCGGCGGTCCACCGGCCGGTCGTGCCCGAGGACCCGGCCGCGTACGGGGCGCGCTGGGGAGCTCCCGGCGGGCCGACGCCGGCCGACCGCGCCGCCGCCCGCCGTCGGGCACGGGTCTGGGTGTTCTCGGTGCTGGCCGTGGTGGTGCTGGTCGTGGCGGTGGCCGCGGGGGGTTCGTGGTGGGCGAACCGGGCGCACGACCGCGCGTGGGAGCCGGTGGCAGCCGACGTCGTCGAGCCGACCTCGGCTCACGCGGTCCAGCTCGTGCTGGGCTCGTGCGTGGCCGACGTCCCGGGCTCGACGTCGGTGGACACGGTCGAGGTGGTCCCGTGCCGGGACGAGCACACGGCGCAGGTGGTGGGGCGGCACGACTCGGCGGCCGACGAGGTGTGGCCGGGCACCGACGTCGTGGTGGCGCGTGCCGCACGCGGGTGCACCCCGGAGCTGCTCGGTGCGGGAGCGAGAGGCTCCGACGACGTGGCCGACCTGACCTGGGTGCTGTGGACTCCCAGCGAGGAGTCGTGGGCCGAGGGCGACCGAGCAGGTCTGTGCGTCGGCGTCTGGCCCGCTCCCCGGACGGGCAGCCTGCTCGAGTGAGCCGGTCCGGCGCGCCCTCACCCTGAGTTGTGAAGGTCTCGGCATGACCTGCGAGAACGGTGCCCCGCAGCCCTCGGATGGTGGCGCTCTCATCGGGCACTCGTGATATATCGGGCGTCGATCCGTCCCTGTGTGGCGAGAAATAGAGCGATTTGCCGTATCGAGGAGGAATGCGCCCGCCGACGCATTTCTTCACACCTTCTCCCCGAGTGGCCCCACAACCCATCGTTATCTGATTGTGATCTGCGAGGAACTCGCCGCTAGCGTGCCCGGGTCGCCCCATGTCCGGGGTGAACGGTCGGGCCGCAAGCCGAGTGCTGCCGGCGGCCCGACATCACCGAACCCACGGCAGCAGCGGGAGAACCACGTTCTTCGGGCGGACTCGTGCCGCCCTCGGGGTTAAGCCGTCTCACGACGGCGGGCCATCACTTCTCGGCCTCATCCGACAGCTCATCTCGCAGGCTGGAGAGGTCGCCATGTCAATGCACCACAGTGCTGCGCGCCCGCAGGGCGCCACCACCGCGCGCATGCCGCGCCTGCGACGCTCGACCGTCGCCATCGCCCTGTCCGCCGCGCTCGCCGGCGGCACCGTCGTCGCCGGAGCCGGGCAATCGTCGGCAGCGCCCTCGCCCTCCGCGGCGACCGTCTCGACGACACACCTGCCGACCGCCGGCCACGGCGTCATCACGGCCAAGAAGTCGAAGCCCGTCGTCAAGGCGTCGGTCTCGCGCAAGACCGCCAAGCAGGGCAAGGGCAAGACCCGCCCCAAGTTCACCGTGCAGGTCACGAAGGGCGGCGACGCCGTGAAGGGCCGCGTCCGGCTCTTCGTCGACGGCAAGAAGGTCAACGTCAAGAAGCTGAACAAGAACGGCATCGTGCGCATGAAGCCGCTCCTGAAGCGCTACGACGTGGGCAAGAACCGGATCCGCCTGACCGTGGTGCCCGCCAGGTCGACCGGGCTGGCCAAGGTCAAGAAGCACCGCACCATCACGCTCAAGGCGAAGCAGAGCCGCGGCGCCAAGGTCGTCAAGGTGGCCAACCGCTACGTCGGCCACCGCTACTCCTACGGCGGCACCAGCCCGTCGTCCGGGTTCGACTGCTCGGGCTTCACCTCGTACGTGTACAAGAAGGCGGTCGGCAAGAAGCTGCCGCGCACGACGTCCGCACAGAAGCGGGCCGGCAAGACGGTCTCGCGGTCCAAGGCCCGCCCCGGCGACATCGTCTACACCCCGGGTCACGTCTCCATCTACGCCGGCAACGGCAGGATCATCGAGTCGGCGCGTCCCGGCGTCGGCGTCGTGAAGCGCAAGATGTGGCAGAACAACCCGACGTTCATCCGCATCTGAACCGTCCGGACGGCACGTCAGGCTGGGCCCGCACTCCCCCGGAGTGCGGGCCCAGCCTGTTCTGCCGCGAGGCCTCCACCAAAAGTCGTAGCCCACGTTCCCCCTCCCGCCAGAAGCGACGACGGCGTCGCCCCGGCCAGTCTGGAGGCACCGCACCGCACCGGCGCGGACACACGAGAGGGGAACACGTGCCCGCCATACAGATCACCGGCCTGCGCAAGTCGTACGGAACGTTCGACGCCGTGCAGGGCGTCGACCTCACGGTCGAGAGCGGACGCGTCGTCGGGCTGCTCGGCCCGAACGGCGCGGGCAAGACCACGACGCTGCACGTCCTGCTCGGCCTCGCCGCGCCCACCGCCGGCGAGGCCCTCGTCCAGGGCCGCCGTCACAGCGACCTCGACGACCCCGCGCGGACCGTCGGCGCGCTCCTCGACGCCGGGGGTCTGCACCCCGGACGCACCGGCCGCGACCACCTGCGCATCCTCGCCCTGGCCGGCGGGATGCCGGCCCGCCGGGTCGACGACGTCCTGGAGATCGTCGGGATGACGCCCGCCGCCGACCGCCGCGTCCGCACCTACTCGCTGGGCATGCGGCAACGTCTGGGCCTCGCCGCGGCACTCCTCGGCGATCCCGGGATCCTCGTCCTCGACGAGCCCGCCAACGGCCTCGACCCGGCAGGTATGCGCTGGCTGCGCGAGATGCTGAGGTCCTTCGCCGACGGCGGTGGCGCCGTCCTGCTCGCCAGCCACGTCCTCGCCGAGGTCACCCAGGTGGCCGACGACGTCGTCGTGGTCGGCCAGGGCCGCGTCATCACCGCGGGCCCGCTCGACGAGCTCGTCCAGGACTCCTCCCTCGAGGACGTCTACCTCGACCTGACCGCCACCACCGCAGGAGTGCGCTGATGTTCCGTGCCGAGATGCTCAAGCTCCGTTCCACCCGCTCTCCCTGGGTCATCGGGATCGTCGCCGTCGCGGGCGCCGCGCTCGTCCAGGCCCTGACCATCCTGATGCCCCGTGTGCTCCAGGGCCTCGACGCGTTCGCGGCGTCCACCGGTTCCGCCGGGCCCTCGGCGGACCTGATGCCCGAGCTCGGCGCCCTGACCGACGTCGGCGACGCCACGGTCCAGCGCGGCATGCTCGACCTGCTCGGCAACGGCCCCTCGGGCACCGGCTCCGTCGGTGTCGTGACGCTCTGCCTGCTGATCCTGGGTGCGCTGGCGGGCACCACCGACTTCCGCACGGGCGGCATCGTCCCGACCGCTCTCGTGGTGCCCTCCCGCACCCGGATCCTGCTCGGCAAGGCGACCGCGACGGCGGTCGCAGCGCTGGTGATCGGCGTCGCGCTCGCACTCGTCTCAGCCCTCGGCCTCGCGACGGCCGTGCTGACCGCCCCGGGCGCCGAGCTGGCCGTCGGTGCCGATGAGATCCTCGGCATCTGGGCACGCGGCCTGGGCGTCCTCGTGGCGTTCACCTGGCTCGGCCTCGGCATCGGCGTCCTCGTGCGCGGACAGGTCGCGGCGATCGTCGTCGTGGTGGCGCTCGCGTTCGTCGAACCCATGGTCCAGGCGATCGTCGCGCTGCTGTCCGCCGGCGGGTCGTCGGCCATGTCGTGGCTGCCGCTGACCATCGGGGCACTCGCCTCGGCCGGCCAGGGCGCCGGCGGCATGCTCGGCGGTACCGAGACGATCGGCGTGGCGGCCGCCCTCGCCGGGCTCGCGGCGTGGGTCGCCGTCGTGCTCGGCTCCGGAGCGGTGACGTTCCGCCGCCGCGACCTCCTCTGAGACCGCCCGGTCCGGAGGCACCCGGCCTGCGGGCCCGGTATCTCCGGCCGGTAGTCTCGGCCCCAGCACCCGACGGACGAGAGGCAGCTCGCGTGATCGGCTCCCTGCGCCGGCGTCTCCGCGCCGACCCCACCACGCCCGTCGGCCGCGACGCCGTCCTCGGAGCGGTGGTCGCCGTGCTGACCATCGCGTTCTTCCTGGTGGTCGAGAAGATCGCGCTCGACGACGTCGTCGTCCTGCTCGTCGACCAGGGCACCGACGCGGCGCAGATCGAGGGCCGCGGCCGGTTCGCGGTGGTCGCCGTGATCGTCGCCCAGGCGATGTTCCTGACGCTGCGCCGGCGGTCACCGCTGCTGTGCCTCGCGCTCGTCGCGGGCGCGCAGGTGGCCCTCGTGGCCGTCATGTCCCCGATCATGTCGTTCCAGGCGCCGGCCACGCTCGTCGCGGCCTACTCGGTGGGCGCGTACGCCCGGCGACACGTCGCGCTCGGGTGGGCCGGCGGCGCGGCCGTGGTGCAGACGCTCCTCGGCTTCGTGCTCACCGGGCCCGTCCCCGAGCACCTGCCCGCCACCGGGACGGCCGCGACCCAGCTGTGGACCGGGCTCCTCTCGGCGCTGGTGGCGTACGTGGGCGCGACGCTGATCGGTGTGTACGTGGGCACCCGCCGGGAGCTCGAGACCCAGCTGCGCGGACGTGCCGAGCAGGCGGAGCGCGAACGGGAGGCCCTGGCCTCCCGCGCGGTGCTCGAGGAGCGCAACCGCATGGCGCGCGAGCTGCACGACATCGCCGCGCACCACCTGTCCGGGATCGTCGTCCAGGCCGCCGCGGCGGAACGCCTCGTCGGCACCGACCCGGACCGCGCCCGGGAGTCCCTGCGCTGGATCCGCACCCAGGGGCGCTCCACCCTGGACGACCTGCGGCTCGTCGTCGGCCTCCTGCGGTCCGGGGACCGACCGGACGGCCGGGACGGCAACGACGGGGACGCGCCGCAGCCGACCCTCGCCGACGTGCCGCAGCTGTTCGCGCTCGCCCGCTCCACGGGCGCCGACGTCCACCACGAGACCCGCGGCGAGGAGCAGGACGTCCCGCCCCACACCCAGCGCACCGTCTACCGGGTGCTGCAGGAGTCCCTCGCGAACGCCCGTCGCCACGCCCCCGGGCAGCCCGTCACCGTCGTGCTCGACCACCGGCCGGCCGAGCTCGTGCTCACCGTCCGCAACCGGGTGACCGTGCCCGGCGGCGCGTCGCGCACGGCGGCCGACGGCAGGAGCTCCCGTGCCGCGCCACCGGGGCACGGCCTCATCGGCATGTCGGAGCGCGCCGTGCTCGTCGGCGGGACCCTGGAGGCGGGCGCCACGCCGGACGGCGCCTGGCGGGTGCGGCTGACGGTCCCCCGCGCCGTCGTCACGCAGGAGGCCTCATGACCCGCGTCGTGCTGGTGGACGACCAGAGCGTCGTCCGCGCAGGGTTCGCCGTCATCCTCGGCAGCGAGGGGATCGACGTCGTCGGCGAGGCATCGAGCGGCACGCAGGCCGTCCAGGTCGTGCGCGCGCTGCGCCCCGACGTCGTCTGCATGGACGTGCGCATGCCCGGCGGGGACGGCATCACCGCGACGCGGGAGCTGGCGGGCCCCGGCGTCGCCGACCCGGTCCCCGTGCTCGTGGTGAGCACGTTCGACCTGGACGACTACGTGTTCGGCGCGCTGGAGGCCGGCGCCAGCGGGTTCCTCCTCAAGGACGCCGACCCGGACGTGCTGGTCGACGCCGTCCGGCGGGTGGCGTCCGGCGACGGCCTGGTGGACTCCTCGCTCACGCGCCGGGTCCTCGACGAGTTCGCCCGTCGCCGGGCGCCGGCCGCCCGCGACGACGGCGCGGCCGCCCTCCTGACCCCGCGCGAGCACGAGATCGTGACCCTGCTGTGCCAGGGCTCGTCCAACGCGGAGATCGCCGCCGCGCTGTTCCTCGAGCCCAGCACCGTGAAGTCGCACCTGGGCCGCGCCATGACCAAGACCGGCACCCGCGACCGCGTCCAGCTCGTCGTCTGGGCGTTCGAGCACGGGCTCGCCGGCTCCGTCAGGCGTTGAGCACCTCGGGGGCCACGGTGAGGCCCTCGCCCTCCGGGTCGCGGTCGACCACGACGACGTCGCCGTCGGCCACGTCCCCAGAGAGCAGGAGCCGGGCGAGCCGGTCGCCGATCTCGCGCTGCACCAGACGCCGCAGCGGGCGGGCGCCGTACGCCGGGTCGAACCCCTCGAGCGCGAGCCATTCGCGCGCCGCCTCTGTCACCGACAGGGTGATACGGCGGTCCGCGAGCCGCGCCGCGAAGGCCGCGACCTGCAGCTCGACGATCCGTCCCAGCTCGGTGATCGACAGCGCGTCGAACACGACGACGTCGTCCAACCGGTTGAGGAACTCGGGCTTGAACGACGCGCGCACCGTCGTCAGGACGCTCTCCCGCTTCGTGGCGTCGTCCAGGGTTGGGTCCACGAGGAACTGCGAGCCCAGGTTCGACGTCAGCACCAGGATGGTGTTGCGGAAGTCGACCGTGCGTCCCTGGCCGTCGGTGAGGCGGCCGTCGTCGAGCACCTGCAGCAGGATGTCGAAGACCTCGGGATGGGCCTTCTCGACCTCGTCCAGCAGCACCACGGAGTAGGGCCGACGGCGCACCGCCTCGGTGAGCTGGCCGCCCTCCTCGTAGCCGACGTATCCCGGAGGAGCACCGACCAGGCGTGCGACCGAGTGCTTCTCGCCGTACTCCGACATGTCGATGCGGACCATCGCCCGCTCGTCGTCGAACAGGAAGTCCGCGAGCGACTTCGCGAGCTCCGTCTTGCCCACGCCGGTGGGGCCGAGGAACAGGAACGATCCCGTCGGCCGGTCGGGGTCGGCGACGCCGGCCCGCGAGCGCCGCACCGCGTCGGACACCGTGCGGACGGCGCTGCGCTGCCCGATGAGCCGCTCGCCGATGACGTCCTCCATGGCCAGCAGCTTCTCCTGCTCGCCCTGCAGCATGCGGCCGGCGGGGATGCCGGTCCAGGCCGCGACGACCTCGGCGATCTCGTCGGCGCCGACCTTGTCGGCGATCATCGGGGCCTCCTGCGCGACGTCCTCGGCCGCGGCGACGGAGGCCTCGGCCTGCTCGGCGTCGGTCAGCTCGCGCTCGACGGCGGGGATCTCGCCGTACTGGACGCGCGCCGCACCCTCGAGGTCGCCCTCGCGAAGCTTGCGCTCGGCCTCCACGCGGAGCTCGTCGAGCCGGGCGCGCAGGTCGCCGACCCGGTTGTGCCCGGCCTTCTCGGCCTCCCAGCGGGCGGTCAGGGCCGCGAGCTGCTCGCGCTTGTCGGCGAGGTCGGACCGGAGGCGCTCGAGGCGCTCCTGCGAGGTGGCGTCGGCCGAGTTGTCGGCCTCGGAGAGCACGACCTCCTCCATCTCGAGCCGTGTGACAGCGCGCTGCAGCTCGTCGATCTCCACCGGCGAGGAGTCGAGCTCCATGCGCAGGCGGGACGCGGCCTCGTCGACCAGGTCGATGGCCTTGTCGGGGAGCTGGCGGCCGGAGACGTACCGGTCGGACAGCGTGGCGGCCGCCACGAGCGCGGAGTCGGCGATGGTCACCTTGTGGTGGGCCTCGTACCGCTCCTTGAGTCCGCGCAGGATCGCGACCGTGTCCTCGACCGAGGGCTCGCCGACGAACACCTGCTGGAAGCGGCGCTCCAGCGCCGGGTCGGTCTCGATGTGCTCGCGGAACTCGTCCAGGGTGGTGGCGCCCACCATCCGCAGCTCGCCGCGGGCCAGCATGGGCTTGAGCATGTTGCCCGCGTCCATGGCACCTTCCCCGCCGGCGCCGGCACCCACGACGGTGTGCAGCTCGTCGATGAAGGTGACGACCTCGCCGTCGGACGACGCGATCTCCTCGAGGACGGCCTTGAGGCGTTCCTCGAACTCGCCGCGGTACTTCGCCCCGGCGACCATGCCGACCAGGTCGAGCGCGACGAGGCGCTTGCCCTGCAGCGAGGTCGGGACGTCGCCGGCGACGATGCGCTGCGCGAGCCCTTCGACGACGGCGGTCTTGCCGACGCCCGGGTCACCGATCAGCACAGGGTTGTTCTTGGTGCGGCGGGACAGCACCTGCACGACGCGGCGGATCTCGGCGTCCCGGCCGATGACGGGGTCGAGCTTGCCGTCGCGGGCGCGCGCGGTGAGGTCGGTGCCGTACTGCTCCAGCGCCTTGTAGGTGCCCTCGGGGTTGGGGCTGGTGACCCGGCCCGAGCCACGGACGGCGGGCAGCGCGGCGCGCAGCGCGTCGGCCGTCGCACCCGCCGTCGTCAGCGCCTGCGCCGCCGAGGACTGACCGGCGGCCAGGGCGATGAGCAGGTGCTCGGTGGAGACGTACTCGTCACCGAGCGCCTCCGCCTCCTGGGCGGAGGTGGTCAGGGCGGACTGCATCGACCGGGACGGGGACGGCTGGGCCACTCCCTCGCCGCTCACGGTGGGCAGCGCGACGAGCGCCGCGCGCGTCTTCTGGCCGATCTGCTGCGGGTCGGCCCCGACGGCCTCGAGGAGCCCGACGGCGACACCACCGGACTGCTGCAGCAGCGCGGCGAGCAGGTGGGCCGGCTCGAGCTGGGGGTTGCCGGCCGCCGACGCCGACTGCACGGCGTCGCCGATGGCCTGCTGCGACATGGTCGTGAACTTGGTGTCCATGGATCCTCTCCGTGTCCGCTCTGGGGTGCTGCCGAGTTCAACCTCCGCAAAGTTGAGTCTATTCCACTCAACCCTGTGGTGCATCACGCCGGGACGCCCCCGGGACGATCTGCCGCCAGCGCGTGCCACCGCCGCTCCCGTGGGCGATGCTGGACGGGTGCAGACACCCACCCGAGGCCGAGGCCGCCTCCGCACCGCCGTCGTCGCCCTGCTCGCCGCCGTCGGGCTGTTCGCCCTCGCCGGCTGCATGAAGGTCGACATGGACATGACCCTGTCGGACGACGACACCGTCTCGGGCTCACTGACCATGGCCTTCTCCGACGAGCTCGCCAGCACCATGGGCATGGACCCGCAGGAGCTCTGGGACCAGGCCGGCGGCGAGATCGCCAGCGACCTGCCGGAGGGTGCGACCCAGGAGCCGTACGCGGACGGCGAGTACACCGGCACCACGATGACCTTCAGCGACATGCCGATCGACGAGCTCTCCGGCGCCGGCACCGAGGAGCTGTCCATCACCCGCGAGGGCGACGAGTACGTCATCCAGGGCACCATGGACATGACCGACGACACCGGGCAGCTCGAGTCCCTGCCGGGCGGCGTCGCGGAGAGCTTCGACGTCCGGCTGGCCGTCACGTTCCCGGGCGAGATCACCGACACGAACGGCACCGTCGACGGCAGCACGGTCGAGTGGCGTCCCGCGATGGGCGAGAGCACCGAGATCTTCGCCCGCGGCGAGGCCGGCGGAGGGTTCGGCTCCGGGTTCCCGTGGTGGATCGTGGGCGTCGTCGTGGGTCTGGCCGTGATCGCACTCGTCGCGGTCCTCGTCGTGCGCAACAACCGCCGCCCCGGCACCGCGCCGGCCGGGACCGCGCCGGCCGGGACCGTCCCGCCCGGCGGGGCGCAGGCGCCGAACCCGTACATGCCCGGCGGCACGCCGCCCCAGCCCGGTTCGCCGCTCAGCCAGCCGCCCGTGGCCACGCCGGCACAGCCGCCGGTCGCTTCCCCGCAGCCGCCGGCGGAGCCGCCGCACCCGGCCTCCGAGCCGCCGCAGGCTCCCGGCGGCGCACCGGAGGAGCCGGGCGAGCCGGGCGAGCGCCCTGACCCGCCGCGCTGAGTAGGCTCGGCCGGATGATGCCCGCAACCGGCCCGACCGCAGCAACCCCGGAACCGGCCGCCTGGCACCCCGACCTGCTGGGCGACGGTTTCGAGGCGCGCACGCTGTCGCTGCCCGACGGCGCCGAGGCCACCCTCGTGCGGTACACGCCCTCGGTGGCACCCGGGGGCCACCCGGCGCGGGTGGCCGTGCTGGCGGTGCACGGGTTCGTGGACTACTTCTTCCACCCGCACGTGGCCCGCGCGCTCGCCGCCGGAGGGTACGCGTTCTACGCCGTGGACCTGCGCGGGCACGGACGCTCCTGGGACGCCCACGCGGCGGCGGGCCGCGACCCGAACCAGGTGCCGGACATCGCCGTCTACGCCCAGGACCTGGACGCCGCCGCCGCCGCCGTGCGGGAGGCGGGGCACGAGCGGCTCGTCGTGCTCGGCCACTCCACGGGCGGTCTGGTCGCCCCGCTGTGGGCCGCCGCGCGGCCCGGCCGAGCGGACGCCCTGGTGCTCAACAGCCCGTGGTTCCGGCTCAACAAGCCCCGCCTCACGCGGTGGGCGGCGACGGCGATGGTGGAGACGGTCGCTCCCGTGGCGCCCCGGACCGTCGTGAGCCACCTGGTCGCGGACTACGCCCGCGCCCTGCACGCGGCGCACGGCGGCGAGTGGGAGTTCGACCCCGCCTGGAAGTGGCACGAACCCTTCGCCGTGCGGGCGGCGTGGCTGCGCTCCGTGCTGCGGTCCCAGCGGCGGCTCGCCCGCGGCCTGGACCTGGAGGTCCCGGTGCTGGTGCTCGCCTCCGACCGGTCCAGCCGCGACGAGCACCTGACGACCGACAGCGTGCTGGACGTGGAGCACATGCGGTCGGTCGCACCGGCGCTCGGCGACGACGTCAGCCATATGACGATCCGCAGCGGCGCCCACGACCTGGCGCTCTCCCCCGCTCCGGCCCGCGACGAGTTCCTGGGCGCCGTCGTCGACTGGCTCGACGCGTCCGTCTGAGCGCGGCTCGCCGTCATGTCCGATTCCCGCTAGCCCTGCGCCGCTGCCACGCGCGAGGATGGGTCTCGTGACCATCCAGACCGCACCGGACCCGGTGTTCGCCGAGCGCTACCGAGCGATCGCCGCACGCGACGTCCGGTTCGACGGCCAGTTCTTCACCGCCGTGCACACCACGGGCATCTACTGCCGCCCCTCCTGCCCGGCCCGCACGCCGCGCCCCGAGAACGTCTCCTTCTACCTCACGAGCGCCGCCGCGCACGGCGCCGGGTACCGCGCCTGCAAGCGCTGCCTGCCGGAGGCCACGCCCGGCACCCCGGCCTGGGACCTGCGCGGTGACCTCGCGGGCCGCGCCATGCGGCTCGTCGCCGACGGCGTCGTGGACCGCGAAGGCGTCGACGGCCTGGCCGCGCGCCTCGGGTACAGCCCTCGGCACGTGTCCCGGGTGCTGCGGGAGGATCTCGGCGCCGCACCCCTCACCCTCGCCCGGGCGCACCGCGCGCAGACCGCCCGCACGCTGCTGACCAGCACCGACCTTCCCGTCGCGGACGTGGCGTTCGCCGCCGGGTTCGGCAGCATCCGCCAGCTCAACGACACCGTCCGGGAGATCTTCGCGACCACGCCCACGGAGCTCCGGGCGCGTCGCGCCGGCGCCGCCCTCGCGTCCGCCCGGACCGAGACCGCCGACCGCGTGCGCCTGCACGTCACGCTGCCCGTGCGGGAACCCTTCGACGCCGCCGGGACCGTCGCCTACCTGGGGGCGCGCGCCGTCGAGGGCGTCGAGACCGCCACGACCGACGGCCCCGAGGTCACCTACGCCCGCACGCTCCTGCTCCCCCACGGACCGGGAGCCGTGCACGTGAGCGTCGGCGCCGCCGTCGGCCCCGGACGGGTGGCGCTGCGCCTTGAGCTCGCGTCCCTGCAGGACGTCGCCACCGCCGTCGCCCGCGTGCGGCGCCTGCTCGACCTCGACGCCGACCCGGTCGCCGTGGACACCGCACTCGGCGCCGACCCCGCGCTCGCCGCGAGCGTCGCCGCGACGCCGGGCACCCGCGTCCCGGGAGCCGCCGACCCGCACGAGCTGGTGGTGCGCGCCATCGTCGGCCAGCAGATCTCCGTCGCGGCCGCCCGCACCCACCTCGGCCGTCTCGCCGCGGCGGCCGGCACGCCGTACGACTCCGGGTTCGCCGGCCTGACGCGGCTGTTCCCCACGGCGGGACAGGTCGCCGACGACGACGGCACCCACCTCGCGCTGCCCACCCGCCAACGGCAGACGGTCACCGCCACCGCCCGCGCGCTGGCCGACGGCACGCTCGACGTCGACATCGGCGCCGACGCCGCCACCCTGCGCACCGACCTGGAGACCCGCCCCGGGATCGGCCCCTGGACGTCCGGGTACGTCGCGCTACGCGTGCTGGGACATCCCGACACCTGGCTCACCGGCGACGTGGCGCTGCGGGCCGGCGCCCGCGCCCTCGGGCTGCCCGACGACCACCGCGCGCTCGCCGAGCGCGCCGACTCCTGGGCGCCCTGGCGCTCCTACGCCGCCCGGCACGTCTGGCGTGCCGCCGCCCCGATCGGAAGGACCCTCGCATGACCGCCTCGACCACCCTCGACACGCCCGACGGCCCGTTCACGATCGTCGCCGACGACGGCGTCGTGCTCGCCTCCGGCTGGACCGACGACGTCGCGTCCCTGCTCGCGCTGATCCACCCCGGCCTGCTGCCGGGCGGCGCGGACGTCCCCGCCGTGGCCGAGTCGGCCCCTGAGGTGGCGGGCCCCGCCACGGCGGTGCGTGCCTACTACACCGGCGACCCGACCGCCGTCGGGCAGGTGCCCGTGCGGCAACGCTCCGGCCCCTTCCGCCAGCACGCGTGGGAGGTGCTGCGCACCGTGCCCGCGGGCGCCCCGCTCACCTACACCGAGTACGCCGACCGGGCGGGACGGCCCGCAGCCGTGCGCGCCGCCGCCGGGGCGTGCGCCCGCAACGCCGCCGCGCTGTTCGTCCCGTGCCACCGGGTGCTGCGCAGCGACGGCACGCTCGGCGGCTTCCGCTACGGACTGCTTATCAAGGAGGCGCTGCTCGCCCGCGAACGCGCCGCGGCCTGACCGCCCAGCGGTCCAGGTGCGGCTCAGCGGTCAGCTCTCCTGGGGCCGCCGGGCGGGACCGTCGTCCGCGTGGTCGTCGTCGTACGCGTCGTCGTCTTCGTCGTCGTCTTCGTCGTCGGCGTCGTCGTCGTACGGGTCGTCGTCGGCCTCTTCGGGCATCTCGTTCGGGTAGAGCGCCGCCTCGTCCACCTTGCCCGTGCGGAATCCCGCGCGGCTGAGCAGGTGGGCCGCGACCGGTGCCGTCGCCAGCTGGAACACCGCCACCAGCACGAGCATGGAGACCGCCGACCAGCTGCGCACCCGCAGGGCGAGGGCCAGGAGGAGCAGGAGCAGCCCGAGCACCTGCGGCTTGGTCACGACGTGCATCCGGTCGAGCAACGTCGGGAACCGCAGGACGCCGACGCCGGCTGCGAACGTCAGGAAGGCGCCGACCAGGAGGCACAGCGCCGCCACGACGTCCATGATCGTCGTCCACGTGCTGGCGTCGACCTCGGTCATGAGCGCCCCTCCTCGTCGGCCGGGCCGGTCTCGCGAGGCGCACCGGCCTCGGGCGGCGGGTCCCAGGCGGACCGGTCAGCCTGTGCAGCACGGGCGCCGAACCGGGAGATGACCACCGAGCCGACGAATCCCACCAGGGAGAACGCCAGCAGGATCGGCACCGTCTCGGTGCGGCGCGACCAGACCGCCTCGATGGCGATCGCGCACACCAGGCTCGCCGTGAACAGGTCCAGCCCGAGGGCCCGGTCGAGCATGGTGGGGCCACGCTCCATGCGCACCAGCGCCATCAGGGCGGCGCAGGTGACCAGCACCGCCGCGATCACGACGACCACGATCATCAGCTTCCCACCTCTCGCTGGTCCGCCGACCGCTTGGCGAGCCCGGTCCGCTCGAGGACGGCGTCAGCGGCGAAGGCGCGCAGCACGCGCTCCTCGAGCTGCTGGACGTTGCGTCGTACGCCCTCCGGCCCGCCCGAGCTGTCGATGTCCAGCACGTGCACGAACACTCGGCCCGTCCGCCGGCTGGCCTCCACCGCGAGCGACCCGGGCACCAGGGTGGCCAGGATCGCCGTGAGCGTGAGGAGGACGTCGTCCGGGTTGCGCAGCTGCACCCGGACGATGGCGCCCTCCGGTCCCGGCCCGGGACGCAGCGCCGTCCAGGCGATCTGGAGCGACGCGACGACGAGGTCGGCGACGAACCGCAGCGCGAGGCGGCAGAACGGCAGGACCCGGAAGTGCGCGTCGGCAGGGACCGGCGGCAGGGGGAAGGCGATCACCACCACGACACCGAGCGCGGTGCCCGCGATGACGTTGGCCCAGGAGAGGTCGCCCCAGAGCAGCACCCAGACGGCGGCGAGCATCGCCACGGCCGGCCACTGCGTGATCGGGTTCTTCAGCCTGCGCCGCACGGCACGGGTGCGACGGCGCCGTTGATCGGTCATGAGCCCTCGCCCTCCTCGGAGACCTCCACCGACTCGCCCTGGCCACGCTCCGCACCGCCCGGGTACACGGCGTTGACATAGGTGAAGCCGTCCATCGAGGTCCGCGCGGCCCGCTCCGCGTACCCGTAGAGCGGCCCGGCGACCACGGTCAGCGCGAGGCCGAAGGCGATGAGGGCACCCGTCGGCAGCACCAGTCCCCGGGGCAGGGCACGGTCGGGGACGATGTCGGACGGCGCATCCTGCCAGAACGCCTTGTTCCACGCCTTCACCACGGCGTAGAGCGTCAGCAGCGACGTGGCGACCGAACCCACGACGAGCGCCCACGCGAGGCCCGACCCGTCCCGCACGCCCTCGGTGATCAACCCGACCTTGCCGAGGAACCCGGAGAACGGCGGGATGCCCGCGAGGTTCATCGCCGGGACGAAGAACAGGATCGCCAGCACGGGGGCGAGGCGGGCGAGACCGCCCAGCCGGTCCAGCGACGTGGACCCGCCCCGCCACTCGACAAGACCCACCACGAGGAACAACGCCGTCTGGACAGAGATGTGGTGCACGACGTAGAAGATCGCGGCCGCGGTCCCCCCCTCGGAGGCGAGGGCGACACCGAAGATCATGTAGCCGATGTGACTGACCAGGGTGAACGACAGCAGCCGCTTCACGTCGTTCTGCGCGACGGCACCCAGGATGCCGATCAGCATCGTGGCCAGCGCGAGAGCCATCAGCACCTGGTCGACGGCAGCACTGCTGGGGAACAGCAACGTCTGGGTCCGCAGGATCGCATAGACACCCACCTTGGTCAGCAGGCCGGCGAAGACCGCGGTCACCGGTGCTGGCGCCGTCGGGTAGGAGTCCGGGAGCCAGGCGGCCAGCGGGAAGATCGCCGCCTTGATGCCGAACGCCAGGAGCAGCAGCGCCTGCAGCGCCACCCGCACCGTGGGGTCGATCTCAGGCAGGCGCTCGGCGAGCTGTGCCATGTTCACGGTGCCCGTCGCGCCGTAGATCAGCGCGATCGCCGTGAGGAAGAGCAGCGACGACATGACCGTCACGACGATGTACACCGACCCCGCGCGGACCCGTTCGGCGGTGCCACCGAGCGTCAGCAGCACCGACGACGCCGCGAGCAGGATCTCGAAACCGACGTAGAGGTTGAACAGGTCGCCGGTCAGGAACGCGTTGGCGACGCCGGCGGCGAGCACCAGGTAGGTCGGGTGGAAGATCGCGACCGGGATGGTGCCGCCCACGCGGCCGTCCCCGGCCGGGTCGTCCTCCCCCTCCGCGATGCCCTGCCCGAGCGAGTAGAGCAGCACGCACAGCAGCACCACGCCGCTCACCGTGACCATGAGGGCCGACAACCTGTCGGCCACCAGCGCGATACCGACCGGTGCCGCCCAGCCGCCGACGTCGACCACCACCGGGCCGTTGTCGGCCGCCCAGATCAGGCCCGCCGACGCCGCCGTCGTGATCGACAGCGCCGCGACGCTGACGATCCGCTGGACGTTGGCGTACCGGTGCAGGGCGAGCGTCAGGCCGGCGGCGAAGAGCGGCACCAGCACGGGCAGCGGGACGAGGGTCTGGACGGACCACAGTGCAGCGGTGTCGATCATCGCGGTCCCTCCCCGGGCTCCGGCTCGTCGCCGTCGCCACGTTCGCGCTCGACACGTTCCCGCTCAGCGCGCTCCAGGACCTCGTCGTAGAGCCCGGCGGCCTCCTCGTCCAACGTCTCGCCCGTCTCCGCCGCGTCGGTGTCGACGAACGCCGGCTCGTTGACGGCCGCCTGGCGCGCCACCCGCCGGTCCTCGACGTCGTCAGCGACCTCGTCGTGGCCGTGGAGCTGCCACGAGCGGTACGCCATGGCCAGGATGAAGGCCGACAGGGCGAGCGTGATGACGATCGCCGTGAGGATCATCGCCTGCGCGAGGGGGTCGCTCATCCGGACGGTCGGCGGCGCGTTGCCCACGATGGGCGAGGCACCGGCGCGGCCGCCGGCCACGAGAAGCATGAGGTTGGCACCGTTGCTCAGCAGGATGATGCCGAGCAGCACCCGCGTGAGCGGACGCTCCAGCAGCAGGTAGACGCCGGCGCCGCACAGCACCCCGACGGCGAGGACGAGCACGAGGGACGGGGTGTTCTCCAGGACGATCACGAGGCCACCTCGGTGCGTGCGGCGGGCCGGGAGGGGGTGTCGCTCTGCCGGTCTATCTCGGCGCCCAGCGTGCGCAGCAGGTCGAGGACCAGGCCGATGACCACGAGCATCACGCCGATGTCGAAGAAGAGCGACGTCACCATGTGTACCGTGCCCAGCACGGGGACGTGCAGGTCGATGATGACGCTCTCCAGAACCTCGTTGCCGGTCAGGAGCGCAACGAGACCGACCCCCGCGGAGAGGAAGAGGCCGGTGCCGAGCAGCAGGCCGGGCTGCAGGGGCAGCGCCTCACCCAGCTCGTACCTGCCGCCCGCCAGGTAGCGCACGGTCAGCGCGATACCCACCATCAGGCCGGCGGCGAACCCTCCGCCCGGGTAGTTGTGCCCGCTGAACAGCAGGAACAGCCCCACCAGGACCATGGCGTGGAAGATGAGGCGGGTGACCACCTCGAACATCACCGAGCGCCGCTCGGGGTCCAGGGTGCGTCCGGCCACGATCCACACGTCTCGGGTCTGTTCGTCCGAGGCGTCGCCGTCGACCTGCGACAGCCGCAGCATCTCCCCGCTGCGCTGCCGCAGGAAGACCATCGAGGCGACGCCCGTGGCCGCGACGAGGATCACGGAGATCTCCCCGACGGTGTCCCACGAGCGGATGTCGACCAGCGTCACGTTGACGATGTTGTTGCCGCCGCCGTACTCCACGGCCTCGTCGGGGAAGTCCACGCTGATCGGGTCGGCGACCCGCGCCAGCGGTGCGGTGAACGTCAGGGCCATCATGACCGCGCCGGTGACGACGGCGAGGGCGAGCCGCACCCAGCGGCTGGCCGGCAGCGGCCGGTCGGAGAAGTACGACGGCATCCGGCGCAGGACGAGCACCAGGACGACGAGCGTCACCGTCTCGGTCAGCACCTGCGTCAGCGCCAGGTCCGGTGCGCCGTGCAGGAGGAACAGCCCGGCGTTGGCGTAGCCCGCCACACCGACCATCACGACGGCCTTGAGCCGCCGGCGTGCGCGCGTGGCGAGGATCGCGGCGATCACGACCACCACTACGACGGCAGCCTGCGCCGGCTGGTCCCAGGCGACCGCCGCGGGCTCGACGGTGGTGCCGAGCAGCAGGCCCGAGGCGATCACCGCTCCCGGCGCCAGAGCGAGCACCACGAGGATGATGCCCAGGTAGACCGGCAGGGAGCCGCGCTGCGTCGCACCCGTGACGTCGGCCGCGACGTCGTCCAGGCGGCGCATCGTCCGGCGGTACACCAGGTCGGCCGCCCGCGGCGACCAGAGACGGTCCTGCAGTCGTTCGACCCGCTGCCGCTGCCAGAAAAGGACGGCGCCACCGGCGAGCACCAGGGCCGACAGCCCGAGCGCCGGTGTCAGCCCGGCCCAGAGGACGAGGTGTCCGGGCTCGCCCGCGGGGTATTCGTCGGCGTAGGGGCCGAGCAGCCGCTCGCCCATCGCCGGTGCCAGCCCGGCGAGGAGCCCCAGCAGGCCGAGGGTCAGCGGGGGCAGGATGAGCATCCACGAGCGGCGGTGCACCGGCGTCGGCTCGTGCGCCGCGCCGTCGGCAGCTCGCTTCGTCGCGAACGCGCCCCACAGGAACCGCAGGCTGTAGGCGACCGTCAGCCCGGAGCCGGCGACGACGGCGACCAGCGCCGCCGCCATGTATCCGCCACCGCCGTGCGTCGCGTCGTGCCACAGTCCTTCGAGCGCCGCCTCCTTCGCCACGAATCCCGCGAACGGAGGCAGGCCGATCATCGAGGCAGTGGCGAGCGCGGCAGCCGTGGCCGCCACCGGCATCGAGCGCCACAGACCGGAGAGCTTGCGCATGTCCCGGGTGCCCGCGGCCACGTCCACCGCGCCGGCCACGAGGAACAGTGCGCCTTTGAACATCGCGTGCGCGCCCAGCATCGCGAGCCCGGCGAGCGCGAGCGCGCGGCTCTCCATGCCGACCAGCAGCACGATCAGCCCGAGCTGCGAGACGGTTCCGAAGGCCAGGATGAGCTTGAGGTCGTGCTGGCGCAGCGCCCGGTAGCCACCGAGCAGCAGCGTGCCACCACCCAGGAGGAGGACGAGCCAGCGCCAGACGGCCGCGTCGGCGAAGGCGGGGGCGAACCGGGCCACCAGGTAGACGCCGGCCTTGACCATCGCCGCGGCGTGCAGGTAGGCGGAGACCGGTGTGGGGGCGGCCATGGCGGCCGGCAGCCAGAAGTGGAACGGGATGAGTGCTGCTTTGGTCGCGGCGCCCGCCAGCAGGCACACGATGGCGACGACGGCGGGGGCACCGGTGGGTGGATTCGCCACCACCTCCGAGATGCGCCAGGTGTCCGCGGCGACCCCGAGCACGATGAGGCCGACCAGCATCGCCAGCCCGCCCGCCGTCGTGATGACGATCGCCTGCATGGCGGCCCGGCGGGAGGCTTTGCGGTCCGCGTAGTGCCCGATCAGCAGGTAGGAGAAGACCGTGGTCAACTCCCAGAAGATGAACAGGAGCAGCAGGTCGTCCGCCGTGACGACGCCGATCATCGCGCCGGCGAAGGCCGTCAGGACGGCGGCGAACCGGCCGGTGCCCTCCGCGTCCCGGGAGAAGTACGCCGAGCAGTACACGAGCACGAGGGCTCCGACACCGCCGACGACGACGAGCATCAGCCACGACAGCGTGTCGAGCCGCAGGTCGATCGAGAGATCGAGGCCGGGGACCCACGGCGTGCTCGAGACGGGGAAGTCGCCCGCCTGGACGCGACCCGTGCTGGCCAGGGCGTAGGCCGCGGCCGCAGCAGGACCGATGGAGAGCACCCAGAACGCCTGCCGTCCCAGCCGGGCGACCAGCGCCGGCGCGGCGAGCGCGAGCGCGAAGGTGAGCAGCAGGACCGGCAGCACAGGTCTCCGTCCGTCAGGGGGCGGGGGAGGCTTTACTCTATCCGATCGGTCGGGTTGGCCGTGACGCGCTGCGCCGCTCCTAGAGGTCCTCGGGCGCCAGCAGGAACTCCGACTCGTCCGCGATCTCGCCGCCGACGGCCCCCTGGATCGCGGCCGCGACCTTCCCCACCAGGTCCGCCGCACGGCGTCGCGCCACCACGAGCGCAGGCTGCGGGAACTCACGCTGGGCCTCGTGCAGGTCCGGCGGGTCCCACACGACGCGGTAGCAGATGGCGCCGCCGGCCGCCCACGGCAGCTCCTTGACCAGGAGCGGCAGCACCTCGTCACCGCTGACCTCCACTGTGACGTATCCGTCATGGCCGAGGTCGACCGTGAGGCCGTAGCCGTCCAGCACCACCGGCTCCTGGAGCGCCGCGATGTCGAAGTCGTCCGCCTTGGCGTGCAGCTCGCGGCGCACGTCGGGATCCATCTTCTCGCCCGGGTAGAGCGGCTTGTCGGCGATGCCAGGAGGCGGGCCCTGGTAGTCGGCGCCCTCCGTGGCGAGCACGGCGCGCGGGTGCACCTCCTGCATGACCCGGTGAGCGGCCTGCGGGTCCAGCCAGATGTCGGACCAGACAGTGAGGTCGACGGCGGCACCCGGGTCCGGGGTGAGCACGACGCCGGCACCCGGTCCACGCCGTGCGGCCTCCGCCGGGTCCCACAGTGCGGCGACGTCGAGCCGCGCCGAACCGCCCAGCCGGCGGGCCGCCGCGACGAGCCAGGCGACGACGCGCTCCTCCTCGCGGTTCGGCAGCCCCCCGGGGAAGGCCCGGGCGATCCCGTCGCGGTCCCCTCCCCCGGGGAACGGCGGGTCGTCCCAGCGCTCCCGCGGGGTGATCACGTCGAACACCATCTCGGTGCTGCTGGGCAGCCCGAGGTCCATGCCGTCGGCCCGCGGGGCGTAGGGGCCGTGCACGTGGCTGTGGCGACTCAGCCGCAGCACGCCCGGCTCCCCCGGTGCAGCGATCCGGCCGGCCGGCAGGTCGGCACCGGGCAGCGTGGACGGCGCCACGTCCCAGCGCGCGCCCGAGAACCGGGACATCGCCAGCACCTCGACCTCGTCGACCTGGACGTCGGCGGGCACGGCAAGCAGGTGCCGGGCCTGGTGACCCTGCGTGGTCGCACGAGGCAGCGGTGGCAGGGACGGTGACGACTGCTTGGCCATCTGACGGAGCTCCTTCCGGGACCGGGGCGCCGCGTCGTACCTGGTCGTGGACCCCGCGCGGCGGGACCGAGCGTACCGACGTCGGCCACCCCGGTAGTACGCGCTCATACGTCCGAGCGGTGGAAGGACTTCCAGGACCGGCTCGCCGTCGGGCCACGCTGGCCCTGGTACCGCGAACCGTAGCGCTCCGAGCCGTACGGGTGCTCGGCCGGCGAGGAGAGCCGGAAGAAGCAGAGCTGGCCGATCTTCATCCCCGGCCACAGGGTGATCGGCAGGGTCGCCACGTTGCTCAGCTCGAGGGTGACGTGCCCTGAGAAGCCGGGGTCGATGAAGCCCGCCGTGCTGTGCGTCAGCAGGCCGAGACGCCCGAGGCTGGACTTCCCCTCCAGCCGCGCAGCGACGTCGTCCGGCAGCGTGACGGCCTCGTACGTGGAGCCGAGGACGAACTCGCCCGGGTGCAGCACCATGGGCTCCTCGGGGTCCACCTCGACGAGGCGGGTGAGCTCGGGCTGCTCCTGCGAGGGATCGATGTACGGGTACCGGTGGTTGTCGAACAGCCGGAAGAACCGGTCGAGCCGCACGTCGATGCTCGACGGCTGGACCATCGCCGGGTCGTAGGGATCCAGGGCGACGCGCCCGGCGTCGAGCTCGGCACGGATGTCGCGGTCGGAGAGCAGCACGTGGACACGGTAGTCGGCCGCACCTGGCCGTGCACCGTGGTCTCGCAGGGCGGGTCCGTCGGTGCCCCGCGAGGGCCGGCGCCGTGCGGCGCGCACCCCGGTTTCGGCGTCGGGCGGGGTGTTGGGTATGATCAGGACGCGCATCGTCGTGAACGATCGTGCGGGTGTAGTTCAATGGTAGAACTTCAGCTTCCCAAGCTGATAGCGCGGGTTCGATTCCCGTCACCCGCTCCAGCAGGTTTCCGCAGGTCAGCGACTTCGCAACGGGGTCATGCACCGTCTGCGAACTTCCTCCCGGGTCATCCCGACGGGCCGACATGGGCGCGACCGACGGGTTGATCCTCGGGGAAGTGGTCGAGGGCGCCAAGGAGCAGCGGGCCTACCCATAGCGATCGCCCTCCCTCGACGAGTACGGCGACGCCCCACCGACCCTGTTGCGGGGGCGGCACCCTCTGGCCCGGCGACTACGGGCGGGAAGGTTCCCAGGCAGTGTCGAGGATCTTCTGGATGAGCGCCGCCATCTTGTCGTCGCTGTACAGCTTGATGCGCGACTTCGCGAGCTCGCAGCACTCGCCGTCGACGCGGTTCCCGACGACCCACACCACACAGACCGTGCCGTCTTCCTCGACGCGATAGATGATCCGGTAGTCCCGATCGCCCACGACGAGCTTGCGGAAGGTCGCGAGGTTCCCTCCGGTCCTGCTGCCGAGCGGGGCGCCGCGTTGTTCGGGGGATTCCTCAAGCTTCTTCATGGCCTTGAGGACCAATTTCCGGGCGGACCCGTCGAGGTCGCGGACATCGTCTCGCGCCTCGTCGGTCAGTAGGGCCTTCGCCACGATCAGTCCTGATCAACGAGGTCGATATCGAACTCGGCTGCGACGTCGTCGAGGGTGTGGCGGACCCCGCTGTCGGTCAGGGTCCGGGTGTAGGCGATCGCTAGCATTCGCAGGTCCTCCTCCAGTTCTTCGACCCTGTCGAGTCGTTCCATCGTCCGCACGGACACGAGTGCGGCGGTGGGCTCGTTGTTCTTGAGGACAACCACAGTCCGGCCGTTCGCGACGTCGCTGGTGAGACGGCCGAGGCTGCGTCCGGCTTCGGTGACACTGAGCATGTCGCGGGTGTCGGTTCTCATGGGACTCTCTCTTCGTCTCCTGCCGGGCATCGGGCCCCGGGATATCTGTCACAGAATTCTATGCAGAATCTGTCGCACTTGAGGTCACGTTTTGGTCACAACGTGCGAGACGCCTGACCGGTGCGGCGTGCGACCCGCGGTGGCACCATGAGAGCGCAGCGGAGGACGGGAGCGAGGAGGGCACGATGGCCGACAGCGCCGGGATGCCGGAACGGCGTCCGGACGGCCGCGAGGAGTCGCCGGAGGAACGGTCGGACCGCAACTGGGTCGAGCTCCTCCAGGAGCTCCGGGTCATGCAGACGGGCGTGCAGATCCTCACCGGGTTCCTGCTGATCCTGCCCTTCCAGTCCCGGTTCCAGGACCTCGACGCGTTCCAGCGCAACGTCTACCTGGCCGACCTGCTCACCTGCATCCTGGCCACGGGACTGTTCGTCGCGCCTGTCGCGATCCACCGGGCGCTGTTCCGCAAGCACCTCAAGCTGTCGGTCGTCACGGTCGGCGACCGCATGACCCGCGTCGCCCTGGTGCTCCTCGCCGTCGCGCTGTCCTGCACCGCGCTGCTCGTGTTCGACGTGGTCCTGGACCGCACCGCGGGACTCGTCGTCGGCAGCGGGTGCGCCGTGCTGTTGCTGGGGCTCTGGGCGGTGCTGCCTATGGTCGTCCGACGCCGACACTGAAACATATAACAGGCGAAAAGGACATTCCTTCTCGACAGGCACGTTCCGCACTTCATCGATACGCTCCGACAAATCGATGTCGATCGGCTCGGGGGCCTCGATATGTCGCTTCGCTTTCCTGTCGTCGCCGCTATCGTGGGCGCCCTTCTCCTGGTCGACGCCACCGCTGCCACGGCTTCGCCTGATCTGCGGGATCCGCACTCCGGCAGCCCGGTGACCTGGGAGTCCACCGTCGACTCGTCACGATTCGGACGGTCGTCGGCGAACGACGGCATCCGTGCGCTCTCGACGGCCGCCACCACCAGCACGAAGCGGCACACGGTCCAGGTCGTCGTCGCGACGCCGAAGAACATCCCCAAGAAGCGCGTGAAGAAATGGGTCCGCGGTACCGACGTCGACCGGCTCCTGAAGAAGACGTCGAGCTACTGGTCGAAGCAGTCCCGCGGCAAGGTGAAGTTCGTCCGGTCGGGAAAGGTGCGTCGCATCAACACGGGCGACGGGGCGTGCCGCACCACCAAGCAGGTGCTCAAGCAGGTCAAGCGCGGCGGCAAGAAGCACTACGGCAAGGGTTGGTACAGCTCGAGCACCCGCGGGCCGGACCGCCGCGCCCACCTCGTGGTGCTCTTCCCCTACCGCAGTGGCGACTACCCGGGCGGCTCCCGTTACGGCAAGACCTGCCGCGGGAAGGTCGGCCTCGGCTCGATGCCGTCCAAGGCCGGGCGCAACTCACCGGGCGGATGGACGTTCTCGCTCTTCGGCGGGCCGAACGGTCAGCGTTCCGGGCAGCGGTGGAACCACCCCCAGTACGAGAAGGGCGTGGCCACGCTCGCCCACGAGCTCGCGCACAACATGGGCCTCGAGCACTCGGGTGTCGGCTGGTGCCGGGGCAAGGCGGACGGGAGCTTCTCGAGCAAGCGCTGCGGCGCCGCCGAGGGCCTGGACCCGCTCGACCTGATGGGGGCCGAGTTCGCCGCGGACGGCGTCCCCTCGCTCTCCGGCGCCCAGAAGCGCCGGCTGGGCGTGCTGCCGACGTCCGAGCAGCGATACATGAGCAAGAAGAAGGGCAGCCGGACCGTGACCCTCACCGCGCGGGACCGGGACACGAAGCGGCCCACGCTGGTCCGCGCCCGTGACCCGCGCACGGGCGACGTCTACTTCATCGAGCTGCGGCGCAAGGAGTCCGGCGTGCGCTACCCGTACACGCGGCTGCCCTACCGGGCGTCCTCCGACTACACGGTGCGGTACGGCGTCACCGTCAGCCGGCTGGCGCCCAAGAGCTCCAGGTGGGCCTACCCGGGAGAGCATCTCGTGGTGCCGATGGGCCGGGAGTCGAAGCGGCGCTCGACCATGAAGCAGGGGCAGACGTTCACCAGCCGCAGCGGCCACCTGAAGATCAAGGTGGTCGACGTCGGCAAGGGGAAGAAGAACGCGAAGCTCCGGATCACCTTCCGCTGACGGCGGTCACTCCCCCGGACGCCGGCGGGGGCGGAGCCGGACGTCCGGGAGGGCGGGAGCACGCAGCGGTCCGCTCGCGTACCCGTCGACCCGCCCGAAGCGCCGCCCCGCCGATCCCTCCTCGTAGTCCGTGCCGCCGTCGTCCCCCTCGGCGACCTGCGCGGACCAGTCGGCGCGCGCCTGGACGATCTCCTCGTGGCTGCGCCCCACGAAGTTCCACCACATGACGACGTCCTCGCCGAACGGCGTACCGCCGATGAGCACGGCCCGGACCGGCGCCGCGCCGGCCGCCACGACCAGCCGGGTGCGTCCCGGACCGGAGTAGGCGAGCGCGCCGACCGGCACGGGCACGTCCTCGAGCCGGGCGTCCCCTGCGTCGACGAGGAGCCCGTGCTCGAACCCGGGGTCGACGTCGAGCTCGACCGACGCCCCGGCGTCGAGGTCGAGCTGTGCCCCCACGAGCGGCGTCCACGTGCGGGCCGGGGAGACCAGCGCCTCGCCGGCCACCCGCAGCGTGCCCATGAACACCTGCACCCGGGCGCCCTCGTGCGTGGCCACCGGCAGGTCGGCGTGGTGCTCGAAGGTGGGCTCGCCGTCCTTCGCCTCGCGCGGCAGCACGGTCCAGAGCTGGACGCCGTGCAGGGTCGGCGGCCGCGGGTGCTCGGCCGTCCCCTGCGGCGACTCCTCCGAGTGCGAGATGCCCCGGCCGGCCGTCATGAGGTTGAGCTCGCCCGGGCGCACGGTCCGCAGCGAACCGACGGAGTCGCGGTGCAAGACCTCGCCGGCGAACAACCAGCTCACGGTCTGCAGGCCGATGTGCGGGTGGGGCGGTACCTGCATGCCCGCGGACACCGACACGTCGTCCGGGCCGTAGTGGTCGCAGAAGCACCAGGCACCGATCAGGGACCGGCGGCGCTGCGGGATGGTGCGGCGGACGTTCATGGCGCGCGGGCCGCCGAGCGGGACGTCGCGCGCCTCCAGCAGCTCGATCCCGCCGACGGCACGTCCGGCCTCGCACACCTGCTCGGCGGGACGCGTCTCGAGGTTGCTCATGGGCCCGAGGCTACGCGCGGTCGCGCTCCCACGGACGGCCGAGGCCCCCCGGGGCGGCCGGGGGGCCTCGGCATCACCGCGTTCCCCGGCGATCGCTGTCGGGGCGCTGCGTCGACGTCACAGCTCCGGACCCCCTGCCGACCCGGTCGAGGCCTGACGCGTCGTCGCCCCGGCCGGCCCGTTCTCCGCAGAGGCCCCCGGACGCGGCTGGTCTTCCGGCGCCGCCGGACACCCGTGTCGTCACCCACGGCCCGCACTCGGTGCGGATCGGCCCGTCGTTCTCCGGTCGACCTTCGTCCCGACGGCCTGCGCCCCTCCCACGTCACCGTGATCCGAGCCACATTCTGTCGAGACCGATAGCCACGTTTCTAGACCCGCTGGAGAAGGTCTGCAAGGGGTGCGCGGAGGAAGATTTTCAGTCACAGGTTCATCCACAGCGGGACGCCCGGAATCCCCACGCCGTCCACACCCCTGTGGACAAAATCTGTGGACGACACGCCCGCTCCGGCGCGCCGCCCGCATGCACGGCGGCGAGGTAGCGCCCAGGTTGTCGTCCGGCGGAACAGCGTGGTAACAGCGAGGACCCGCGAGATTCCGCGGATCCGGAACCTTCGGGCGGGCCGTCCCGATCGTCCGGCTCACGCCGCGGCGCGAGGGAGAAACCGGTGTTCACCAGCATCGGCGCTGGTACCGGTACCTGCTGTGGACTCTCCACACGCCTGTGGACAACATCGTCGTCATCCCCCGCAGGCTCCGGTCAGACCCAGGCGCGCGACGACGCGCGCTGGTCCTCGGACGTGCGCCGCTCGATCTCCGCCGTCGTCGCCAGGAACGCCCCGTCGTCGACCATCGCCCCGCCGACCTTCGCGTGCAGCAGGAGCGTGAGCCGGGCGATCATCGCCCGCATGCGCGAACGGGCGATCACGTGGACGCCCGAGGGCTGCTCGAGGCCCAGCTCGTAGGGGTCCTGCGGCACCCACACCATCCGGTAGGCGTGCGGGCCGTACTCGGTCGGGTCGAGGTCGACCAGGGCGCGCGGCACCCGGTCCACGCGCTCCGACTCCACCACGACCGTGCCGTCGTAAGGCGTGCGCGCCGCCAGGCGCACGGGCGCCGCCCCCGGGGCCGGCGGCGGCTCCTCGTCCGCCGTCGCGACGACCGAACGCAGCAGACCGAGCAGCTCGGAGGGCGGGAGCGGGTGCACCGCGTAGAGGGTGAGGTCCACGGCGCTCGTGGGGTCGGGGTGCAGGAGCTGGCGTCCGTCGGCGAGCAGCACCCCGCCGGTCTTGCGCGCCACCGCGACGCCCCACTGGACCAGCCGCAGCTCCTCGCCGTCGGGCAGGCCGGCCGCGAAGACCCGGGCGATGCCGTCCCGGTCCTCCGTGGTCGCCGGCCGGCCGACGCGTGCGTCGGGCGTGCCGTCGACGCGGCCGAGCGCGTAGACCGCGGCGCGCCCGGTCAGCCCTGCCTGGGGCGACTGCGACTCGCTCACCGCGAACGGCCCCGCGGCGCCGTGCTCGTCGCCGACGCCGAGGACGCCGGGACCGACCTGCGGCTCCGGTGCGGCGGCCATGCCCCGGAAGCGGGCGCCGCCCCTGGCGCGCGGGTCGACCTCGGCCCGCGGTTCCTTCAACCACCGCACCTCGGGGAACCAGGCGTCGGCGAGGGACCGGACGCGGTCGGGTCCCCACACCTCCGGCACCACGAGCAGGTGGTTCGTGGCGTGCTCAGGCGGGACGAGCGTCTGCGTGTACGACATGACGCGCAAGGTACTCCTCCCCGTCGCTCCCCATCAGCCCCGTCTGTGGCGAGCAGGTGACGGCGGGTCAGGCGCGCACGTCGTGGAGGTGGTGCGCCACGTCGTGCAGGAAGTACCGGCCGAAGGTCCGCACGGTGAAGGTGGACCCGTTGGAGCGCCGTCCGACCCGCTCGAGCTGGTCGGCGCGCACGGCGTCGAACCGGTCCGCCACCGCGTCGCCGGCGGCGGCGAGCTCGGTGGCGACGGTGCCGGGATCGGCCTGCGCGTAGCCTCCGGCGAGCGCCGCCGCGTCCTGGTCCCAGTCCGGGAACCCCGCGCCGTCGGTCTCCAGGATGAGCGCGAGCCGCCCGTCGAAGACCCGGAAGACGTCGCGCACGTGGGCTGCGTACTCCAGCGGCGACCAGACCCCCGGGGCGGGCCGACGGCGGACGTCGGGCCGGGCGAGCACGGCCTGCCACGCCGGCACGGCCGACCGGACGGCGTCGCCGACGGCGAGGGGGTCGACGACGAGGGGGTCGAAGCCGCACTCGTCGCACCGTCGCTCGACGACCCACGTCCAGTCCTTGGTGTCGGGCACGATGCCGTCGTCCTGCGGTTCCTGGCCAGCGGTGTCATCAGTCACAACGGCGAGGATAGCGACACGCGTCCTGACACCGCTTGCCTATGATGTCAGCATGCCCAAGATCATCGGGAAGAGTCTGCACGAGCACCGGCAGATGACTCGGCACAAGCTGTTCACGGCGTTGTCCACGCTCATGGCGGAGCGCGGGTTCGACACGATCACGCTGGCCGACATCGCGACCGCCGCCGGGGTGGGGCGCACCGCGGTCTACAACCACTTCTCCGACAAGGAGGCGCTGCTCCTCGGGTTCATCACGCACGAGACCGAGCAGTACGCCCTGACGCTCGAGCGGGCGCTGGCCGAGGTCCGCGACCCCGTCGAACAGCTGCGCACCTACATCCGCCAGCAGGCCCAGCTCGCGCGGGTCTTCCACCTGGCCCCCGGCCCCGACCTGCGCACCGTGCTGTCCCGGTCGACCCAGGCGAGGCTGCGCGAGCACGCCGAGATCGTGGAGTCGATCCTCAAGCGGATCCTGCACGAGGGCATCGACGTCGGGTCGTTCCCGCGCCAGGACATCGAGCCGACGGTCCAGCTCGTCAACGCCTGCCTGTCGGGTCGGCTCATCCCCGAGGAGCCCGCAGCCCGGGAACGCGCCATCAGCGCGGCGGAGACGTTCGTGCTCCGCGCCGTGGGAGCCCGGCCGGCCCTGGCCGCCTGACCGGCAGCCCCTCAGACGCTCGACGTACCGGGATGCTCCGGCTCCCACGCGTCCGTCGGCCGGTGGCGGTGCTCCGGCGGCGGCGGCGTGTACGGCACGGGCTCGGGCGCGAGGTACGAACGCGCGAACTCCAGACCCGCCACGAGGTCGGTGTGCCGCTCGTGGGCGTCGTACGCCTTGCGGGTCGAGATCTCCAGGACGACGTCGCCGTCGAACCCGGAGTGGGCCAGCTCGGTGAGCACCTTGTCGCAGTGCATGTCGCCGCGGCCCGGCACCAGGTGCTCGTCGCGCGCGTTGAAGGTGCCGTCCGCCAGGTGCACGTGCCGCAGCCGGTCGCCGAACTCCCGCAGCAGGTCGAGGCCGTCCTGCTGCGCGACCGCGGCGTGCGAGAGGTCGAGCGTCACGGCGTCGTAGCCGTGCTCCATCGGGTCCCAGCCCGGCAGGTACGCCTTGAGCTCCCGGTCGAGCCGGGAGTGCGGGCGCCACGGGTACATGTTCTCCACCGCGACGGTCACCGGGCCGCCCGCGTTGAGCTCGCGCACCTGCTCCTCGAAGCTGCGCGCGTAGCGGTACTGCCAGCGGAACGGCGGGTGAACGACGACGGTCCGCGCACCCAGCTCGCCGGCCATGTCGACCGCGCGAGCGAGCTTGTCCGCCGGGGACCGCCCCCAGACCCGCTGGCTGACGAGGAGCGTCGGGGCGTGGATGGAGCGGATCGGCATGCCGGTGTCGGCCGCGAGCTTCGACAGCGCATTCGGGTCCTGCGTCGCCGGGTCGGACCAGACCATGACCTCCACACCGTCGAAGCCGATCTCGGCCGCCGACTCGAAGGCGAAGGCCGCACGGCGCGGATAGACCGACGCTGTCGAGAGCGTCACAGGAATCGCCGGATGGGTCATGCCACTCACCTTAATCCGGGGGTCTGGACGTCTTCTGAACACGCTACCGCCGTACCCCGGCGAACACGCAACCCGGCAGCCTCTGACGCTACGCTCGGGCCCATGGTGCGCGCGGTGGTCTTCGACGTCGGTGAGACCCTCGTCGACGAGACCCGCATCTTCTCCCGCTGGGCCGAGCGGCTCGGCATCCCCGCCGGCACGTTCCTCGGCCTGATCGGTGCCTGCGCCGCCACGGACCGGCCTCTGCAGGACGCGTTCCAGATCGCGCGGCCGGGCATCGACCTGGCCGCGGAGATCGCCCGGTGGGCCGTCGACGATCCCGACGACCTGCGAGAGAACTTCGACGCCGACGACCTGTACGACGACGTCCGCCCCGGGCTGGCCGCGCTGCGCGACGCCGGGTTCGCCGTCGTCGTCGCCGGGAACCAGCCGCCCCAGGCGCGGGCCGCGCTCGAGGCCATGAACCTGCCCGTGGACAGCATCCGCACCTCCGACGAGTGGGGCGTCCAGAAGCCCGACCCCCGGTTCTTCGCCGCGGTGGCGGACCTCACCGGGGTGCCGCCGTCGGGCATCGCCTACGTGGGCGACCGCCTCGACAACGACGTGCTGCCGGCGGCCGACGCCGGGATGCGGCCCGTGCTGATCCGCCGCGGCCCGTGGGGATACCTGCACGCGGCGCGGCCCGAGGCGAGCCAGGTCGACGTCGTCGGCTCGCTGCTCGAGCTGCCGGACCTCCTCGCCTGACGGCGGCTCACGCCCAGCCGAGGCGCCCGACGGCGTCGAGGGCCAGCAGCACACCGACGATGCCCAGCACCCAGCCGGTCATCTCGGCGGCGTTCTTGGACAACCACCGCTCCAGGCGGCGCAGCAGCGGGTCGATCCAGCGCGACGCGACGAGGCGGCCGCTGAGCAGGAGCAGCGCCGGCAGCACCATCACCACGCAGTACAGGGCCAGGACGCCCAGCGTCACGGGCGTCGCGAGGTCCGACGCCGTCAGGAGGCCGATCGCCGCCAGGTACGGCAGCATCGTGGCCACCTCGATCGTGACGGCACCGAGCGCCAGCCCCATCAGGGGCAGCACCGGGGAGGCGGCGGCGGGGTCGAGGCCGAGGGCGCGCTCGCGCCACCGCGTCAGACGGCCCGGCCGGCCGCCGTTCGCCTCGGCCCGGCGCGCGGGCCGCTTGCCGTCGAACCGGAAGCTGAGCGCCAGCAGCCCGACGCCCAGCACGAGCTGGACCAGCAGCGCCGGCCGCGACTCCAGCGCCTCGCCGTACCGTTCGAGCAGGGCGTCCGCACCGAGCAGCACCGCGACGCCGATCAGCAGGTAGGCGGCGGCGACCGTGCCGAGGTAGGCGAGCACGCGCCCGGCCCGCACCCGGCCCGGGGCCAGGAGCAGCCAGACCGGGATAAGGAGGGTGCCGAAGCTGGTCGAGTCGACGAGCGCGAGCACGGCGAGCACGCCAGCCATCGCGACGAGCCCGCCCTCGGTCCCGACGAGATCCACAGGGAGGTTCATGCCCCGAGCATCGCCCGGGGCCCGGGCCGGTGGCGTCCGCCGGACGGATGATCCTCGCGGCGGCCCCGGTACGCGCAGCGCGCGGCGTACATCGTTCCACCGATCCGCGGCGCGGCGCGCTGTGCTGGGATGGGACCGTGAGCACCGAGTCCCCGCCCGCCGCGACCGTGCAGCCGCACCGCCTGCGCGGCCTGCACCGGGCGTGGAGCGGCGAGAACCTGCTCGCGGACGTGGTCGGCGCCGTCGCGGCCTTCGCCCTCGGCCTGGTGCTCCTGGCGGTCGGCCTGGTGGACCTCGTGCCGCCGGTCGGTCCGCTGGCCTCGGTCGAGCCGGAACCGTGGTGGCGCGTCGCGCTGCTCGCCGTCGGCTGCCTGGTGCTCCTCGCCAAGCGCACGCGCCCCCTGCTCGCGCTCGCCGCGGGCCTCGCCGTCGTCGCCGTCGACCTCGTGTGGGGCGGCAGCCTCTCGATCCTGGTCGTGGTGCTGTGGGAGCTGCTGTACGAGGCCGTGCTGCGGACCGGCCGGACGGCACGCACCGTGCTGTGGACGGCCGCGGCGGTGCTCACCCTCGCCGTCGCGGTCGCGGCCGGGGAGGCCAGCCGGGACCTGCAGTACTTCGTGTTCGCCGGCCTGCAGATCGGCGCGGTCGTCGTCATGCCGATGTGGTGGGCGGACAACGTGCGGCAGAAGTCCGAGCTCGCCGACCTCGAGCGCGCCCGGGCCGACGAGGCCGCCCGCGCCGCCGAGCTGGAGCGCGAGCGCGCCGCCGACGTCGCCCGCATCGCCGTCCTCGACCGGCACGAGGCCGTCCAGGCGGAGCGCGCGGCCATGGCCCGCGACCTGCACGACGTCATCGCCTCGCACCTGTCCTCGATCGCGATCCACTCCGGTGCGGCGCTCGCCCTGTCGCCGGACGCGGCGCGCGACCGCAGCGCGCTGGAGCAGGTGCGCGAGAGCTCGGTCGCCTCGCTCACCGAGATGCGGTCCATGATCGAGCTGCTCCGCGCCGACCTCCCGCCGGAACCCGTCGCCGCGCCGGGGAGGCTCGACGGCCTGGGCGAGCTGGTGCGGTCCGCACGCTCCGCCGGCGACGACGTCACGGTCGACGACCCGCAGCAGGTCTCGGAGCGGGTCGTCCCGGCCGTCGTCGGGCAGGCATTGCACCGGATCGCTCAGGAGGCGCTGACCAACGCCCGCAAGCACGCCCCCGGCCGGCCCGTGACGATCCGGCTCGACGGCGGTGCGGCGGGGACGGTGACCCTGCGAGTCCGCAACCCCCTCCCCCCGCTGTGGGTGCACGACGCGCCGTCGGATCACGCGACACAGCGGCGTGTCGTGCACCCACAGCGGCGGGAGGTGCCGCTCAGCGCGGGCACCGGGATGATCACCATGCGCGAGCGCGCCGAAGGTCTCGGCGGTACGTTCACGGCGGGGCCGACGGCGGACCACGCCTGGCAGGTCGAGGCCAGCCTGCCCGTCGGCAAGGAGGTCGCATGACGGTGCCGACGGACCGACCGGTCCGGGTGCTGGTCGCGGACGACCACGCCGCCATCCGTGCGGGCCTGCGACTGCTGCTGGATGCCGCCGACGACGTCGAGGTGGTCGCGGAGGCCGCCGACGGCGACGCCGCGATCGCCAACGCACGGGCGCTGCGCCCCGACGTCGTGCTGATGGACCTGCGGATGCCCGGCACGGACGGGATCGGAGCGACACGGACGATCACCGCCGAAGGGCTGGCGGAAGTGCTCGTGCTCACCACGTTCGACCTCGACGAGTACGTCCACGGCGCGCTCGACGCCGGCGCCGCAGGGTTCCTGCTCAAGTCGGCCGAGCCCGCCGACCTGCTCCGCGCCGTGCGGCGGGTGGCGGCCGGGGACGGCGTGCTCGCCCCCGAGGTGACCCGGCGGGTGCTGGCCCGGCTCGCCGGCACCCCCACGACGCCGTCGGACGCCGCGGCACCCGAGCCCGTGGCTCGCGAGGCCGACCCGCGGCTGGACGGTCTGACCCCGCGGGAGGTGGACGTGCTGGCCGCGCTCGGCCGCGGGCTGTCCAACCAGGACATCTCCGCCGAGCTGGTGATCTCCGAGGCCACCACCAAGACCCACGTGTCCCGGGTGCTCGCCAAGCTGCAGGTGCCTTCGCGGATGCAGGCGGCCGTGGTGGCCCGGCGGAGCGGCCTGGCCTGAGGGGCCTGTCCGCCGCGTCGGCGCGGGGCTAGGCTCGGCGCGTGCTGACCAAGACCGCCGTCACGGACGACCAGGTCGCGGCGGTCCTGGCTCCGGTCGGGACCGTCCAGGACGTCGAGCCACTGGTGGGCGGGTTGTTCGCCACCGTGCTCCGTGTGGGTCTCGCGGACGGCCGGCACGTGGTCGTCAAGGTGACCGGCGCGGACACCACCCGGCTGCTGCGGTACGAGCACGGCGTCTCGGGCACGGAGGCCGCCGTCTACCGCATCGCCCACCGTGCCGGCCTGCCCGTTCCGGCGGTGCTGCACGTGGATGGTAGCCAGGAGCACGTCGCCGGCGACGTGCTCGTCACCGAGTACCTGCCCGGCGTGCTCTGGGACGGCCTGGACCTCGATCCCTCCGCCTCGCGCCGCGTGCGGCGTGCGCTGGGCACGGTCATGGCCCGCCTGCACCGGATCACCGGCGACCGCTTCGGCTATCCCGCGCCGTCGTCCGGGCTCAGCCGGGCGACGTGGCCCGAGGCGTTCAGCGCGATGATCGAGGCCGTCCTCGCCGACGCCGCACGCTGGGACGTGCCGCTGCCGCACGCCCGCCTGCGTGCCGCCGTCGCCGGCCACCGGCACGTCCTGGCCGCCGTCACCACGCCCCGGCTGGTGCACGCCGACCTGTGGCCCGGCAACGTCCTGCTCGACCCGGCCGACCACCGCCTCACCGCGTTCCTCGACGCCGAGCGCGCCATGTGGGGCGACCCGGTGTTCGAGCTGGTGGGTGCCGACCAGCTCGGCGTGGGCGCCGTCGACCCCGCCCTGCTCGCCGGGTACCGGGACGCGGGCGGGGACCTCGGCCTCGGTGACGGGACGCCCGGTGCGGGCGACCCCGCCGCGTGGACGCGGCTGCGGTTGTACCGGGCCTACTTCGCGTGCCTGCTCGTGGTCGAGATCGTGCCGCGCGCCTACGCCGGCGACTGGGTCGAGGGGTACGCGGCGACCGCCCGCGGCAACCTCGAGCGCATGCTCGACGAGCTGGCGGCGCCCTGACCCGCCCGCCGACCGACCGCACGCCGACCGACCTCACGACGGGAGAACACATGCCGCGGACCATCGTCCTCACCGGAGCCAGCGACGGGGTCGGCGCGGCCGCCGCCCGCCGGCTGGTCCGCGACGGCCACCACGTGGTGCTCGTCGGCCGCTCGGCGGCCAAGACCGAGGCGGTCGCCGCCGAGCTGGACGCCCCCTTCTTCCTGGCCGACTTCGCCGAGCTGGCCCAGGTGCGCCGGCTCGCCGCCGACCTGCTCGCCGCACACCCGCGGATCGACGTGCTCGCCAACAACGCCGGCGGCATCATGGGCGAGCGCGAGCTCACCGTCGACCGGTACGAGAAGACCTTCCAGGTCAACCACCTGGCGCCGTTCCTGCTGACCGAGCTGCTGCTGCCCGCCCTGGTCGCCGGGCGCGCCACCGTGATCCAGACGGCCAGCCGGGCCGCGCAGCTGTTCAGCCGGTTCGACGTCGACGACCTCCAGAACGCCCACCGCTACGCCGCGCACCGGGCGTACGGCAACGCCAAGCTGGCCAACATCCTGTTCACGCAGGAGCTGCAGCGCCGGTACGGTGGCCAGGGTCTCAGCGCGGTCGCGTTCCACCCCGGCGTGGTGGGCACGAGCTTCGCCGGGGAGACGAACCACGTGCTGCGGCACCTCTACCGCGGCCCGCTCCGGCGGCTGTTCACCGTCAGCCCCGACAAGGGCGCCGACCAGCTCGTCCGGTTCGCCGAGGGCACCCCGGGCACGACGTTTCAGCCGGGCGCCTACTACGAGGGCCACCGGATCGCGGCAGGGATCAGCCGGGAGGCCACGGACCCCCGGGTCGCCCACGAGCTCTGGGAGCGGTCGGCCGCGCTGGTGTGAGTCAGCGGGCCGCCGGAGCCAGCTCGGGGCTCCGGACCACGCGCGCGGCGTGCTCTGCGCCCGCCCGCATCGCCGCATCCACCCCGGCACCGCCGAGGTGGGCGTCGAGGAACCCCGCGAAGAACCCGTCCCCGGCGCCGTTGGTGTCCACGACCTGGTCGACCCGCACCGCGGGGACGTCGACGAACCCCGCGTCCGTCAGGGCCGTGGCACCCCCTGCCCCGTGGGTGCAGACCACGAGGCGGGCACCGGCGTCGTGCCGGGACCGCAGGAAGTCGCGGTAGCCGGGCATCCGGTCGGAGCTGAGGAACACGTGCGTCCCGGCGTCGACCCAGGGCTGGTGGAACGCCGAGGCGCCGTCGTAGTCGTGCAGGTCGACCCACACGTCGGCGCCCCGCGCCGTTGCGGCCTCCAGCACGGGGCGGGCCGTGACGGCGAGGTCGACGACGACGGCGCGGGCGGCGTCGACGGCACGCCCGAGCGCTGCTGCCTCAGCCGCGGCCTCCGCGCCGTGGTCCTGCTCCGGCGCGTCGGGTGCCTGGAGGTAGATCGACACGCGTCCGCCGTCGGGGTCCAGCAGGTTGAGGTGCCGCTCCGTGCGGCCGTCCGGGGCGTCGGTCGCGACGAGGTCCACGCCCGCGGACTCGAGCCGCCGGCGCACGCGCGCACCCTCGGCTTCCGTGCCGAGCACCGTGCGGAGCTGGACGCTGCGGCCGAGCCACCGCAGGTTGAGCGCCTTCCCGGCCGACGTCCCGCCCACCGTGGCGTGGTGGCCGCGGGCGAACACGGTGTGCGGGCGCGGGTCCGGCAGCCGGTCGAGGTGGACGAGCTGGTTCCACGACGCCGGCCCGGCGACGAGGATCTCGGCGGGCTCCACGGCTATGCGCCCCGCAGCGGGAGCGAGAGCGTGGTGCCACCGTCGGGCGTGACGCGGACCGGCACGCCCCAGTCCTGCTGGGCGAGGTGGCAGGCCGGGAAGACGTCCGGGTCGGGCTCGCCGTCCGGCCCGAGCGGCACCTCGTCGCACGAGGCGGCCTTGGCGGTCACGTGCAGGACGCCCTCGGGTACCTCGGGGTTGATGCGCAGGGCGCGGGCGAGGTCGGTGCCGTCGCCGGCGCCGTCGAGCAGCAGCTCGGGCGGTGTCGCACTGACGCGGAGCTCGGTGGACGGACCGAACCGGTCGTCGAGCTTCTGCCCTGGTGCCGGCACGAACGGCACCTCCAGGCGCAGCACGCCCGGGGCGACGCCGGTGGCCGCGCGGGCGACCCGGTGGGCTCCGCCGTCGAGCACCTCGCCGGCAAGGTCCGCGGGCAGCGCGACCCGGGTGAGCCGGTGCGCGGCGGACTCGACCACCAGCAGGTGCACCGTGCCGCCGTCGGCGTCCGGCTGCACGACGACGTCGCTCGGCTCGGCGAGGCCGGTCGCCAGGGTGGTCACCTCCCCGGAGGCCGGGTCGTACCGGCGCAGCGCGCCGTTGTACGTGTCGGCGACGACGGCGCTCCCGTCGGGCAGCGTGGCCACCCCGAGGGGGTGCTGCAGCAGCGCCTCGGCGGCCGGTCCGTCGCGGTGGCCGAAGTCGAAGAGCCCCTGCCCGACCGCGGTCCGCACCTCGACCCCGTCCGCACCGGTCGGCGCGACGTGGCGCAGGGCGGAGGTCTCGGCGTCGGCGAGCCAGAACCCGCCGTCGGGCGCGCCGTCGGCGTCGAGTGACGGCGCGAGGCCCGACGGCTGGGCGAACCAGGCGTCGGCACCGGGACCGTCCTCGAGGCCCTCGTTCATGGTGCCGGCGAGCAGCCGGAGGGAGGAGTCCTCCGGGTCGAGCGCCCAGAGGGTGTGGTTTCCCGCCATCGCGACCACGAACGCGGCCAGCGGCTCGGACCAGGCGACGTCCCAGGGTGAGGAGAGGTTGACCTGGGTGGCCGGGAGCCGGTCGTCGGGGTGGTGCGGGCGTCGCTGACCGCCGGGCGGCGCGACGTTCTCCTGCCCGCCGATCATGTACTGCCGACCGGTCCCGGCGACCGTGTACACCTGGCCGGTGGCGAGATGTACACCACGCAGGGCGTGGTTCACGGTGTCCGCGACCAGCACGTCGTAGCCGAGCCGCTCGCGCAGACCGGTCGGCACCAGGCACAGGCCGTTCGGCTCGCTGAACCGGGCGGTGTGGGTGCCGTCCGGGCCGGGGCCGCCGTCGGTGCACCCGCGCTCGCCGGAGCCGATGCGCCGGACCAGCGTCTCGCCGTCGGGCGCCAGCTCCGCGAGGGAGTGGTGGCCCGCGTCGGCCACGAGCAGGTTGCCGCCCGGCAGCTCCACCGCCTTGGCCGGGAAGCGCAGCGTGCTGGGCTCCGGCGTCGGCGGGACGTACGGGCCGTCGCCGCGGTGGAGCGTGCCCTTGGCCTCGTGCTCCGCGACCAGCTCGTCCACGATGGCCGCGACGGCCGAGGCGTGCCCCTCCCCCGCCATCTGGGCCACCACGTAGCCCTCGGGGTCGACGACCACCAGCGTGGGCCAGGCGCGCGCCGCGTAGGCGTCCCAGGTAGTCAGCTCCGGGTCGTCGAGGACGGGGTGGCGCACGTCGTAACGCTCGACGGCGGCGGCCAGGGCGTCCGGGTCGGCCTCGTGCGCGAACTTCGGGGAGTGCACGCCGATGATGACGAGCTCGTCGCGGCGGGACTCCTCGAGCTCGCGGAGCTCGTCCAGGACGTGCAGGCAGTTCAAGCAGCAGAAGGTCCAGAAATCTATGACGACGACCTTGCCGCGCAGGTCCGCGAGGCTGACGTCGCGGCCGCCCGTGTTCAACCAGCCGCGGCCGACCAGCTCGGAGGCGCGGACGCGGGGCAGGCGGGGCGAGGAAGTCACCAGGCCATTCTGCGGCATCGCGTGGATGTGGCCGACACCGAGAGAAAGCCTCGACGAGCGTTGCAGCGCTCCCGAGGGCACGGCCGAGACGGGGCCCCCGGCTTGAAGGACTTGAGGCTTCGGTGGTGCTCCGACTTCGGCTGAGAGTTCGATCTCGTAGTGCTTGTGGCAGGCCACGCAACGGGGCGGTAGCCCTCGGGGTTGATGCTGAAGCCCTGTACCGCTATGGGGCAGCTCTAAACCACTGCACTGCCAGCCAGTCGAGGACGAAGTAACCCCCGGTCACGACTGCTGCAGCGAGCACGAGCATCACCACGAAGGTCACGAGCGGGCTCATCCTGCGTCGCCTACTGGGCATCGCATGCATCCTTTTCAGTCCTCGGGAGGGGCTACGTAGAGACCGCGGATCGACGCCGCGGCGCCAACGTCACCGGCGAGGGTGCGCAGGTTGCCGCACGGGCCTTCGGGGTCGTGTTCAATCCACTCATCTGGTGGCGTCCTCTCGGGTTCAGAAGTGCTGAAACGGCGCTGTCAACCGGCCGGCCGAGGGCTGGGGCATTTCATCGCATTCTGCGTTCTTCTAGCAACTCAGGAGAGTGCGGAACGCAAGCACCGATGTCGGCGGCGCCAGGCGGGGGCGTCTGGAAGCGGGCGAGGATGGCGGCGGCGGCCGTGCGGGTAAGGCGGCTTTCGACCTGGGCAGGGTGGACAACCTGGCCCGTGCTGCCAGTGGCGACGTCGCCGTCGGCGCGGCCGGCTACGGCGAAGTTGTCGGCGACGGTGATGAGTTCGGCGGCCTCGCGGAGCGATGCGAGGTCGGCGCCGTCCAGGTCGGGGCGGACCTCGAGGACCTCGGCGACGGCGTCGGAAGGGGCGGTCCTCCATCGGGCGGAGTGCCTCGTGCGGGCGCGCGAGGTCAGGATGCCGCGGCGAAGAGGCGGTCCAGATGCTGATCGATGGCAGCCAGTGCGGCGCGGGGCTCGATCACCTCCAGCTCGAGCAGCGGGGTGAACCTTGTCAGCGCAAGGAGGAGATCTGTCTCGATGTCCGGGTCGCGGTCCGGTGTGATCTGCCCCTGAGCGATCGCCTGGCGGACGAGGCGTTCGACCAGGGCGCGACCGTCCCGTAGCCCGAGGCCCGCCTGCTTGCGCAGTGCGGGGTCGTGCAGGGCCTCCAGGACGTACGCGGCACTCATGCGGCTCGACGCGTGCGCCTCGGGACCCAGGGGAAGCATCTCGGCGAGAACCAGCCGCAGCACGTCCCTGGGGTGCGGAGGCTGGTCGAGCGCGGCCAGTCGCCGCGTGACCCGGTCGACGATGGCCGACCCGCACCCACCCGCCGCGTGCTTCAACCCGTCCGCGGTCGCCATCGACGACGAGGTGGCGATCGCGCTGCTGGCCGACATGCATGTTCGCAAGGCGATCGAACGAGGCGAGTTCGACGACCTGCCCGGCAGCGGCAAGCCGCTCGACCTGCCTGATCGCCATGACCCCGACTGGTGGCTGAAGAACCTCGTGGTTCGCGAGAAGATCGTGCTGCTGCCGGCCACCATCCAGCTGCGCAAGGAGGATGCCGCGCTCGACGAACGTCTCGACCAGCTGTGGAGCGAGGCCGACGTGCGTCACGAGATCGAGGAGTTCAACAAACGAGTGCTCCGTGGCCGATATCAGCCGCCCACCGGGCCGCCCCTGGTCACGATGCCGCGGGACGTCGAAGCGACGGTAGGTGCATGGGCGGAGCGCCGGGCGGCGCGAGCCGCGGAGGCGCGAGCGGAGGCACGTGCGGAGGCTCCTGAGGAGGGTCGCCCTCGGCGTCGACTCCTACGACGGCGTCAGTAGCTGCTGCCACCGCACGGAGCCTCGGCCTCGACGAACCGCGCTGCGAGCGCCCGCCCGCTGACGCACCGTAGGGATCGAGAAGAAGGAGGTGCCGCCATGCCGAAGACCACCCGACGGGGCGACGCCCGACAGAGCGAGCTCCCCTCGACCCTCCAGCGCTCCGACGACAAGGCGCAGCGCACGTTCGCCAAGGCGTACGACTCCGCGATGGACGAGTACGACGACGAGGAACGGGCGTACCGCGTCGCCTACGCCGCGCTGAAGCACACGCACGAGAAGGTCGGCGACCGCTGGCAGCCCAAGGAGGAGGCGGGCCCCTCCGACCCGCAGGCCGAGGGCGGGGTGGGCACGTCCCGCTCCACGGCCGGCGGCGTCGACGCGAACGCCTCGAAGGAGCACCTGTACGAGATCGCCCAGGAGCTCGACGTCCCGGGACGCTCGACGATGGACAAGGACGAGCTCGTCGAGGCGAACGACCGCGAGAGCCGCCGGGCCCGCGAGGACGGCTAGGCCCTGCCCTGCCCCGCGCTCCGGCGTGCCAGCACCCGCCGGCCCGCCTAGCGTCCGAGGGTGAGCTGGTTGCTGACGGGACTGGGCGCCGCGCTCGTCCTGATCGTGATGTGGGACGTGTTCCACACGCTGTGGCACCCCCAGGGCTAAGGACGCCTCAGCAAGGCGCTCATGCACGGCGTCTGGATGGCGTCGCGCCATCTCGGGGACCTCGGCCGCCGCCTCAGCGGCGCGGCAGCCATGGTGGCGGCGATCGGCGGCTGGGGCGTGCTGATGGTGCTCGGCTGGGCACTGATCTTCGGGCCGTGGATGCCCGACGGCTTCCTCTACGCCCCCGGCGCGGACCCCGCGACGCGCAGCACCGTGGTGGACGCGCTCTACCTCTCGCTCGTCTCCGTGACGACCATGGGGTTCGGCGACATCACGCCGCTGACGCCGTGGCTGCGGATCGCCACGCCGATCGAGGGGCTCCTGGGTTTCGCCCTGCTCACCGCCGCCGTCTCCTGGGTGCTGCAGGTCTACCCGGCGCTGACCCGGCGGCGCGTGCTCGCCCTACGGCTCATGACCTTGCACCGCAGCGGCGCCGTGGAGGCCGTGCCCTCGATGGAGACCACCACCGCCGCTCTCCTGCTGGGTGTGGCGCAGCAGGTCGAGCAGGTGCACGTCGACCTGATCCAGTACTCCGAGACCTACTAATTCCGCGACCAGGACCCGTCGACGTCGCTCGCCGACACGATCGTCCACGCCCAGGCGCTGACGGACGCGGCCAACGGTTCGGAGCACCGGGACGTCCGCCGGTTGGGCACCGTCCTCGAGGACGCCCTCGACGAGTTCGCCCGCGTGCTCGACGACCAGTTCCTGCGCGTCGGCGGCGGGACGGAACGCATCGTGGACGCCTTCCGCGCGGACCACGGCGTCGACGCGGCCTGAGCGGAGCACCGGGCGCCCGCTGGTGGGGCGGTCAGAGCGCCTCGACGGCACCGACCACGCGGACGCGCACCGGCACGCCGTCGACGTCGGGCGGCACGTCCTTGCGGGCGCTGAGGCTCCGCACGTTGACCTGCAGCACCCAGTCATGGTCGTCGCCGCGCTGCGCGAGGCCGACCCCGCACACGCCGTCGACCTGACCGAGCTTCTCGCGCAGTGCGCTCTTGGCCGTCCGCGCCTCGTCCCTCGTGACCATCGGACACCTCCTGGTGCACCTCCATTGTGCACCAGTTCGGCGGGTCGCATCCGGTCCGGGGTGTGGGCAGGATGGGCGGATGAGCAACGAGCCGGTCCCGTCCCTCCCCCTCAACAACGGCGTGCAGATCCCGCAGCTCGGTTTCGGGGTGTTCAAGGTGCCGCCGGAGCAGACCCGCGACGCGGTCTCCACCGCCCTGGAGATCGGCTACCGGCACATCGACACGGCGCAGATGTACCGCAACGAGCGCGGCGTCGGCGAGGCGCTGGCAGCCTCCGGCCTGGACCGCGCGGACTACTTCGTCACCAGCAAGCTCAACAACGCGTTCCACGCGCACGACGACGCCCTGGCGGCCTTCGACCGGACGCTCGCGGAGCTGCAGCTCGAGCACGTCGACCTGTTCCTGATCCACTGGCCGCTGCCGGCGGTCGACAGGTACGTGGAGGCGTGGGGGGCGTTGGAGGAGATCTATCGCTCGGGCCGGGCTCGCGCGATCGGGGTGTCCAACTTCGAGCCGCACCACCTGCGCCGGCTGATGGACGACACCACCGTGGTACCGGCCGTCAACCAGGTCGAGGTGCACCCGTGGCTGGGCAACGAGGACGTCCGCGCGGTGGACTCCGAGCACGGCATCGTGACGGAGGCCTGGTCGCCGCTGGGCCGGGGGCGGGTGCTGGAGGATCCGACGATCGCGCGTATCGCGGAGAACCTGGGCCGGACGCCGGCCCAGGTGGTGCTGCGCTGGCACATCGAGCGCGGCGACGTCGTCTTCCCCAAGTCGGTGACGCCGGCGCGGGTCGAGGAGAACTTCCGGCTGTTCGACTTCGAGCTGTCCCAGGCCGACATGGCGGACATCACCGCCCTCGACCGGGGCGAGCGCGTCGGCTCGCACCCGGACGAGATGAACAACACCGGCCGCTGAGCGTTGTGGGCGCGAAATCTGGGAGCCAGACCGGGGCATATGGCCCATATCAGGCCAGATTTCGCGCCCACAACACAGCTCGGGGAGGGGTCGGTCAGGTGGCGTGGCGGGTGGTGCGGATGCCGACGAGCAGGCCGCCCGCGCACGTGACCACGGCGGCGACCAGACCCCACAGCACCACGGCGTCGCCGAGCTCCCCGGCGAACAGTGCGCGCTCCGCGTCGACGATGTAGGTCAGCGGGTTGAAGCGGGCCGCGACCTGCATCCACCCCGGGCCCGCCTCGAGCGGCAGCATCATGCCCGACAGGATGAGCAGCGGGAAGATCAGCGCCTGCTGCACGCCCCAGAACAGCCACTCGCGGTTCTTGGCGGCCAGCCCCAGCGCGTAGGACAGCGCCCCGACGCCGACGCCGAAGATCCCCAGCAGCACCAGCGCGGCCACGGCGTGCAGCGGGTTGAACCGGAAGCCGAACGGCAGGCACAGCACCGCGATCAGGAGCCCCTGGACCACCAGCGGGGCGAACTCCTTGAGCGCGCGCCCCACCAGGATGGCGGAGCGGTCGAGCGGCGTGGCCAGCACCCGCTCGTAGGACCCGGTCATCAGCTCGTACAGCAGGTTGGACCCGGTCATCGACGTCCCGAACAGCGAGATCATGACGATCACGCCGGGGACGAACCACTGCAGGGTGTCCGCCGTGGACAACCCCGTGCCGCCGAACGTCCCGGTCAGCAGCGGGGCGAACAGCCCGAGGAACACCAGCGGCTGCAGCAGGGAGAAGATGAGCGTGAACGGGTCGCGCAGCATCAGCAGGATCTCGCGGACGAACACCGCGCGGGTGTCCGCCACGAACTTGCCCGGTCCGGTGCGCACCACGATGCGCGGTTCCTCGTGCGCGACGGCGCCGGTCGTCTCGGTCTGTGCGCTCACACCTTCCTGCATGACCGCTGCGGTGCCTCGCTCCGGAGGCACCTCGTTCCTCGGCGCTCCTGCGCGGGGGCTCCTCGCGCTCATGCTGCCGCCTCCTCTCGCAGGCTCCGGCCGGTCAGGTTGAGGAACACGTCGTCGAGGCTCGCCTGCCGCGCGGTCGCCGACGTCGTGGTCAGGCCCGCGACCCGTAGCGCCTCGATCGCCTCGGGCAGGCGGTCCGCCCCGTGCGAGGTGGCCACCTGGACGCGCAGGCCGTCGTCCCCGGCCGGGGTGCCGCCGTCGGCCACCGTGAGCGTGCCGGGGTGGACGGCGTCCGGCCCGACGGCGGGGGCGAGCGCGGAGCGGACGGCCTCGGCCGAGCCGCCGCGCACGGTGAGGGTGAGGAGGTCGTCGGCGTGCTCGCGCTTGAGCGCCTCGGGCGGGGCGTCGGCGATGATCTCGCCGTGGTCGATGACGACGACGCGCTCGGCCATGTCGTCCGCCTCGTCGAGGTAGTGGGTGGTCAGCACGACGGTCATGCCGTACCGCTCGCGCATGGCGACGATGTGCTCCCACAGGTTGGCGCGCGCGTGCGGGTCGAGCCCGGTGCTCGGCTCGTCGAGGAACAGCAGCGGCGGGTGGTTCATCAGGCCGAGCGCCACGTCGAGGCGTCGCCGCTGGCCGCCGGAGAGCGACTGGACGGTGCGTTTCTCGAGCCCGCCCAGCTCGAGCGCCTCGACGAGCTCGCCGGCCCGGCGCTTGTACTCGGCCGGAGCCAGGCCGTAGAAGCGCCCCTGGTTGTGCAGCTCGTCGCGCACCTGGTAGCTGAAGCCGCCGCCGTTGCCCTGGCCGATGAAGCCCAGGCGGGCTCGCACCTGCGCGGGGTGGGTGCCGACGTCGTACCCGGCCACCGACGCGGTGCCCGCGGTGGGTTCCAGCAGCGACGTGAGCATGCGCAGCGTCGTGGACTTGCCGGCCCCGTTGGGCCCGAGGAAGGCGACGAGCTCGCCCTCCGCGACGTCGATGTCGACTCCCTTGACTGCCTCGACCGTGCCCTTGCCTCGCGTGAAGGTCTTCGTGAGACCTCTCGCTCGGATCATTCGCGACCCGCCTCTCGTACGTTGTACCGAAATGATGGAGCGGATTGAGCATACGCTGTACGAGAATGACGCGGAACCCCCGGAGAGGACCCATGACGAGCAGCACGCCGACCCCCGACACCACTGACGCCGCGCGTCGGCTCGCGCTGCTGTGGGACCCTCCTCAGCCGTCGACCCAGGGGCGCAAGGCCCGCCTCACGCTCGACGACGTCGTCGAGGCCGGGACCGTCGTCGTCCAGGACGCCGGGCTCGACGGACTCTCCATGCGCAAGGTGGCCGCGCACCTCGGCGTCGGCGCCATGACGCTCTACACCTACGTGCCGGGCCGCACCGAGCTCATCGACCTCATGGTCGACCGCGCCTTCGCCGAGCTCGACCTGCCCGGCGCCGACCTGCCGTGGCGCACCGCCCTGACCCGGTACGCGCGCGAGCACCGTGACCTCTACCTGCGCCGCCCGTGGATCCTGCAGACCAACATGTGGCGGCTGCCCCTGGCGCCGCACGTCCTCGACGCCGAGGAGGCCGGGCTGCGCGTCCTCGCCGGTACCGGCCTGGGGCCCGCACGGGTGGTCGAGCTCATCGGCCTCGTCGACACCTACGTGCGCGGGATCGCGCGGGCCACCGTCGCCGAACGCGCCGAGGGCAGCAGCTCCGGCCTGAGCAACGACGACTACTTCGACACGATGTCCGGCTTCTGGACCACCTGGTTCGACCCCGAGCGCTACCCGACCATGACGCGCATCTGGGAGGCCGGCGGCTTCGACGCGGGCCACGCGTCGTTCGACGCGACGCTCGACCGCCTGCTCGACGGCATCGAGCTCGCGATCGACCGCGCGGCGGCCTGACGCGTTCCTGCCATCTTCAGGATATGGCCCACCCCCGGTCTTGCCGCAAGGCCCCCCTGAGGTCTGACGATGGTCGCCTCGACGAACAGGGGGACCACATGATCGACGTCATCGTCGTCGGCGGCGGACCGACCGGCATGATGCTGGCGAGCGAGCTACGCCTGCACGAGGCCCGGGTGACCGTCCTCGAGAAGAACACGGAGCCCACCCCGCAGGTGCGAGCGCTCGGGCTGCACGCGCGGAGCATCGAGATCCTCGACCAGCGCGGGCTGCTCGACCGATTCCTGGCCCACGGGCGACAGTTCCCCGGCGCCGGGCACTTCGCCGGGATCGACAAACCGTGGCCCACTTCCCTCGACACGGCGCACGGCTACGTCCTCGGCATCCCCCAGCCGCTCACCGACCGGCTCCTGACCGAACGGGCCATCGAGCTCGGCGCCGAGATCCGCCGCGGCTGCGAGGTGGTCGGCCTGGCGCAGGACGACGACGGCGTCACGGTGGACCTGGCCGACGGGAACCAGGTGCGAGCCCGCTACCTGGTCGGTTGCGACGGAGGACGGAGCACGGTGCGCCGGCTCCTCGGCGTCGCCTTCCCGGGAGAGCCGCCCACCACCGAGTGGCTGACGGGCGAGATGGAGGTGACCGCGCCGGCGGAGGAGGTGGCCGCGGTCGTCGCCGAGGTCCGCGAGACCCAGCGCGGGTTCGGCGTCGGGCCGTCCGGCGACGCGCTGCACCGCGTCGTCGTGCCCGCCGCCGACGTCGCCGAGGACCGTACCGCTCCCCCGACGCTCGACGAGGTCCGCCGGCAGCTGCGGGCCGTCGCCGGCACCGACTTCGGCGTGCACAGCCCGCGCTGGCTCTCCCGGTTCGGCGACGCCACGCGACTGGCCGAGCGCTACCGCAGCGGACGCGTGCTTCTCGCCGGCGACGCGGCGCACGTACATCCGCCCTTGGGCGGGCAGGGCCTCAACCTCGGCATCCAGGACGCGTTCAACCTCGGCTGGAAGCTCGCCGCCACCCTCGACGGCTGGGCTCCCGACGGCCTGCTGGACAGCTATCACGCCGAGAGACACCCGGTCGCGGCCGACGTGCTCACCAACACCCGGGCACAGTCCACCCTGCTCTCCACCGAAGCAGGGCCCCAGGCCGTCCGTCGCCTGCTCACCGAGCTGATGGACTTCGAGGAGGTGAGCCGGCACCTGATCGAGAAGATCACTGCCCTCGGAGTCCGCTACGACCTCGGCGACGGGCCCGCCCGCCTCGGCACCCGCCAACGCGACGTTCGCCTCGAGGGCGGGCGTCTCTACGAGCACATGCACGACGGACGCGGGCTGCTGCTCGACCAGACGGGCGTGCTGACCGCCGACGGCTGGTCGGACCGGGTCGAGCTCGTCGTCGGCACCAGCGACGAGCTCGACGAGCCCGCCGTCCTTCTCCGCCCGGACGGGCACATCGCCTGGGCCGGGTCCGACCAGCACGACCTCGCCGGGGCGCTGGCGAGGTGGTTCGGCGCGCCCACTCCGTAGGAAGGCTGCGCGGCAGCCCCCGTGCCACGCCGAGCCGCCGGTTCGGGCAGGATGGGCGGATGGAACGCCACGCCGTGGTCGCGATCCCCGAGGGACTGCACGCCCGCCCCGCCGCGCAGTTCGCCCGGCTCGCCGCCGCCCAGCCCGTGCCCGTGCGCATCGCCCGCGCCGACGGCGCACCCGTCGACGCAGCGAGCATCCTCGCGATCATGACGCTCGGGGCCGACGCCGGCACCGACGTCACGCTGCGGGTCGATGTGCCCGACGGCGCCGCTCAGGCGGACGTGGAGGTCGCGCGCACCGCGCTCGACGCCCTCGAGAAGTTCCTCACAGACCCAGGTCGGTGAGCACCGGGCGGATCGCGTCGCGCACGGCGTTGCGGGCCGCGACCGGGTCGTGCTCCGCCAGGGCCACCCGGGCCAGCTCACGGCACTCGTCGAGCGTCACCTCGGCGAGCACCGCGGCGACGTCCGCGAGCGCCCGCGGGGTCATGGACAGCGACCGCACGCCCAGGCCGACGAGCACCGGGGCCAGCGTGGCGTCCGCAGCGGCCTCCCCGCACACCCCCACGGGCCGGCCGTGGGCGGCGGCCCCCTCGCACGAGAGCCGGACCAGCTCCAGCACGGCGGGCTGCCACGGCGTCGAGAGCGCCGCGAGCTCGCCCAGCATGCGGTCCGCGGCCAGCGTGTACTGGATGAGGTCGTTGGTGCCCAGGCTCCCGAACGCTGCGCGGGCGAAGATGTCGGCGGAGCGCAGCGCCGCGGCCGGCACCTCGATCATCACGCCCGCGGTGTCCAGGCCGTGCCGTGCGCAGGCCGCCACGAACTCGGCCGTCTCGGTGGCCGTGGCGACCATGGGCGCCATCACCCACACCTCGGCGTTCTCGGCCTCGGCGGCGGTGGCGATCGCCTGGAGCTGACGGTCCAGCACGCCGGGACGGGCCGCCGCCGTCCGCAGTCCTCGCACACCGAGCGCAGGGTTGGGTTCGCCGTCGGACGTGACGAAGGGCAGCGGTTTGTCCGCGCCCGCGTCGAGCGTTCGCACGACGACCTTGCGGTGCGGGAACGCCGAGAGGACGCGGCGGTAGGCGGCGACCTGCTCGTCGACCGAGGGTTCCGAGCTGCGGCCCAGGAAGCAGAACTCGGTGCGGAACAGTCCGACGCCCTCGGCCGCGGCCTCGATCGCGGCCTGCGCCCCGGCCGGGTCTGCCACGTTCGCCATCAGCTCCACGCGGGTGCCGTCGGCGGTACGCCCGCGGCCGCCGAAGGCTCGCCGGGTTGCCTCGCGCTGCTGCGCGGCGGCCACCGTGTCCGGCGCGGGGTCGAGGACGACGACGCCGGCGCCCCCGTCCAGCAGCACCGTCTCGCCGTCGCTGATCTTCGCCGCGCCACGGACCGCCACCACGGCCGGGATGCCGAGCGCGCGGGCGAGGATCGCGGTGTGCGACGTCGGTCCGCCGCCGCTCGTGACGACGCCGAGGACGACGGCGGGGTCGAGCGTCGCGGTGTCCGCGGGTGCGAGGTCGTCGGCCACCAGGACGAACGGGTGGCCGGGCCGCGGGACGCCGGGCGGCCGCACCCCGATGAGCTCCGCCACGATCCGGTCGCGGACGTCGCGCACGTCGCGGGCGCGCTCGGACAGCGGCGGACCGAGCTTCTCGAGCTGCTTGACCAGCGCTCGGGCGGCGTCCCAGACCGCGCGCTCCGGGGTGAGGTGGTCGGCCCGGACGAGTCGTTCGGCGTCGGCGGCCAGCGTCGGGTCCGCCGCGATCGCCGCCGTGACGGACAGCAGGTCGGCGGCCGTCCCGGTGACCTGGCCCGCGCGGTCGGTGAGGTCGTCGCGCACGGCGGCCGCGGCCGCGGTGAGGTGCTCGACGGCGGCCTCGACGTCGTCGCTCGCCAGGCGGGTCGTCCGGGGCTCGGGCACCGGGTCGGGCATGGTGACGGCAGGGCCCGCGGCGCGGCCGGGGCTGACCGGTGCACCGGTGAGAGTCGTGCTCATCGACATTGACCTCCGTACGCCCCGGGTGGCGTCGTCCGACGCGCAAGCAGGACCGTTGGCTCGCACAGTGGTCGATGCGGCACCCTGTGTCAATATCCGGCACGCCGCTGGACCACACGCCAGGAGAACCATGCCCCTGCTCGTCCGCTCGCCCGTCAGCGGGACCGTCGTGCCCGTGGCCGACGTGCCCGACCCCGTGTTCGCCGAGGGGATGGTCGGCCCCGGCACCGCCGTCGAGCCCGGTGAAGGCTCCGACGGGCGAGTCGTCGCGCCGCTGGGCGGCCGCCTCGTGAAGCTGCACCCGCACGCCTGCGTGGTGCAGTCCCCCGGCGGCCAGGCGGTCCTGGTCCACCTCGGCATCGACACCGTCCGGCTCGCCGGCGAGGGGTTCACCGTGCACGTCGCCGAGGGCGACACGGTCCGCGCCGGCGACCTGCTCCTGGAGTGGGACCCGGCCGCCGTCCGGGAGCGCGGACTGTCCGCCGTGTGCCCCGTCGTGCTGCTCGAGGCCACCGTCGAGGACGTCCGGCTCAGCGCGCTGCCCGGCACCGAGGTGTCCGCCGGCGACCTTCTCCTCGAGCTCGGCGACCGGTGAGCCAGAAGTACGTCGCGGTGCGCTCCTACCTGGCGGACCTCGTCGCCCGCGAGCTCACGGTGGGCGACGCCGTCCCCTCGGAACGGGAGCTGACCCGGCAGCTCGGCGTCTCGCGCAGCACCGTGCGCCAGGCGATCGACGCCCTCGTCGTCGAGGGCGTCCTCGAGCGCGCCCAGGGCCGCGGCACCTTCGTCGCGGCCCCGCGGGCCGACCTCGAGATGCGGCTGACCACGTTCGGCGAGGAGGTGCGTCGCCGCGGCATGACCCCCGCGTCCCAGGTGCTGCAGGCCCGCACGACGCCGTGCCCCGCCGCCGTCGCAGAGCTCCTCGCCCTCGCCGTCGGCGAGCCCGCCCACCGGGTGCTGCGGGTCCGGACGGCGGACGCCGAGCCCTGGGCCGTCGAGGACGCCTGGATCCCGGCGCAGCTCGCCCCCGACCTTCTCGACGACGGCGTACCCGAGTCCCTGGACCAGGCCTTGCGCGACCGGGGGCACGTGCCGACCGGCGGCGAGGAGACCATCAGCGCCGCGGACGCGACCGACTCAGAGCGGCGGCTGCTCGCCATGACCACCACGCACGCCGTCATGCGGATCGAACGGCGCACGTACGCCGCGGACGTACCGCTGGTCCACTCGCGCTTCTCCTACCGGGGCGACCGGTACAGCGTGTTCGTCCCCCTGGGCGAGGCCCGGTCCCCGGTTCCCCGTTGGGCGTGAGCCGGTGCGTCGAGCGGCCGCGCCCGATCCCCGACGGGGTTCGGCGTTCACGTCCTGGGTCTCTCCGGTAGAACCGGGTGGCCAGCTGCGCCGACACCGACGGCGACATCCGCCCGTGGCAGCGCGCCGCGACCACGCGCACTCAGGCGCTGCTGGTGCTGCGCTGGTTCAAGGAAGGCGCGCGCCTGCGCCTGCTGGCTCGTGATGCGGGGATCTCGATGGCGACGGCCTACCGGTACCTGCACGAGGCTGTCGACGTCATCGTCCTGCGGGCTCCGGGTCTCGCCGGTCTCGCCGGGCTCGACGCACGACATCACCGCCGCCAGAGCCTTCGTCCTGCCCGCGATCTACCCCGCGGCCGCCGCCGGCCTGCCCATACTCACCGATGCCGGATACCAAGGCGCCGACATCGGGATCTGGCACCCGCTACGCCTGCCCACCAACCCGCACCGCCTCACCGAGATCACCGCAGCAGCCCTCGTCCTGCTCCACCTCCAACGAGGAACCCGACGATCACGCTGGTGAGAACACCTCTGAGACTCCCGCCAGCCCGGCTACTCGTGCTCGCGGTGATTTTCACCCGAAAGCGCGTGGATGACGATTCCTGCGCCAACGGCGGCGGCGCCTATCGAAATCAATGGCCATCGAAGCGCAATGGCAATTGATACCAGAGCGCCTTGATTGCCAGATCCAAAGAAAATTTGCCCTGCGAATATAGGCTCAAGAAAAGTTCCTACAACTAGGGCGACACTTCCATATATGAGACTATACTTCGTAGCTTTATTCACAATCGTCACCTTCCAGATGCCGGTATGATGGCGCATTAGCCCTGCCAGTCAACCAACCAGCCCGTTGCAAACGACTGAGAGTATGCACGTGCCGCAGGGTTTCCAAGCACGTTGCCCCACGGGACCGAGACGCCCGAGTTAAAGGATCCGCAGCCACCTGTGTACCAGGTCCGCGCCTTGGCAGAGTTGTAACCCCTGAACTGTACGCACCCATACGTATCACTAAATCGCGCCCAGGAGTATCCGTGATTGTACCCTCGATGGCCGAATACAGCGACGCCACACGTTGACGTTGCCCCCCAGTTGCTGCCGGGAGGCCCCCATGCCTGGAGTGTGCAGTTGGGCCATGCACGGGTCGTCAGGTCCTGTCCGTCAATAGGCACACCCTCGGTGTCAAGGATCAACTGGCCGGGCTCGTAGGACTCGTCGATGTGCACGTCGGATTGCTGGATCTCCTCAGGGAGCGAGGTGATGACTTCTTCCGCGACGCTAGGATTGGCCTTGGCCACGGGAAGATCGCGCCAGTCATCGACCGTTTCGCTCGACGTCCCATTCGCGAACTCAGTGGTCCCGCCAGCCGCGGGCGCAGAAATGGTAAGAGCCAGTGCCGCCGTGGCGAGTGCGCTGAGAAGAGTCTTCGAGTACTGCACGGCTTGCTCTCCGATCGTCAACGTGCGATGCACCCTCACGCTATCCATATAATGAGGGAGTTGTCGAGGTCGAGACCAGAAGCGAGTTGATATTGTGGACGCAAGAGGTTTGACGCCATTGGCTTCCGAGAGAATGGCGTGTGGTGGCATATTTGCGTGTCTGCGTCGGCGATGCGGTCTCGGCGTCCGCACCGACGCTGGGCCTGCCGTCGGGGCCGGCCCGGCGTCGAAGGGCACTGGTCGTCGTTCTACACATGTCTTCGCCGGCAGCCTCGCCTGGGCTACACGGGCAAAGATGACCGTTATCTAATCGTTATAACGTTCCGTGCTGCTCCTGCTCCTCACCGGCCTGCCTCCTGCGCATGGAGCGAATGCACAAACGACCGGTTATGGAGCGAGTGCCCCACGCTCGCACGCGCGGTCGACACGCCGAACTCTCGACGAGAGGCGCGTCGCGCCGCGAGGCGTCTGCCAGATCAGCGCAGCCGCACACCCAGCGCGCTGAACACCGCGTCGACCGGGTTGACGTACGTCAGCCCGGTCCCGTCCGGGCCACCGGTCTCGGAACCCGCGAAGAGCAGCCCGAGCGCGACGCCGTCGGCCCGGTACACGAGCGAGCCCGAGTCGCCACCGCGCGAGAACGGCCCCGGGCCGGTGGACTCGACCTCGATCTGGCCGTCGAACGCGAGCACGCCCAGCTCCGGGCCGTAGCCGACCAGCACGTCGTCCATCTCGATCGCGGAGACCCGCCCGTGGGTGTGCCCCGTGGTGCGACCGATCTTGGCGACCTCGTCGCCCGGCACCGCCTCCGCCGTCGTCGTGACCCGGCCCACGGGGTAGTCGAGGTCCACCTGCGGGTCGTCGAGCAGCGCGACGGCCGCGTCGACCGAGGCCCGCTCACCGCGGGCGAGCGGCACGACGGCCGCGACCGTGCCGACCCGGTCGGCGGGGTCCGTGCCGCCGTCCGCGGGGCCGGGCTGCAGCACGCCGTCGCCCGGGACGCCGTCGAGCACGTGCCGGTTGGACAGTGCGTACAGCGCGTCGGCACCGCCGGGCAGTTGCGGGGCGTCGTCGCCGGACCGGTCGGGGTCCGCGACGACGAACCCGCCCAGCGTGCCCGCCGTGACGTCGACGTGCGCGAGCGACACCCCGGGGCGCAGGGGGCGGACGCGGCCCGTCTCCCCCTCGGCGAGGGCTGTGACGACCGGCGGCTGCGGCTCGAGCACGTCGGCCCGCACGCTGCCCCGCCGGCCCGGGCCGAGGCGCCGGATGCGCCCGGTGCGGCGCACGTCCGGTGCGGGGCCGGCCTCCGCCGCCACCCGGCGAACGACGGCGCGCGCCGCAGGCACACCCAGGCGGTAGCGCACCGCGATCTCGTAGCCGCCCGGCTCCGTCGACGGCGCGATGCCGATCGCGAGGGTGGGGGCGCGGACCGCGTCCGCCGGTGTGCAGTCGGCGGCCTGCGTGCTGGCGACCACCCCGTAGCGCTCGGCCAGGTCACGGGCGTAGGCGGTGAGCTGTTCCTTCGTCTCGCGGGCGCGCTTCAGGTCCATGGTGGGAGTGTGGCGGAACCTGCCGCGAGGCGCGCGCCCGGCGCGCCGGAGGCACCTCGGCGAAGCGCTTCGAAGAAATGTGACCAAACCCACGTCATGAATCCGGTCGTCGGCACTCCCAAGACGGTGATGAGACATCCGACGCCCGACGACGTGCACGCAGCGGTCCACTGGGCACTGAGTCACGACCTGCCCACGCTGCTCGCCTACCGCCAGGTGGGCCACCTCGACCGATCGGCGCGCTGGCAGGCCGACGCGGCCCTCGTCGCGCGCTGGCAGCAGGTCACGCAGGCCGGCGGCGTCGCCCCGCGGGAGCTCGTGCACGAGCTCCCGCGGGTGCACTGCTGAGTCAGGCCCGCAGCAGGGCCGCGACGCGCGTGCGCCGCGCCCGAGCCGCAGCCCCGACGCCGAGACCGAGGCCCACCAGGCCCCACAGCACCACCCACGTCAGCGCCCCGCCGAGCCCACCGACCTCGGGCACGACGGCGGCCGCGAGCGCGTCGCGAGCCGCCCCGGTCGGCAGCGCGTCCGCCACGGAGACCAGCACGTCCGGCACGGTCGCCACCACCCCCGTGCCGATCATGAGCACGGCGATCAGCAGGCTGATCCCCCGGCCGAGGTTCCCCAGCCACGCGAGGAAGCCCAGGTGCACCGCCACGAAGGCGATCGACACCAGCGCCCCGAGCAGGATCGTGCCGACCCACCCGGCCGGCGAGAGTCCCTCCACCCCGGCGAGGACGGCGCCGACGGCGGCACCCGTCCCGGCGCCGACCGCCACGGGTGCGGCGAGGACCCCCAGCGTGAGGCGCAGCGCGGACCGCGTCGAGCCGAGCGCGCGCCCCGCGACGGGCGGCAGGATCGTCAGCAGCCCGAGAGCACCGAGCCACAGGGCGACGACGGCGAACAGCGGCCCGGTCGCACCGGTCGACAGGTCGTCCACCCCCGGTGCAGCGACCGGGTCCGCCACGACCGACGCGAGGTTCTCCCGATCCCCGTCCGAGTAGGTCGGGATGCCGTCGGCGGCCTCGTCGAGACCACCGGCCAGGTCGTCCGCGCCCCCGGCGAGCTGGTCGACGCCGTCGGCCAGGCCGGACACTCCGTCGGCGATCCCGTCGGTGCCCGTGGCGAGCTCGTCGACGCCCGTCCCGAGCTGACCGACGCCGTCGGCCAGGCCGGACGCGCCGGCAGAGATCCCCGAGGCGCCGGACGTGAGTTGCGCGGCGCCCGTCGCGAGCTCGTCCGTGCCGGTCGCGACGCCTGACGCGCCCGATGCCACCTTCCGGTTGCCGTCGGCGAGCTGGTGGAGCCCGTCGCCGAGCTCGGCCGTGCCGTCGGCGATCCCTCGCGTGCCGGTGGCGAGATCGCCGGCACCGTCGGCGAGGTCCTGAGTTCCTTGAGCCAGCTCGGTGAGCTGACCGCGGGCCTTCATGATCTCCTTCGACACCGAGGTGAACTCGTCGGTGAAGTCCTTGGACGCGCCGGCGAGCGTGGACTGCGCTGTGGAGATCTGTGCGCAGGCGTCCGGGTCGAGCACCTCGTCGGTGCCGCATCCGAGCGCGGCCGAGGCGTCCTCAAGGACCCCCCCGACGACGGCGCTGCTGCCCCCGAGCCTCTGCTCGATCTGGTCGAGGCCCGCCTGGATCTCGCCAGAGCCGGGCACGCTGCTCTCGATCCCGCCGACCTGCTCGGCCAGCTCCTCCGTACCCGCAGCGAGCTCGTCCGCACCGTCCGCCAGCTGGTAGCCCCCGGCGGCCAGGTCGTCGGCGCCCCGCGCGCTCTCGACGATCCCGCCGGTGATGCCGTCGACGCCGTCCGCGACCTGCCCGGCCCCGTCGGCGAGCTGCGAGGCACCCCGGGAGAGCCCGCTCGCGCCGTCGGCCACCTGGTCCGCACCACCGGCGAGCTCGCTCGCGCCGCCTGCCGCCTCGCGGGCTCCGCCGGCGAGCTGGTCGGCCCCGTCGGCGAGCTGGCCGGCGCCGTCGGACAGGTCGTCCGCGCCGGACGCCGCATCGTCCGCGCCCGAGGCGAGCTCGCCCGCACCGTCCGCGGCCTCGCCGATGCCGTCGGAGAGCTCGTTGAACCCGACGAGCACGTTGTCCAGGTACGTCTCGGTGAGCGTCGATCCCATCACCGACGTCGCGGCCGTCGCCACCACCCGTGCCAGCGCGTCGTCGACGACCCGGCCGCCCGGCGGCGTCGTGATGCCGATCGTCGCCTGGCGGGCGTCCGCGGCGTCGTCCCCGCCGAACGACGTCGCCGCCGCGGAGAACTCCTCCGGGATCGTCACCACCGCGGCGTACGTGCCGTCGGCGAGGCCCTCGGTGGCGTGCTCGGCGTCGGTGACGGTCCAGTCGTAGTTGACGTCGGAGCCGTCCGCGTCCTCCGTGCCGCCGTCCACGAGCCCCGCCGCGAGCTGCCGCCCGAGCGGTGCGGTCTGGCCATCCACCTCGACCGGCTCGTCGTTGTTGACGATCGCCGCCGGCACCGTGTCGAGCCGGTCCATCGGGTTCCACAGGGCGGCCAGCAGGATGCCGAGCACCAGCACGGGCAGGAGCGCGACCAGCACGATCGCCCAGGGGTTCTGCTTGACGCGGTTCATGCCCGCACCTCCTCGGTGGTGACGTCGGTCGTGTCGGTGTCGGTGTCGGTGGTCTCGGTGTCGGTGTCGGTGCCGGCGGGATCCTGCCGGGGCACCGGTGGTGGCACCTCACCGCCGTGCAGCGTCGCCGCCGCACCCCAGCCGGCGCCCACGTCGAGCACCGGGGTGCCCGCCGGCAGCAGGTCGGTCGCGGCGACGCCGGTCGCGCCCACCAGGAGCGTCACACCGGAGCCGTGCGCCGCCGTGAGCGCCGCGGCCAGGGCGGCCCGCGCCGGGCGGTCCGCGACCACGTCCGTGCGGTCGACCACCACGATCCCGGCGCCCTCGCGCACGGCGGTCCCCACGGCGTCGGCCGGCCGGCCGTGCTCCGTCACGGCGTCGACGACGGCGACCCGGGAGCGCACCGCCGGCGCCCGCTCGGGCAGCACCAGCCCGGCGACCTTGGCCGCGCCCGCATCCGGGTGGATCCGCCCGGCGACGGCCAGGAGGAACGCGTTGACCGGTGCCGCAGCGTCACCGTGCACGGCGAGCGCGCCGCCGTCGGGCACCCGGACGCTGACCGGGCCGACGAGCGGCGGGTCACCCAGGCCTGGTCCACGGGGGCCGCTCACCTCGAGGTCGCGCACGGCGACCGCGCTCTCCCGGCCGTCGGGGTGCGCGCCGGGCCACGGGGCCAGCCGCAGCTCCTTGGCGAGGCCCTCGCCCTCGACGTCGAAGGTCGGCAGGGCTCGGTCGAGCCAGCGCGGCATCCACCACGCCTTGTCCCCGAGCAGCGCCAGCACCGCCGGCACGAGGACCATGCGCACCACGAACGCGTCGACGGCGACCCCGACCGCCAGCCCGAGCGCGATCGCCTTGAGCGTCATGTCGCCCTCGGGCACGAACGCCACGAACACGCTGAACATGATGATCGCCGCGGCGGTGACGACCTTGGCCGACCCCTGGAACCCGGTCAGGATCGCCTGGCGCGCCCGGCCGCCGTTGTGGACGAAGTCCTCACGGATGCGCGAGACCAGGAACACCTCGTAGTCCATCGCCAGCCCGAACAGCACTCCCATGAGGATGATCGGCATGAAGCTGATCACCGGGCCGAGCTTGGTGACGTTCAGGGCCTCGGCGAAGACGCCGTTCTCGAAGACGAGGGCCACCGCGCCGAACGCCGCGCCCACGCTCAGCAGATAGCCGAGGGTGGCCTTGACCGGCACCCAGACCGACCGGAACACCATCGTCAGCAGCAGCAGCGAGAGCCCTACCACCACGAGCCCGAACGGCACCAGCGCGTCCCCCAGCTTGTCGGAGACGTCGATGCCCACGGCGGTGAAGCCGGTGACGGCGAGGTCGACGCCGTACTCGTCGAGGAAGTGGTCGTGCAGGCCGCGGATCTCCGCGACCAGTGCCTTCGTCTCCTCCGAGTCCGGCGCGCCCTCGGGCACGACCTGGATGATGCCGGTGTCCGCCGACTGGTTCGGCGTCGCCAAGGGGACGTCCGCGACGCCGGGCAGGTCCTCGATCTCGGCGGCGAGGTCGTCCATCAGCCCGACCGGGTCGGTGCTGGTGATGATCGAGCCCGTCACGATGAGCGGCCCGTTGAAGCCGTCGCCGAAGTGCTCGCTGACCAGGTCGTACGTCTGGCGGGCCGACGTGTCCTCGGGGAGGTACCCGGCGTCGGGCAGCGCGAGGCGCAGGTTCGCCGCGGGCAGCGTGAGCGCGCCGAGGGCGACGACGACGATGACGATCGTCACGATCGGTGCGCGGGTGACGCCCCGGACCCAGCCGGCGAAGAACCGGTTCTGCTGGGTGCCGGAGCGCGTGCCGCGACGCTTCCTCGCACGCGGGCGCAGCCGGTCCCCCGCCATGGCGAGCAGGGCGGGCAGCAGCGTGAGGGAGACCAGGACGGCGATGCCGACGGCGGCGGCCGCCGCCACGCCCATCACGGTGAGGAACGGGATGCCCGCGACGCCCAGGCCGACCAGCGCGATCATGACCGTGAGCCCCGCGAAGATCACGGCCGACCCGGCGGTGGCGGTCGCACGGGCGATGGACTCGCGCAGCTCGACGCCGTCCTGGAGCTGTTCCTGGTGCCGCGAGACGATGAACAGCGCGTAGTCGATGCCGACGGCGAGGCCGAGCATCAGCCCGAGCATCGGCGTCGTGGAGTTGATCGGGCCGAACACGGTGGCCGCCAGGAGCAGCAGCATCGACACGCCGACGCCGAGCAGCGCGTTGACCAGCGGCAGTCCGGCGGCGACGAACGAGCCCAGGGTGAACAGCAGCACGACGAGGGCGACGACGACGCCGACGGCCTCGACGATGCTCAGGTGCGGCAGCTCGGTGGCGAACAACTCGCCGCCGAGCTCGGCGCGGGAGTCGGCGGGCAGCGCGCTCGCGAGCTCGTCGGTGATCTCGGTCAGGTCGTCCTTGGTCGCGTCGCTGACGGACATCGCGTCGCCGTCGAGCTGGACCGTGAGGATCGTGGCGGTCTCGTCGTCGCTGACGGGCGAGGACGCCTGCTCGTCGTACGGCGTCGCGACGGCGGCGACCTCGTCCAGCTCGGCGATCTCGTCCGCGGCGCGCTCCACGGGGGCGCGGACGGCGTCGTCGGAGACGGCCTGCCCGTCAGGTGCGACCACCACGACCTGCGCCGAGGACCCGCTCACCTCGGGGAAGGTCGCGGAGAGCTGGTCGAGCGCCTGCTGCGACTCGGTGCCGGGGATGGTGATGGAGTTGTCGAACCCCTGGAACACGAAGGCGCCGGCTGCTCCGGTGACGACGAGGATGCCGAGCCAGGCCATCACGACGAGGCGGCGTGCGCCCACGGTCCAGTGGCCGAGCGAGTACAGGACGGAGGACACAGAGGGCTCCCGGGGCATACGACAGGGCGATCGAGACGGCGGTTCGATACGGCACTGTATCCGATACAGGAATGTATCCGATACAGCGCTGCATTGGCTAGAGTGGACCTACCGCCAGACCGAGGAGGCCTCGCCGTGACCACCGCCGAGCACGCCACCAGCGTGCGTTCCCCGCGCCGCGAGCGCACCCGGGAGCGTCTGCTCGACGCGGCGCTCGACGTGTTCGCCGAGGTCGGGATGCAGGCGACGTCCATCGAGGCCGTCTGCGAGGCGGCCGGGTTCACGCGGGGCGCCTTCTACTCCAACTTCGCGTCCAAGGAAGAGCTGTTCGTCGCGCTCATGCAGCGCGACGCGAGACGTCAGCTCCGCGCGCTCGAGCAGGCCGTCGAGACCCTCGACGCGGACAGCATCGGCACCCCGGAGGGTTTCCGCGCCGCCCTCGGCACGGTGATGGCTGCCGTGCGGCCCGACGGCGGCGCGCGCCGGCAGTGGTGCCTCGTGGCGGCAGAGTTCGAGCTCCTCGCCCTGCGCGACGCCGTCGTCGCCGAGCTGTACCTCACCGAGCACCGGCGCATCAGGTCGGAGGTCGGCGCCGTGCTCGGCCGGATCCTCGACAGCCTCGGGCTGCGGTTCGTCGTCGACATGCCCACCGCCGTCGACCTGCTGATCTCCGCCGAGGACGCCGCAGGGCGGGCGGACCTGCTCGAGCGGCCGGCCCGCGGCGCGGGTGAGCCCGCGCCGCCGACCCGCCGCCTCGAAGCCCTCGCCGACCTCCTCCTCGCCCCGCGGGAGGACCCGCCGGCTACTTGATGGCGCCCATCGACAGGCCGCGCACGAGCTGCTTCTGCGCGATCCACCCAGCGATGATGACCGGCAGCGACGCCAGCAGCGCCGCGGCGCACAGCCGGGCCAGGAACAGGCCCTCGCTCGTCATCGTCGAGACGATGAAGATCGGCACGGTCGCCGCCTGCGACGCCGTGAGGTTGAGCGCGAAGAAGAACTCGTTCCACGCGAAGATCACGCAGATGAGAGCGGTCGCCGCGATGCCCGGCGCGACCATCGGCAGCAGGACGGACCGCATCGTCCGCAGCAGGCTGGCGCCGTCCACCGACGCCGCCTCGAGGACCTCGGCGGGTACCTCCTGGAGGAACGAGCGCATCATCCACACGGCGATCGGCAGGTTCATCGCCGTGTAGAGCACCACGAGCGTCCAGATGTTGTCGAGGACCTTCAGCTGCCCCGCGATGACGTAGATCGGGACGATGACGGCCACGACGGGCAGCATCTTCGTCGAGATGAAGAAGAACAGCACGTCACCGACCTTCTCCACCGGCCGGATCGACAGGGCGTAGGCCGCCGGGATGCCGAGGAGCAGCACGAGCAGCGTCGAGACCCCGGTCGCGATGAGCGAGTTGGCCACGTAGGTGCCCGACTCGCCGACCACGGCACGGAACTGGTCGAGCGTGGGCTCGAAGAAGAACGTGGGCGGGTTCGACGACGCCTGGCTCTCCTGCTTGAAGGCCGTCATCGCCATCCAGGCCACGGGGAAGAAGAACCCGATGGCCAGGATCCAGGTGAGCGCCGTCAGGAGCGTGCCTGCGGTCCGGCGGCGAGGTCGCCGCACACCGCCGGGAGCGGCGGCCCTCGGGGCGGTCGTGGCCGGTGCGGTGGTGGTCATGAGCGCTCCTTGACGTCAAAGCTGCGGAAGATGAGGCGCAGCGCGGCCATCGCGACGAAGATCGTGGCGATCACGACGACCACACCCATCGCGGCGGCCTGCCCGACGTCGAAGCCGAGGAACGCGCGCTGGTAGATGTAGAAGGGCAGGTTCGCGCTCGCTGTGCCGGGCCCGCCCGCCGTCATGAGGTAGATCTGGTCGAACGTGTTGACCACGTAGATGATCCCGAGCAGCACGCCCAGCTCCACGTAGCGGCGCAGGTGCGGCATGGTGATCCAGGTGAACGTGCGCCACGGACCGGCGCCGTCGACCGACGCCGCCTCGAGGACGTCCTTCGGCTGCGCCTGGAGGCCGGCGAGGACCAGCAGCATCATGAACGGCGTCCACTGCCACACGAGCGCCATGAGGATCGCGACGATCGGGTAGGTCGACGTCCAGTCGACCGGGTCGATCCCCACCAGGCCCAACGTCCAGTTGAACAGGCCGTACGTCGGGTTGAGCATCGCCATCGACCAGAGCACCGAGCTGGCGACAGGCATGATGAGAAACGGTGTGATGAGCAGCGTCCGGGCCACGCCGCGCCCCCGGAACGGCCGGTCGAGGAGCAGCGCCAGCACGATGCCCAGGACCATCGCGACCAGCACGCACCCGAGCGTGATGACGACCGAGTTCACCGCCGCCCCGCGGAAGGTCGAGTCGCTGACGATGTCGCCGTAGTTGGCGAAGCCGACGAACAGGTCGGAGTCGGGGCGCAGCAGGTTGCGCGAGTGCAGCGAGTACCAGATCGTCACGAGGAACGGGATCTGCGTGACGACGATCGTGAAGAGCAGGGCGGGCAGCAGCGGGCCCCGGCGTCGCCAGCGCTCGGCACGGCTCAGGGTGCGCCCGTCGCGCGCGGCCCGCAGCTCCTGTGCGCGACGGGCGCTGGCGGCCTGGGTGGTGAGCGTGGTCATCAGGAGCCTCCGGCAGTGGTGGACGCGGCGTCGGACCCGGCCTGGTACGTCTCGGCGACGGTCTCGGCGAAGGACTGGGCCTGGTCGAGCGCCTCGTCGACCGTCTGCTGCCCGGCGATCGCCGCCGACATCTGCTGACCCACGCGGGTGCCGAGGTCCTGGAACTCGGGGATGCCGACGAACTGGATGCCCGGGTACGGCACCGGCTCGGTCATCGTGTTCTGCTGCGTCGCCTCGCCCATCGCGGTCAGCGTGGCCTCGGCGTACGCCTCGGAGACCTCGGCGTACTCGGGGATCTCGTAGGTGGAGAGCCGGCTGCCGGGCGGCACCCGCTCCCAGGACAGCTCCTCGCCGACCAGCTCGATGTAGCCCTGGTCGGTCATCCAGGACACGAAGTCCCAGGCGGTGTCCTTGTGCTCGCTCGTCGAGGGGATGGCGAGCGACCAGGAGTAGAGCCATCCGGCGGCGTCGGTCTCGCTGACGGGCGCGGGGACGTAGCCGACGTCGCCGGCGACGTTGGACGACGCCGGGTCCTCGACGCTGGAGACCATCGAGGTCGCGTCGTACCACATGGCGGCGTTGCCCTGGGAGAACCGGGTGAGGCAGTCGCCGAACCCGGACGTCGCCGCACCGGGCTGGCCGTACTGCTGGACGGTGTCGACGTACGTCTCGACGGCGGCCCGGACCTCCGGGCTGTCGAGCTGCGCGTTCCAGCCCTCGTCGAACCAGCGCCCGCCGAACGTGTTGATGACGGTGCCCATCGGGGCCATGACCTCACCCCAACCGGCCAGGCCGCGCAGGCACACGCCGGCGAAGTCCTCGGCCGGGTCGTGGAGCTCGGCGGCCAGCTCGCGGACGTCCTCCCAGGTGGGCCGGTCCGGCATCTCCAGGCCACGCTCGGCGAAGAGGTCCTGCCGGTAGGCGAGGAACGACGACTCGCCGTAGAACGGCACGGAGTAGAGGTCGCCGTCGACCGAGAGTGCCTCGCGGACGCTCGGGATGAAGTCGTCCGGCTCGTACCCCTCGGTGGCGTCGGCGTACGGCTGGAGGTTCTCGATCCACCCGTTCTCGGCCCACATGGGCGTCTCGTAGTTGGAGATCATGACGACGTCGAACTCGCCGCCGCCGGTCGCGACGGACGCGGTGATCTTCGCGCGGGCCTCGTTCTCGGGGAGGCTGACGAACCGGACGTCGACTCCGGGGTGCTCGGCCCGGAAGTGGTCCTGCAGGGAGATCGCGTCCTGCATCTGCGGGTTAGAGACGATGGCGACGACGATCTGCTCCCCGTCGCCTCCGACCGCACCGGCACCGGCGCACCCGGCGGCGAGACCGAGGGTGAGGGCCGTGGCCCCGGCGGCGAGCCGTGAAGCCCTGCGTCGATCGGGTCGGCGCCGCGCGCCGGGTGGTTGGAACATCGTTGTCCTCACGTCGAGTCGATCCGCTCAGATGAGAGCAGCAGTGGTGCTCATCTGAAGCGACCATAGTTCGATATGCTCACGTGAGCAAGACCATCCGCTCAAACTTTCGCGCACCGTCGCCGAGGAGCGGCGCTGCCGGAGAGACGAGGACCCGTGACCGACCCCGAGCACACCCGCCTCCTCGTGGAGGTGAGCACGGACTACTACCTCGACGGACAGTCGAAGGTCGAGATCGCCAAGCACCGCGGGATCTCGCGGTTCCAGGTGGCCCGACTGCTCACCGAGGCCCGCGACGCCGGCGTGGTGCGCATCGAGATCGCGGCACCGGCCCACCTCGACACGGGCCGTGCCCGGCACCTCGCGGAGCGGCTCGGCGCCCAGGAGGTCGTGCTCGTCCCCGGAACCAGCGACCGGGACACGACGCGCGAGGTCCTCGCCCGCGAGCTCGCGCGCGTCATGGCCGCCCGGGTCCGCGCGGGGACGACCGTCGGCGTCTCGTGGTCGCGCACCATCGAGGCGGCGGTCCGCACCCTGGGTACCCTGCCGCCCTGCGAGGTCGTCCAGCTCGTCGGCGCCCTGCCCGTGCACGGCAGCGGCAACTCGCTCGAGCTCATCCAGCGCTTCACCAGCATGGAGGGCGTACGCACCTGGCCCGTGTGGTCACCCCTGCTCGTCGGCGACCCCGCGACGGCACGCGGCATGCGCCAGCAGCCGGAGATCGCCGCCGCGCTCGACCGAGCCGACGTGCTCGACCTCGCCGTGGTGTCGATCGGCAGCTGGAACGCCACCGGCTCCACCGTCTACCCCCAGGTCACCGACGCCGAGCGGCGCGCCGCCACCGAGGCCGGCGCCGTCGGCGAGTGCTCCGGCCGGCTCTTCGACGCCCGGGGGCGTGCGGTGGTCACGCCGCTCGACGCCCGGGTCGTCGGCGTCACCCTCGACCAGCTCGTGCGCACCCCTGAGGTGGTGGCGATCGGCTACGGCGCGGAGGCCGCCGTCGGGCTGCGGGGCGCCGTCCTGGGCGGCATCGCCACCGTGCTCGTCATGGACGACGCCGCCGCGGTCGAGCTCGAGCACCTGCTGGCGGACCCGCCCGCAGGCGCGCCGTGACCACGGCCGACAGGACCCGGAGCGCTCGCCTGGCCGCCCACGGGGCCGTCTCCACCGCGCTGTCGCTGTGCAGCGACCACCGGCTGCGCGAGCTCGTCGACGCCGCCGTGCCGATCGGTGCCGGCATCGGCGGGAAGACCCTCCGGCTGGACGTCGACGGCACGCCGGTCTTCGTCAAGCAGGTGCGCCTGACCGACCTCGAGCGGCGACCGGAGCACGTCCGCTCCACGGCGAACCTGTTCGGGTTGCCGAGCTTCTGCCACTACGGCATCGGCACCATCGGTGGGCCGGGGTGGGGCGCCTGGCGCGAGCTCGCCGTGCACACCATGACCACGGGCTGGGTGGTCGCGGGCGACCACGAGGGCTTTCCCCTGATGCACCACTGGCGTGTGCTCCCGGACGCGGGCCACCCGCTGCCCGCGGAGCTGGCCGACGTGGAGCGAGCCGTCACCTACTGGGGTGGCGGACCGGCGGTGCGCCGGCGGATCGAGGCCCTGCAGGGGTCGTCCGCGAGCCTGCTGCTGTTCCTGGAGTACATCCCCCAGACGCTGCACGACTGGCTGAGCGCCCGGATGGACGCCGGCGGCGAGGCCGCCGAGCATGCCCTCGCCTGGGTGGACGACGAGCTGAGCGCAGGCGTGTCGTTCATGAACGGCCACGGGTTGCTGCACCTGGACACCCACTTCGAGAACATCCTGACCGACGGCCACCGGCTCTACCTCGCCGACTACGGGTTGGCGATCTCCTCGCGCTTCGACCTCACGACGGACGAGGCCGCGTTCGTCGCCGAGCACGAGGCCTACGACCGGGACTACGTCGCTACGTATCTGGTGAACTGGCTGGCCGTCGCCCTGTACGAGTACCAGGGCGACGAACGGCGGGCGTTCGTGCGCGCCTGCGCCGAGGGGAGCGCCCCAGAGGGTGCGCCAGCGGCGGTCGCGGCGATCCTCGCGCGCGACGCGCCCGTCGCCGCAGTGGTGGGCGGCTTCCACCACCGCTTCCAGCAGAAGAGCCGGGAGACGCCCTACCCGCGGGAGGCAGCCCGGCAGGCGGCCCGAAGGGGGCTAAGAGCTCCGAGCTGACGCGCTCGCCTCGCGCGCGAGGCGAACTCCGGACTCGAAGACATTCCTGAACTGCCGTTGCTCACGCTCCCCGATTCCGTTCCGGGCCGCTACCGCCCGCCATCTGTCGACGACCGAGGCCACGGCCTCCATCGCATCACCGGCATCCGCCATCGACACGCCGAACTCGGCCGCCACCTCGATCAGTGCATCGAAGCGGCTCGCCCGATCCCCGCTCACGAAACCGATCGAGGTCGCGGGTGCACGGTCGTACGGGTCGGGATTGACATCGAAGGCGGGCGCCAGCCGCCATCCACCACGTGCACGGAGGAAGCCGTGGTTCCGCAGGTGATCGTCGGTGTTGTTGACCACCACGAAGAACAGGGCGCGCAGCCACAGTTCGCGCAGGTCCGCCACGACGTCGCTCCCGTGGGTCGCGAGCGACTCTGCGACCTCCAGGTAGTCGAACGATGCGCCGTCGACGCCGCCGACCAAGGACATCGCGCTCGCGTAGGCACGCCGCCGCCCTTGCCCGTCGCGGTCGAACCGGTCCAGGACCAGGACCGACCGGCCGTCGACCGTGAGTAGACGACGCCCTGGTACACGGATGCCGGCCTGCTCGGCGAGGTCGAGCATGGTCATCTCCCAGGCCATCACGTCCCAGCGGTCACCCGGGTGCGGGAACTTCGCGATCTGCAGCTGGTGACCGTCACGGACCGACGCCTTGGGCCGCGCCCCACCGAGGGAGCCGGTCCCTGCGTCGAGGAGGAGCTTGACCTCGGCAAGGTCGTCGCTGTCGCTGGCCACGCGCTCTGCTGCACGCAACAGTCTCGGCAGCTCGATGAGCCGCGGGACGTTCGGGTCGGGTGCGAGGAAGACGGCGTCGTCGGCGGCCGTGTACCGCAGCGCGCCCTGCCGGGTCAGGTCGGCGACACCGAGCAGGTAGTCGACCTCACGGACCGTCGCCGGCGCGTGGTCGTCTCGCGCCCGGTACCGAACCCGTTTGTCGATCAGGTTGCGACCCCACCGGTCCGGCGCGGTGTCGGCCAAGGCGCCCGGCAGTCCGGCGACCTGGTGGCGCGAGACGGTCACCGGCAGGTCAGGGCTGATGCTGAACGCGTCGCGCCGCCCGAGGAACGCGGGGTCGTAGACGAACGACGTGGACGTGGTGCCACGCCTCTCCGAGATGTAGGCGGTGCCGGCGCGAACGGTGTCGCCGGACAGCTGCACGTGGACGTCGATCTGGACGACTCCGGCACGGCTCATCGACGCACCCGCTGCGGCAGGGACTCGTCAGCCCGGGCCCGCCCCAGGTCCGTCTCGTAGGGGTCGAGCGCCTCGACGACGCGATCGAGCTGGCCCAGCGCACGAAGGACGGACAGGAGGACGCCGCTCCCCACGGCCGGGTCGCCGTGCTCGAGCCGACGAAGAGTGCCCCGGTTGATCCCCGCGCGCTCCGCGAGCTGCTCCGCCGTCAGCCCCTGCAGCTTGCGCCACGTGACCACGTGCTCGCCGAGCTGAGCAGCGGACCGGCGAACGCGCAGTGAGAGAGGTCGAGTCGCCATGGGTGCTCCAATGTCTGCTGTGAGCACCACTATCGCACGTAATGGTGGCTACGCCAACCATTAAGCGCCCAAAATCAACCCCCCAGCGCCTCCACCGTCGCCCGCGCGCCGTCCCGGTGCAGCGACCGCAGCGCCACGAGGTACGCCTCGGTGAACCGTGGGGAGTCGACCAGGTCGCCGAACAGCTCGCGGTCGCGCAGGAACGCGAGCGGGTCGTCGGCCTGCCGCGCCGCTGCGGCCCGGAGGCGGTCGGCCAGGCGGTCCACGATCTCGATCGGCTCGCCCTGCTCGTCGACGCCCTCGTCGTAGCGGGCCCACGCGGCGACGACGGCGGCCGCCCGGTGGATCTCGCCGTCGGCGGCCAGGTTCTCCCGCACCACGGGCAGCAGCCACTTGGGGATGCGGTCGGACGACTCGGCGCACAGCCGGGCGAGGGTGTCCCGCACGGCGGGGTTGGCGAACCGCTCGATGAGGGTGCGGCGGTAGTCGTCGAGGTCGATGCCGGGGACCGGCTGCAGCGTCGGCGTCGCCTCACGCTCCATGTAGTCGAGCAGGAACCGCACGAACGTCTGGTCGGCGCAGACCTCGTGGGCGTACCGGTAGCCGGTCAGGTAGCCGAGGTAGCACAGCGCCTGGTGGCTCGCGTTGAGCAGCCGCAGCTTCATGAGCTCGTAGGGCTCGACGTCGTCGACCACTTGCACGCCGACGTCCTCCAGCGGCGGGCGGCCGTCGACGAAGCGGTCCTCGAGCACCCACTGGGTGAAGGGCTCGGCGACGACGGGCCACGCGTCGTCGACCCCGAACCGTTCGGCCACCATCGCGCGGTCCTCGTCCGTGGTGACGGGCGTGATCCGGTCGACCATCGAGTTCGGGAACGGCACGTGCTCCTCGATCCACGCACCGAGCTCGGGGTCCTTGAGCCGCGCGAACGCACCGAACATGCGGTGCGCGACCTCGCCGTTGCCCTGGATGTTGTCGCAGCTCATCACTGTGAAGGGCGTGATGCCGCGGTCCCGGCGACGCCGCAGCGCCTCGGTCACGAGGCCGAACGAGGTGGCGGGCACGGCGCCCGGTGCGAGGTCCGCCTGGACGGCCGGGTCGGACTCGTCGAACTCCCCGGTGACCGGGTGCACGTTGTAGCCGCCCTCGGTGACCGTGAGGGAGACGATGCGGATCTGGGGCGAGGCCATCTTCTCGATGACCGCCTCCGGGTCGTCCGGGGCGAGCAGGAAGTCCACGACGGAGCCGATCACGCGGCCTTCCAGGGTGCCGTCCGGGTGCTTGAGCACCAGGGTGTAGAGGCCGTCCTGGGAGACGAGGGCGTCGCGCATCCGGGCGTCGTGCGGCAGCACCCCGACGCCGCAGATCGCCCAGTCGAGCGCCTTGCCCTGGGACATCAGCCGGTCGAGGTACATCGCCTGGTGCGCCCGGTGGAACCCTCCGACGCCGAGATGGACGATCCCCGCGCGCAGCGCGGAACGGTCGTAGCCCGGCACCTCCAGGTCGCCGGGGCCTCCCCCGGTGCCGTGCAGGGTGCCCAGGGTCTCGTCGGTGAGTGCGGTCATGGCGCGTCCTTGCTCCGTCGGGTCCAGGAAGAACCAACGTAACAGATGAGCGCTGCCGCTCGCCCAGATGAGCGACCGCCCAGTGGTGGGGCGTCAGCCGAGCGTCGTCGGCAGGACCCGGTCGCCCTCCCCCTCGGGCACCTCGAGCACGTGCTCGGCCAGGAAGGCCAGCACGCCCGAGTACCAGACCTTCGCGTGCTGTGGCGAGAGCACCCAGTGGTTCTCCTGCGGGAAGTACAGGAACCGGTGCACCGTCGACCCGTCGTCCGCCGCCGGCAGCCCGGAGTGCGTCAACAGCTCGCGCCACAACCGCAGCCCCTCGCCGATCGGTACCCGGTAGTCCTTGTCGCCGTGGATCACGAGCATCGGCGTCCGGATGTCGCCGACGTAGCGGTGCGGGCTGTGCGCCTCGGCCATCTCGGGAGTCATCTCGCGCGCCCAGTAGTACGCGTGGTCCGTCGTCGGCCCGAACTGGTCGAGCGCCCACAGCGAGGCGTGCGTGACGATCGCGCGGAACCGGTCCGTGTGCCCCGCCACCCAGTTGGCCATGTAGCCACCGAACGAGCCGCCCATCGCGGCCGTGCGCGACCCGTCGATCTCGTCGAGCGTCTCCGCTGCGTCGGTGATCGCCAGCAGGTCCGTGTAGGGCTTACCGCCCCACGCACCCCACCCGCGCTGCACGAACTCCTGCCCGTACCCGGTGGACAGCGCCGGGTCCGGCAGCAGCACCGCGTAGCCCCGCGCCACCATGATCCACGGGTTCCAGCGCCACGACCACGCGTTCCACGAGCCGAGCGGCCCGCCGTGGATCCACAGCAGCAGCGGCGCCGGGTCCGACGCCGACGCCCCGGCCGGGAGCGCCAACCAGGCCCGCACGCGCGCGCCGTCGGCCGCCGTCGTCTCCACCTCGGTGAGGCGGCCCGGCAGCTCCGGCGCGGGCACCGGCGACGGGAGCGCGACGGCGGTGACCGGCTCCCGCTCCCCCGGCCCGCCGGACGCGACGAACTCCGCCAGGCCGACCCTGACGGGCTCCGACGGCGCCGCGTAGGACGTGCGCAGCGCGTAGAACGCCGACCCGTCCGGAGACACCTGGACGTCGGTGAACGTCGCGGCGTCCGCCGTGACCCGCTCGACGCTCACCGGGCCCTCGCCCGGGGCGCCGTCGAACGTGAGCAGGAAGACCGGGCTGCGGCCGTCCTCGTCGGCCGTGACCAGCAGACCCGACGCGTCGGGCAGCCACGTCAGCGAGCTGGGCCAGCGGTCCCAGTCGTCGGCCAGGATCTCCGGCTCGCCGCTCCCGTCCAGCGCCACCAGGCCCGTACGCGTCACCGGCGGCTCCGTCGGCGAGGTGAGGGTCGTCGTCTCGTAGGCGACCCAGCGGCCGTCCGGCGAGACGATGGGCGAGACCACCTCAGCGTCGGGGTCGTCCACCAGCGTGCGCCGCTCCCCCGTCACCGTGTCGATCGCGACCAGGGTCTCGCGCCGGGCCGTGCCCGGGTCGGCCACCGTCCAGACCGTCACCAGCGTCCCGCCGTCCGGCGACAGGGCGGCCTCCGCCTCATCGAGCTGACGGCCCGCCCCGGTGAGCTGACGGAGCTCCGCACGCTCGCCCTCGACGAGCCCGCCGAGGGACAGCGCGAACCGCCGGTCCGCGTCCGGGCCCAGGTCGTGGTCCCAGTGCCGCACCGGGTAGCCCGTGTGCCAGACGGCGTCCACCTTCAGCTCCTTGCGGGCCTTGCGCAGCGTGTCGTCCTCGGTGAGGTCCGCCGCCGAGGGCAGCACGGGCGCCGTCACCGACACGACGTCGGCGTCCCGCGCCGTGCAGATGCCGCCGACCCCGCCCGGAGCGGTCGCCACCACGCGTGCCTCGCCACCCCCGGCGGGCAGGCTCCACAGCGCTGCGGGTACGTCGTCGTCGGGCTTGCCCTCCGGGTCCGGACGGGCCGAGGTGAACAGCAGGTCGCCGGCGGCCGTGAACGCCGCGGAGGACTCGCCCTTCGCACTGCGGGTGAGGCGCCGTGCCGGGCGTTCACCCCCCGGGTCGACCTCCCAGAGCGCCGAGACGTAGCCCGTGCGCCGCCGGTCGAGGCTCTGCACCGACGTGACGAGCCGGGTGCCGTCGGCGCTGAGCACTAGCCCGCTGACCCGGCCGAGGGCCAGGTACGCGTCGAGGTCGTGGAACGAGGTCTGCGGGGTCTCCGCCGGAGTGTCCTGGGTCACGCAGACGGGTCTACCACAACCACCCGCGCCCGCCCCACGGATATCTCCGCGCGAGGGCGTCGCAGCCCTGCGGGAACGCCGGGAGGAACCCCAGGTGAACACTGGCCGAACACCTTGTCCACAGGCCACCCCCGCCTTGAACGCCGGCCACGTGCTCAGGCAGATTCTGGACGTGGACCACGACAGCGCCCTGCCCCCGCTCCCCGCCAAGGTCGACCTCGCGGTCGTCGGAGCGGGCGCGGTCGGGCTCGCGCACGCCGTCGAGGCGCAGGCGCGTGGGCTGTCGGTGCTCGTCGTCGACGCCGCCCGGCGCCCCGTCGGCAGCACCGCCCGGCGCGGTGGACACGTCGCGATCACGACGCAGGACTCCACCGCGCTCGCCTGCGCCCTCGCCTCCCGGGAACGCTGGCTCAAGCTCGGCCGGGAGGCGGGCTTCGGCGTCCGGGAGAGCGGCGCCGTCGTCGTCGCCCGCCACGCCGACGAGCTCGCCGTCCTCGACGACCTCGTCGCCGCTCGTGCCGGGGACGCCACGATCCTGACCGCCCGCGAGGTCGCGGACCGCACACCTGTCGCGGACTCCGCCGGAGGGGCGTTCCTGCCCCTCGACCTGCGGGTCGAGCCCGCAGCGGCGCTCGGCATCGTCGCGGACTGGCTCGGCGGGCGTCCCCAGGCGCACGTCGCCTGGTCCACCGCCGCCCAGACCTTCGACGCCGGCAGCGGTTGCACGCTCGTGCGGACCTCGCGCGGGGAGGTCGTCGCCAAGCGCGTCGTGGTCGCCGTGGGCCACGACGTGGGCCAGCTCTTCGGCAACGTCGGGGACGCGCTGCTCCCCGTGCGCCGCCAGATGCTGCGGATCGCGCCCCCGCTGCCCGACGCCGGCCCACCGGCCGACCGGCTCGCCACCGGTCCCGTGCTGGTCGGTGCCAGCACCCTCCTGCGGGACCGCGCGTACCTGCACAGCCGCGCCCTCGGCGAGGTGCGCGAGCGACTGCGCACCCGGCACCCCGACCTCCTGGCGGCCGAGATCCACCTGACGCTGACGGCGCAGCACGACGGCTCCGTCGTCGTCGGCGACGGGCGGGCACCCGCCGACGCGACCGGCCGCTCCGAGGACGTCGACGAGCTGCTGCTGCGCGAGACGGCGGCTCTGCTGGGCACCGGCCGACCGTCCGTCCGCAGCCGCTGGTCGGTGACGGAGGTCGTGCGCGTCCCGGGACGCGGGGCGCACGACCCGTTCGTGCTGACGGAGCCCATGCCCGGGGTCCGCACGGTGACGGTCGCGGACGGCCTGGCGACGACGACGGCGCTCGGCCTGGCTCCGCGCGTCCTCGACGCGCTGGTCTGAACGCCGAAGGCGTGGCCTGGACGCGCGGTCAGCGGCCGGCGGTCTCGTCGCGGTCGGCCATCCGAGCCAGCATGTCGTTGTAGGCGGTGAGCTCCGCGTCGCCGTCGCGCTCGGCCTGCCGGTCGCGACGCCGGGCCTCCCGCTCGTCCGAGCGGGTCCACTGCACGGCGACGATGATCGCCAGCGCGAGGGTGGGCAGCTCGCCGATCCCCCAGGCGATGCCGCCGCCACGCTGCTGGTCCTCGATGGCGCTCAGGCCCCAGTCGCGACCCATGTTGCCGTACCAGTCGGCGACGAGCAGCGACGTGCCGGTGGTGAGCACCACGCCGAAGAACGCGTGGAACACCATCGTGGCGAAGAGCAGGACGAGCCGCATCGGGTAGCCGGGCCGCTGCGGGCCAGGGTCGATGCCGACGAGCGCGTTCGCGAACAGGTATCCCACGAGCGTGAAGTGCACGACCATCCACAGGTGCCCCAGGTGGTTCGTCAGCGCGAACTCGAACAGCGGGGTGAAGTAGAACGCGATCATGCCGCCCGAGAAGAGCACGGCGGCCACCACCGGCCGCGCGAGAAGCTCGCCCACCCGGGAGTGGACCAGTGCGAGCACCCACTCCCGCGAGCCGCGCGAGCCGTCCTTGCGGGCGGGCACCGCGCGCAGCAGCAGCGTGACGGGGGCGGCGAGCACGAGCAGCAGCGGCACCAGCATCGCCAGGGTCATGTGCTGGATCATGTGACCGCTGAAGATCACGTGCCCGTAGACGGTCGGTGCACCGTTGGTGGTCCAGAGCATCAGGAGCATCCCCGCGCACCACGTCAGCGTCCGTCCCACGGGCCAGCGGTCCCCGCGACGTCGCAGCCGCAGCGCCCAGCGCACGTAGACGACGATCCCGGCCAGGCACGCGAAGGCCAGGACCGGCTCCGCGGCCCACTCGGTGAGCCAGCGCGCCGCCGTCGGCTCCGGTGGCAGGGGGTAGCCGGTGAGCTGGTAGGCGGGCGAGGCGTCCGCGGGGACGTCGTCCGGCACGGGCGGTGCGGTGGAGCCGAGCGCCACCGCCACCCCGGACACCGCACCGATGACGAGCAGCTCGACGGCGAGGAGCTGCCAGAACAGCCGGCGTGCCGGGGACGCTGCGCGCTCCAGCCGGCCGATCACCCAGGTGCGGTGCATCAGGCCGAGGACGCCGAGGGCCGCGGTCAGCAGGATCTTCACGACCAGCAGGACGCCGTAGCCCGTCGTGAGGTCGTCGAGGCTCTCCATGCGGATCCAGGCGTTCGCGACGCCGGAGACCCCGACCGCGACGAGGCACCAGGCCGCGACGGGCGAGTACCGCGCCACGGCGGCGGTGGTGACGTCGTCGAAGCGGCCGACGACGAGCACGGCCATCGCCGCGAGCCCGCCGACCCACAGCGCGGCACCCATGAGGTGCAGCCACATCGCGCCGATCGCCAGGAAGTGGTCGGCGGCCCCGGCGGCGTGACCGGTGGTGGACTGCAGGGTCAGCGCCGCGACCGGCAGCAGCGCCGTCCACAGCGCGCCGACCGGTCCGCGTACCGCGAGCGCGACGCCCGAGGTCAGAGCCGCGATCGCGATGATGGCGACGGAGATCTGACCGAGCTCGACGTCGGTGACGAACTGCGACAGGCCTGCGCCGAAGTTGTCCGCCGTCGGGGACTGCGCCGAGACCACCGAGTACTGCAGGACGAGCTCGACCACCGCGGCGATCGCCCAGACGGCGGCGGCCCATCCCGCGACGTCGAGCAGGCGTGCCTGGCCCCGTCCGGGCCGCACCAGGCACGCCGCGGCGAACAGGCTGCCGAGCGTCACCGCCACGCCGAGCTCCGCCAGCACGGTGGCGAGCGGCGACCCCCAGCGGGCGACCGCCCCGGGGTCGGAGAACGTCCCCAGCGCCTCGAAGGCGCCGGACCAGGCGCCCGCGAGGAGCAGCGCGACGATCGCGGCGACGACGGCGCCCGGCCCGGCGGCGATGATCCACCAGGGCCGGGCGGGCGCGGGGGCCGTGTCGTGCGAGAGCGGGCCCGCAGGAGCTGTCGAGGTCACCCGTCCAGACTAGAGGGGCCCGCTGGTGCTCCCGGACCCGTCAGCTGTGACGCTCCCCCGACTCTGCCGAGTGTCATGGTCTGGACCGCTTTGACGCGTCAAAGCGGTCCGAACCGTAACGTTCGGCTGGTGCCTCACCGGCGGCCTCAGTGTCCCGCGCGGTCCAGTAGTCGCCCCACCACGCGAACGGGAGGGTCGCCGCGCCGTCGGTCGACGGCGTCCTGCACCAGATGCTGGCAGCCGGAGTGAGCGACGGGGGGCGAGCGGACAAAAACGTGCACGGACCGGGCGCCGAGCGGTCCGACCATCAGCGTTCCACCGCAGCAGAACAACCTGTCGGTCGACAGTAGTGCAATCTGTTGACCTGTGCGGGTACGATCTGTCTAGAGAAAATGGTGCAAGCTGTCGATCGGACCGTCCGAGGAGGGGTGATGGAGTACTCCCGGCGCATCGTCGACTCCGAGCTGGAGCTCGCGCTGCGGACCTCCGGCGCCACGTTGATCGAGGGAGCCAAGGCCTGCGGGAAGACCGCGACAGCGCTCCAGGTGGCAGCGACGACCGTCCGCCTCGACACGGACCGCGCCGCGCGGGAGGCAGCGTCGCTGGCCCCGGAAGCCGTCCTCGGCGGCGACTCGCCCGTCCTGATCGACGAGTGGCAGCTCGTGCCCGAGATCTGGGATCACGTACGCCGAGCCGTCGACGACCGCTCGCCCGCTCGAGGCCAGTTCATCCTCACGGGCTCGGCCACCCCGTCCGACGACGTCCGTCGTCACTCAGGTGCGGGCAGGTTCGCCCGGGTCCGTATGCGTCCGATGAGCCTCTTCGAGTCCGGTCACTCCACCGGAGAGATCTCTCTCCGTGACCTCTTCCACGGGGCGAGCCCGAGTGCCGCCACCAGCCTGACCGTCGACGACGTGCTGGAAAGGATCGTCGTCGGGGGCTGGCCCGATCGGCAGGACCTGCCCGTCGACGTCGCTGCTCGGGAGTCGGAGAACTATCTGAGCCTGATCACCGAGGTCGACGTCTCCGAGGTCGGCGGTGTACGCCGCGATCCCTCCATGGTGCGCCGCGTCGTGGCGGCGCTCGCCCGCAACGTCGCCACGGAGGCACCGATGACGAAGATCGCAGCAGACACCGTAGGACCCGACGACGGCGTCTACCGCACGACGACGGCGCAGATCGTCGGCGTGCTCGAACAGCTCCAGATCGTGGAGAACGCCCCGGCATGGGGACCGCACCTACGGTCACGCATCCCCCGGCGCACCTCACCGAAGCGACACTTCGTCGACCCCTCGTTGGCGACGGCAGCCCTGCACACCGGTCCCGAGAGACTCTGGCGCGACCTGCGGTGGACCGGGTTCCTCTTCGAGTCGCTCGTCGCGAGAGACCTGCGTGTCTACTCCCAACCCTTGGGCGGGCACGTCCTCCACTTCCGCGATGCCAAGGGGGTCGAGGCGGACGCGATCGTCGAGCTCGCCGACGGCACCTGGGGAGCGTTCGAGGTCAAGCTGGGCGCATCCCGCGTCGATGAGGCCGCCAGTTCTCTCCTCCGGTTCGTCGAGAGGATCGACACCACACGCTCCGGAGAACCGGCCGTCCTCGGAGTGATCACCGCGACCGGCTACGGGTACCGGCGCGACGACGGGGTCCAGGTGATCCCGATCGGCGCGCTCGGCCCCTGACTCCGACCCGGGATCAGCCCCAGACGAGGCCGTGGGCCGGGTCCTCCAGCACGCGCGCGACGTCGGACAGGAAGCGCGACCCGAGCTCGCCGTCGACCAGCCGGTGATCGAAGCTCAGCGCGAGCTGCGTGACCCAGCGCGGCTTGATCTTGCCCTTGTGCACCCACGGCTGCTGCCGGATGGCACCGAACGCCAGGATCGCGGCCTCGCCCGGGTTGAGGATCGGCGTGCCGGTGTCGATGCCGAACACGCCCACGTTCGTGATCGTGAAGGTGCCGCCGGACATGTCGGCCGGGCTGGTCCGCCCCGCGCGGGCGGTGGCCGTCAGCTCACCGAGCGCACGGGCCAGCGGGAGCAGCTCGTGCCGGTGCGCGTCCTTGACGTTGGGCACCACGAGGCCGCGCGGGGTCGCCGCGGCGATCCCCAGGTTCACGTAGTGCTTGTAGACGATCTCGCGGGCCTCGTCGTCCCAGCTCGCGTTGATCTCCGGGTGGCGCTTGATGGCGAGCAGCGCCGCCTTGGCGGCGATCAACAGCGGGGTGACCCGCACGTCGGCGAAGTCCCGGTCGGCCTTGAGCTTCTCGACGAGCTTCATCGTCCGGGTGACGTCGACCGTCCGGAACACGGTGACGTGCGGGGCGGTGAACGCGCTGGTCACCATGGCCTCAGCGGTGCGCTTGCGCACGGACTTGACCGGGACGCGGGTCTCACGGCCGTCGTTCGTCACCGACCCGGAGGCGAGCCACGGCTGGTCGTCGTCGGGGTAGGTCGCGAGGGTCTTCGGCTCGGCGGCCTCGGCCCGGGCCACCACGTCCTCGCGGGTCACGATGCCCCCGGGTCCGGTGGGCTGCACCGATGCCAGGTCGACGCCCAGCTCCTTGGCGAGCTTGCGCACGGGCGGCTTGGCGAGCACGCGGATCCGGCCGGCCGGCGTCGTGCCCGACGGCGCGGCACCGGCCGTGTCGGCGGCAGCGGGCACGCTCATCATCGGCTTGGCGATACCCGGTGACTTCGCCGGTGCGGGTGCAGGTGTCGCGGCAGGTGCGGGTGCGGGGACGGGAGGCGTGGTGGGGGCCGGTCCCTCCGGGGCCTCGGTGCGGCGGCGGCGCCGGCGCGACCCGGCGGCGGCGTCGCCGGTGCCGTAGCCCACCAGCACGGACCCGGAGCCCGCACCGTTCGTCGAGCCGACGGAGGCGGCCTCGTCGGCGGGCGCGCCGGGTGCCGGATCGGGCGCGGAGGCGTCCGCCGACCCGACCTCGATGATCGCGGTGCCGACGTCGACCGTGGTCCCCTCCTCGGCGAGCAGGGCCACGACCGTCCCCGCGAACGGCGACGGCAGCTCGACCAGGGACTTGGCGGTCTCGATCTCGACGATGACGTCGTTGACCGCGACGGTGTCGCCGACGGCGACCTTCCACTCGACGATCTCCGCCTCGGTCAGTCCCTCACCGACGTCCGGGAGGGGGAAGCGCTGGGTGCTCATCTGTCTCCTCGTTCGCAGGCCGGTCAGTGGGCCAGGGCGCGGTCGACGGCGTCGAGGACGCGGTCGGTGCTCGGCAGGTAGTCGTGCTCGATCTTCGCCACGGGGTACGGCGTGTGGAACCCGCCGACCCGCAGCACGGGCGCCTCGAGGGAGTAGAAGCACTCCTCGGTGACGCGGGCGGCGAGCTCGGCACCGGCACCGAAGAACGTCGGGGCCTCGTGCACGACGACGCAGCGCCCGGTCCGGCGGACCGAGCCCACCACGGCGGGCACGTCCATCGGGGACAGCGACCGCAGGTCGACGACCTCCGCGCTGGTGCCCTCGGCGGCCAGCGCGTCGGCGGCGGCCAGCGCGGTGGCGACGGTCGGCCCGTACGCGACCAGCGTCACGTCCGTGCCGGCCCGAGCGATCCGGGCCTGGCCGAGCGGGTCCGCCGTGCCGCCGTCGGCCCCGGACGTCGCGACGGGGCTGCCGAGGTCCACCGCGCCCTTGGACCAGTACCGGCCCTTGGGCTCGAGGAAGATCACGGGATCGGGCGAGGTGATCGACGAGCGGATCATGTCGTACGCGTCCTGCGGCGTGGCCGGCGAGACGACGCGCAGCCCGGGAGTGTGCGCGAACAGCGCCTCCGGCGACTCCGAGTGGTGCTCGACGGCGCCGATCCCGCCGCCGTACGGGATGCGGATGACCACGGGGACCTCGAGGCGCCCGGCGGAGCGGTAGCGCATCTTGGCGAGCTGGGTGGTGATCTGGTCGAAGGCGGGGAAGACGAAGCCGTCGAACTGGATCTCGCAGACCGGCCGGTAGCCGCGCATCGCGAGACCGATCGCGGTGCCGACGATCCCGGACTCGGCCAGCGGCGTGTCCACGACCCGGTGCTCGCCGAAGTCCTTCTGCAGACCGTCGGTGATGCGGAAGACCCCGCCGAGCCGGCCGACGTCCTCCCCCATGATCAGCACCTTGTCGTCCGCCTCGAGGCTGGAGCGCAGGCCCTCGTTCAGCGCCTTCGCGAAGGTGAGGTTCTCGCTCATCGGGCCGCCTCCGTCGTGGTGCCTGCCGTCTCGGACTCGTAGCGTTCGAACCAGTCGCGCTCCACGGTGACCTGCGCGTGCCCGGCCGCGTACACGTGGTCGAACATCGACGCCGGGGACGGGTCCTCGATCGCCCGGACCTCGGCCCGCAGGCGCTCGGCCATCGCGTCGGCCTGCGCCTCCACGTCAGCCGCCCACACGTCGTCCCAGCGGCCCTCGGCGTGCAGCAGGGCGGCGAGCCGGTCGATCGGGTCGCGCAGCGCCCACTCCTCCTCCTCGGCGAGCTCGCGGTAGCGGGTGGGGTCGTCCGACGTCGTGTGCGCGCCCATCCGGTAGGTGTAGGCCTCCACGAAGGTGGGGCCGTCGCCGGCGTAGGCACGCTCCAGAGCCTCGGTCATCACCGCGTAGGACGCCAGGACGTCGTTGCCGTCCACGCGCACGCCCGGGATGCCGAACCCCTCACCGCGCCGGTACAGCGGCCAGCGCGTCTGCCGCGACGTCGGCTCCGAGATCGCCCACTGGTTGTTCTGGCAGAAGAACACCACGGGGGCGTTGTTCACGGCGGCGAAGACGAGCGCCTCGTTGACGTCGCCCTGGCTCGAGGCGCCATCGCCGAAGTACGTCACGACGGCGGTGTCCCGCTGCGGGTCACCGGTGCCGACCAGCCCGTCGCGCTGCACGCCGAGGGCGTACCCGGTGGCGTGCAGGGTCTGCGAGCCGAGGACGAGGGTGTTGAGCTGCACGTTGTGGTCGGCCGGGTCCCAGCCGCCGTGCTCCGTGCCGCGGTAGATGCGCAGGCGGTCCACCGCGTCGACGCCGCGGACCTGCATCACGCCGTGCTCGCGATAGGAGGGGAACACGAAGTCCTGCGGGCGCAACGCGTACGCCGAACCGACCTGGGCGGCCTCCTGGCCGCGCCCCTGCGGGTACAGGCCGAGCTCGCCCTGCCGCTGCAGCGCCGTCGACTCGTCGTCGAACCGTCGGGTCAGCACCATGTCGCGGTACATCGCGCGCAGCTCGTCGGTGCCGAGGTGGGCCACGCGGTCGCGGTAGGCCGCGGCCCGCGGGCCGTCGGTGCGGCTGCCGTCCGGGGCGACGAGCTGCACGAGGTCCTCCACGGCTGCCGCGCTCTGAGGGGCGTCGGGGTTCACACGGTCTCCTTCCCTGCCGGGCGGCTGCGCCGCGTCCAGGTCCGGTGCCCGTGTCTCGAGCAGGTGCCGAACCTACGCCTTCGTAGCCTACGCAAGCGTAGGTTGTCAGCACCCCGTCCTGGCTCCCGGTGCGGCAGCCAACGCTCACCGCCGGCCTTTGGAGGTTTCCTCCAACACGGTCGGGGAGTGGCCGACATCGGTCGAACCTGCTGTGGTGCTCCCCGGAGCGCTACCGGGTGAGATCTGCGTCGCGGACGAGGTCCACCACCGCATCCATGCCGTAGCGGGCTGCGAGCAGCTCGAGCAGGTCGTCGACGCTGCGACGTGGCTTGCGATACCGGCCAGCCATCTGCCGAAGAGCCTGGAGGGCGAGCTCGGGGGCGAGCTCGACTGCTTCCATCGCGAACTCCGCCGAGGTCTTCACCTGGATATTGGAGGGCACCTGATTCGGAGGGAAGTCCCTGAAGTTCGCAGTCACGATCGCGCCGGCCCCGCCGACAACAGCGGCGGCCACCACATGCTCGTCGTCAAGGTCGGGGAGGCCGAATGTCCCGTCGAGTGGCTCCCAACCCTCGACGCAGGCGTCGTCGAACGCTCCGCGCATCGCCGATATCAGGGCCGCAGCAGACGCGGCCGCCGCGCTGGGCTCGAGGTCTCCGCGCGCAACGAGCTTCCGCGCCTCGTGTTCCTCCAGCTCGGCAAGGATCGCCGACGACCACAGAGGCCGGTACAGCCCCTCGATGGCCAGGCTCAGCAGAAAGTCCCGCTGCAGGCTGGGCCACAGCACGCAGGTATCGAGCACGACGGCGAACACGCCGGCGATTCTTGCAGGTGGCGGCCGTTGGTCAACGACGACGCCGCGCGGCCACGGCCTTCCGCACCGCTCGAAGCTGGGCCGCAACCTCCGCTGCGTCGCCCTCGTCGTCGATGTCGACCGCGGTTGCCGCAAGCATGTCGTACTGACTCTGGCGTCGACTTTCGCGGTAGTCCAGCACATCGCTGAGCAGGACCTTCCGACGCGTGCCTGGCCGCTCCGCCGCCAGCTGGCCGGTGTCGATGAGGCGCACGACCGTGGGCCGGGACACCCCGAGAAGATCGGCCGCCTGCTGCGTCGTGAGCGTTGTCGAATGCGGCGCCACGGTGACCGCACGCCCGGCGCGCATGGCTTCGACAACCTGCAGAAGGATCGGGTACATCGAGGCAGGGAGCTCGACCTGATCACCCTCCGCCTCTCCCACCAAGAGGCAACGTGGGGCCACTGCTGTGCCCCGAGCGCGCTCGTGCGCCTCGAGAAAGTTGTGCACCTCGGCCAGTCCCTCTGCCTCGCTCGGCAGATAGGTCCGTTCCATCAGTTCCGCAGCGGCCATCGTCGTGCACACCACCCTCGTCGCTTCGTTACGGAAGAAGCGTACGCGTATTCGCAGTTTTCGTAAACCGTGGATCGCCGTCGTCCTCAGGCATTGCCCACCGGGATGACCGCGGCAGCGGGGTCACGCCGCCGTCAGCGTCCCGTCCGCCCTCATCGCCAGCTCCGCCGTCAGCCCGACCCGCTCCAGGAACGCCCGGTCGTGGCTCACCACCAGCAGCCCGCCGCGATAGGACGCCAGCGCCTGGACGAGCTGGTCGGTGCTGGCCAGGTCGAGGTTGTTCGTCGGTTCGTCCAGCACGAGGAGCTGGGCCGGCGGGTCGGCCAGCAGCAGGCTCGCGAGCGCCACCCGGAACCGTTCGCCGCCCGAGAGGGTGCGCACCGGCCGGTCGACCTGGTCGCCGCGGACCAGGAACCGCGCCAGGCGGTTGCGCAGCTCCCCCGGCACGACGTGCGGCGCGCGGCGCCGGACCTCGTCCAGCACCGTGGCGGCGTCGTCGAGCCCGTCCAGCCGCTGGGGCAGGTATCCCACGCGCTCGGTGAGCCGCCGCGCCGTCGCCCGCGAGGCGCCGTCGGGCCTGGACGTGTCGGCGCCGACGAGCTGTTCGAGCAGCGTCGTCTTGCCGACACCGTTGGGGCCGGTCAGCGCGACCCGCTCGGGCCCCGCGAGCACGGTCTCGCGGCCGTCGGACCCGCGCAGAACGGCGAGGCGCCGGCCGGCCGGAACGTCCGGGTCGGGCAGGTCGACGGCGATGCGGTCGTCGTCGCGCACTGCCCGCTCCGCGGCCGCCACGGCGTCGCGTGCCCGCGACTCCGCCTCCACCGCGGCACCCCGCCGGGCACCCTGCGACTTCTGTGCGGCGTTGCGGCGGTCGTTGATCACCGCCTTGACGTACCTGCGGTCGGCGGCGTCCTTGCGCCCCTGCCGCTCGGAGTGGGCGATGCGCTCCTGGGTCTCGATGCGTTGTCGCTTCTCGCGCCGCAGCGTCTGCTCGGCGTCGCGCAGCGCCGAGCGCGCGGCCTCCTGCTGCACGGCCAGCCACTCCTCGTACTGCGCGTACGTGCCGCCGAACGTGGTCAGGCCGCCCGTGCGGAGCTCCGCCGTCGTGTCCACGAGCTCGAGCAGCTCGCGGTCGTGCGACACCACGACCAGTGCGCCGCGCCACGTGCGGACCAGCTCGTGCAGGCGCTCGCGGGCCGAGCCGTCGAGGTTGTTCGTCGGTTCGTCCAGCAGCGCGACGTCGGCCGCGCGCAACCGGATGCCGGTCACGGCGGTGAGCACCACCTCGCCGCCGGACAGGGTGCCGACGCGGCGGTCGAGCACGCCGGCCCTCGTCGCGCTGCCGGGGAGCACGTCGGCCGCGGCGAGCGCGGCGACCGCCCGTTCCTCCAGGTCCCACCCGTCCGGGCCGACGACGTCGAACAGCTCGGGGCGGACGTCACCGTCCGCGATGGCCCGCACGGCGTCGACGACAGCACGCACGCCGAGCAGGTCGGCGACGGTCGCGCCGGTATCCAGCGTGATCCGCTGCGGCAGGTGGTCGGCGGTGCCCGCGACGGTGACGGAGCCCGAGGTGGGCCTCAGCCGCCCGGCGACCAGCCGCAGCAGGGTCGACTTGCCCGTGCCGTTGAGGCCGACCAGACCGGTACGGCCGCGGGGGAAGGTGCCGGAGATCCCGGCTATCGGGGTGGCCCCGTCGGGCCAGGAGAAGGTGACGTCCTTGAGGACGACGGCGGGGGTGAGGGGCACGGGAGCCTCCGGGGAACGCTGCGGCGTGCGCCGACGTCGTCCACCCGCCAGGAGGGTGCACCGGTCCGGGTGCGGGCGAGCAGGGGTCAGCGCGAGGTCGTGGGACCGCCGTGCGTGTCCGTCACCGTGCTTCCTTCCGTCCGTCCCCTGTCACGTGCGGCCGGCCCGCGGGGACGGCCACGACACTGCCATCCGTCCGGGCGAGGCGCAACGGGATTCCGTTGTTGCGGGCTCACGGTGCCCGTGGTTGCGTCATTGGCGCCTGGATCGCCGAGCAGCCGTGGTGCGACGGCAACGTCGGGATGATGGGCATCTCCTGGGGCGGGTTCAACAGCCTCCAGGTGGCCGCGGTGGCGCCGCCCGCGCTCAAGGCGATCGTCAGCGCGTCGGCCACGGACGACCTGTACGTCGACAACATGCACTACATGGGCGGTTGTCTGCTCGCGGACAACCTCTCCGAGGCGACCGTCATGTTCGCCTTCAACAGCCTGCCGCCCGACCCCGCCGTCGTCGGCGACCGGTGGCGCGAGATGTGGCGTGAACGCCTCGAGGGCAGCGGCCTCTGGCTGGACACCTGGCTGCGGCACCAGCGCCGCGACGACTACTGGAAGCCGGCGTCCGTCAACGAGGACTACTCGCGGGTGCAGTGCCCCGTCATGGCGGTCGGCGGCTGGGCCGACGGCTACACCAACGCGATCTTCCGGCTCCTGGAGAACCTCGACGTGCCCCGCAAGGGCCTCATCGGCCCGTGGGGCCACCGCTACCCGCACCTGGGCGTCCCCGGCCCGGCGATCGGCTTCCTCCAGGAGGTCGTGCGGTGGTGGGACCACTGGCTCAAGGGCGTGGACACCGGCCTGGAGGAGGAGCCGATGCTGCGCGCCTGGATGCAGGACGCTCAGCCGCCCAGCGCCTCCTACGAGGACCGCCCCGGCCGGTGGGTCGGAGAGCCGAGCTGGCCGGCACCCGGCGTGGAGGACCGCGAGTACCGGTTCACGGCGCACCACCTGCAGCAGGTCGGCGCCGCACACCTGGAGCGGGACGACGACGGCGGGGACGACGACGGCGAGCGCCACGTGACGCTGCGCTCACCCCTCAGCGTGGGGATGTTCGCGGGCAAGTGGGCGTCCTACTCGGCGGTGCCCGACCTGCCGTACGACCAGCGCGAGGAGGACGGCGGTGCGCTCGTCTTCGAGACCGGTCCGCTGACCGAGCCGGTGGAGATCCTCGGGCTCCCGCGCGTCGAGCTCGAGGTCTCGTCCGACAAGCCGGTGGCCCAGCTCGCCGTGCGTCTGTCCGACGTCGCCCCGGACGGCGAGGCGACCCGGGTGACGTACGGGGTGCTGAACCTGACGCACCGGGACGGCAGCGAGAACCCGGAGCCGCTGGAGCCCGGCCGGCCCTACCCGGTGCGGATCGAGCTCAACGGCATCGCGCAGTCCGTGCCCGCCGGCCACCGCCTGCGGATCTCCGTCTCGACCTCCTACTGGCCGTTGATCTGGCCCTCCCCGGAGCCGGCGACCGTCACCCTGACGACCAGCCGCAGCTCGCTGCACCTGCCGGTCCGCCGGCCGCGGCCCGAGGACGACGAGCTCCGCCCCCTCGGCCCGCCCGAGGCCGCCGAGGAGGCGGAGACGACCGTGCTCGGCACGGGGCAGCACTCGTGGCGCGTCACCCGGGACCTGGCCACCGACGTCTCGACGCTGGAGATCGTCAACGACCAGGGCACCTTCCGGATCGAGGACACCGGGACGAAGATCCACCGGGACACCCGCGAGTGGTACAGCTTCCGGTGGAACGACGTCACGTCCGTGCGCGGTGAGACCCGCACGGTGCGGCGGCTGGAGAACGGTGCCGACTGGCGCGTCGAGGTCGTCACCCGCACCGTCCTGACGTGCACCGCGGACGACTTCCTGGTCAACGCCCAGCTCGACGCGTACGAGCTGGACGAGCAGCAGGGAGACCCGCGCGTCTACTCCCAGAACTGGGAGCGGCGCATCCCGCGCGATCTGGTGTGAGCCGGGCGGCTCAGCCGCGCGGCGGCGCCGTCACCGCCGCGTGGCCAGAAACTCCGCGATCCGGCCGATCGCCTCCTCGAGGACCTCGACGTCGGGCAGCGTGACGAGCCGGAAGTGGTCGGGCGCCGTCCAGTTGAACCCGGTGCCGTGCGTGACGAGGATCTTCTTGGCGCGCAGCAGGTCGATGACGAAGTCCTGGTCGTCGTCGATCGCGTAGACCTCCGGGTCGAGCCGCGGGAAGCAGTAGAGCGCGCCGCGGGGTCGCACGGAGGACACGCCGGGGATCTCGTTCAGCAGCCGGTCGGCGAGCATCGTCTGCTCGTAGAACCTGCCGCCGGGCACGATCAGCTCGTCGATCGACTGGTAGCCGCCGAGCGCCGTCTGGATCGCGTGCTGGGCCGGCACGTTGGAGCACATGCGCATGTTGGCGAGCAGCGTGAGGCCCTCGAGGAACTCGGTGGCGGTCTCCTGGGGTCCGGAGATCATCACCCACCCGGCCCGGTAGCCGCACACGCGGTAGGCCTTGGACAGGCCGCTGAACGTCAGGCACAGCACGTCGTCCCCGGCCGCGGTGGCGGCGTGGTGGTGCACGGCGTCGTCGTAGAGGATCTTCTCGTAGATCTCGTCGGCCAGGACGACCAGGTCGTGACGGCGCGCGATGTCCACCATCGCGGCGACCATCTCCGGGCTGTACACCGCGCCGGTGGGGTTGTTCGGGTTGATGATCACCAACGCGTGGGTGTTCTCGGTGATCTTCGACTCGAGGTCCGCCAGGTCGGGCATCCACCCGTTCGCCTCGTCGCACGCGTAGTGCACGGGGGTGCCGCCCGTGAGCGTGACGGCCGCCGTCCACAGCGGGTAGTCCGGGGCGGGCACGAGGATCTCGTTGCCGTCGTCGACGAACGCCTGCAGCACCATCGAGATCAGCTCGGAGACGCCGTTGCCGATGAAGACGTCCTCGACCATGGTGTCCCGCAGCCCGCGCGACTGGTAGTACTGCGCGACGGCGGTGCGGGCCTCGTAGATGCCGCGCGAGTCGCTGTACCCCTGGGCCTCGGGCAGGTGGTGGACCACGTCGGCGAGGATCGCCTCGGGTGCCTCGAAGCCGAACGGGGCGGTGTTGCCGATGTTCAGCTTGAGGATGCGGTGGCCCTCGGCCTCGAGGCGCTGGGCCTCGGTGAGGATGGGGCCACGGACGTCGTAGCGGACGCCGCGGAGCTTTCGGCTCTGTCGAATGGTGCGCACCGCCCCATCCTCGCCGGTCCGCACCGCTCGCGCGAACAGCCAATCCGGAACACGTGGCATTCCTCCCGGCGGCACTGCTCGGCCCGTAGATCGTCAGAGCCGCGGCGCCAGCGCACTGACCGACGGCGGCACGGGCGTTCCCGCGGACAGCGGGCTGGGTTCCGGGACCCCCGCCGCCACCGACAACGGCAGCACGCCGGCCCACGCGCCGTGGTCCTCGCCGTCGTCCGGGTCCTCGCCCACGCCGCCGGTGCGGGTCTTGACGCTCACGCGGTCGAGCGGCACCTGGAGCACCTGCGTGGCGGCGACCTCCTTGGCCGTCATCTCCCGCACCTCGGCCCGGCGACCCGGCATGAGGTGGTCGCCGATCTGCCACAGCGCCTCGACCCGCAGGTCGCGCGGGACCACGGTGGCGCGGCCGGCGACCATCGCGGACCGGTAGTTGGCCGAGCTGTCGTTCAGCGACCGGGCGTAGACGAGCCCGTCCAGGTGGGAGATCCCCACCGAGACGGGCACGCCGTCGGGGCCGGCGTCGAGGAACAGCCCGGCCCCGGTGGAGCCGTGGAGCAGGAGCCTGCGGCCGAGCCCGTCGCCCAGGTCGCCGACGCCGTACAGGTACGGCAGGACGACCGGGTACCCGTCGCGGAGCATCGCGACGTGGGCGAGGAACCCGTCGGCGAGGATGCCGTCGAGCACGGCGGGGTCGTCGGTCTGGCGGTCGGGCTTGCGGCCCACGGCCATGCTCGGGCAGCCGGGTGCGGTCTCGATGCTCACGTCGCCGACGGTACGGAGCCCGCTGGACTACGCTGTAGTCCACTCTCCGCCAGAACGGATGGACCACTTGGACGCCAACCAGCAACCCACCAAGGTCGCGCGCGTCGTCGACCTGATCCGCGGCATGGTCCACGACGGCCGTCTGGCCGAGGGCGACCCGCTGCCCTCCACCCGTGCGCTCGCCGGCGAGCTCGGCCTCGCCCGCGGCACCGTCACCGCCGCCTACGAACAGCTCGACGGCGAGGGGTACGTGGTGCTGCGGCACGGCGCGGTGCCGCGGGTCGCGGCGACCCTCGGCGCGCTCTCCACCGCCACGCCGCCCGCCGGCGCGGCAGGGCTGCGGCCGGGAGCGGCCACCGCTCCCGTCCCGACCGTCCGGACCGTGCCGCCCGCCGCCGTCGTCGACCTGACGCCCGGCGTCCCCGCCGTCGCGGCGGTCTCGGCACGGGACTGGCGCGCGGCCTGGCGTCACGCCGCCGCCCAGCCCCTGGTCGCCGCGTACCCGGACCCGGCCGGTGAGCCCGTGCTGCGGACGCAGGTCGCGAACCATCTCGCGCTGAGCCGGGGGTTCGCGCCGGACGCCGGACGCGTCGTCGTGACCGCCGGCACGACCGAGGCGATCTCGCTGGTGACCGAGTCGCTGGCGCGCCGGACGGCGGCACCGCGGGTCGCCGTGGAGAACCCCGGCTACCGCGCGGGCCGCCGGGCCGTCGCCTCGGCGGGAGGCACCGTCGTGCCCGTGCCGGTCGCCGACTCCGGCATCGACCTCGACGCCCTGCGCGCCGCCCACGCCGGCGAGCGCCTCGACGCCGTGCTGGTCACGCCGAGCCACCAGTACCCGCTGGGCGGGGCGATGCCGGTGGCCGCGCGGCACGAGCTGCTGGCGTGGGCCGCCGCCGAGGACGTCCTGGTCCTCGAGGACGACTACGACTCCGAGTTCCGCCACCGCGGCTCCCCGCTGCCGGCCCTCGCCGCGCTCGACGGTTCCGGCGTGGTCGTGCACGTCGGCTCGTTCTCCAAGGTGCTCGACCCACGGTTGCGCTGCGGCTACCTCGTCCTCCCGGCGGGCAACACCGTGCCCGACGGCGGCACCCCGGCCGCGGCGGGGATCCGCGCCGCGCGCTCGGGCCGTGGCGCCACGGTGGCGAGCGTGACCCAGCACGCGCTGGCCCACCTCATGTCCACCGGGGCGCTGCGCCGTCACGTGGCCCGCTGCCGCCGCGACTACCGGACCAAGCGCCGGATGGTGGCCGAGGCCTTCGAGGGTGTGCCCGGCGTGCGGGTCCGGGCGCTGGACGGCGGCCTGCACGCGGTTCTCGAGCTCGAGGACACGCCGACGGCGGACCTGGTCGCCCGCCTGGCGGACCGGGGGGTGCTGGTCGCCGACCTCCAGGACTACGCGGTGCCCGGGTCCGGCCTGGAGCTGAACGGCGTCGTCCTCGGTTACGCCCCGCCGTCTGGCACGGAGCTGCGCGCCGCGCTGCGCACGATCCGCACCGAACTTGGACCAGCACCACCTTCTTGATCCAGGTTTCGACCAAACATGGATTAAGATGGGAAGGTGCTCCAGGTTCCACCCCAGACCTACACGGACGACTACTGGGTCGCCGAGTCCCACGGGATGGCGAGCCGGTCGGCGATGGCCGCTGCCTCCGGGCCGTACCGGTCGTCGATCCCGCCCTCCATCAGCACGTGGGTCCCGTCGATCCCGGCGGACCTGACCGCGGACGCTGAAGAAGCGGCAACGTCGCTCAGCCGGTTCGACACGTACGCCGCTGTGGGCCTCGGGGCGGCGAGCCCGTCGCTCGGTCCGATGAGCTCGATCCTGCTGCGCACCGAGTCGACCTCGTCGTCCCAGATCGAGAACCTCACCGTCGGCGCCCGGCAGCTCGCTCTCGCCGAGCTCGACCAGTCGTCCTCCGAGAACGCCCGGACGGTCGTGGCCAACGTGCGGGCGATGGAGGCCGCGCTCGACCTCGCCGCGCGGTTCGACACCAGCGCGATCCTCGCGATGCACCAGGCGTTGCTGTCCGGCCAGCGAGGCGGGGAGGACCACGCCGGACGATGGCGCGAACAGCTGGTGTGGATCGGCACGAGCGCACTCAGCCCTCGCGGCGCCTCCCACGTCGCACCGCAGGCTCCGCTCGTCGCGCCGGCCATGGAGGACCTCGTGCGCTTCGTCGCCCGTGAGGACCTGCCGGTCCTTGTCCAGGCCGCCGTCGCCCACGCCCAGTTCGAGACCATCCACCCGTTCACCGACGGCAACGGGCGGACCGGGCGCGCGATGGTCCATTCGATCCTCCGAGCGAAGGGCGTCATGACAGAGACGATCGCCCCCGTGTCCGCCGGGCTGCTGACGCAGACCGACCGGTACTTCGACGCTCTGACGGCCTACCGGGACGGCGACGCGCGACCGATCGTCGAGCGGTTCGCCGAGGCAGCCCGGTTCGCGGCGACGTCGGGGGCACGGCTCGTCGATGATCTCGCCGCGCAGGTCGAGTCGTCCCGGGAGCGGCTCCAGGGACTCCGCCCGCAAGCCGCGGCGTGGAAGGTGCTGCCTCACCTCGTCTCCCATCCGGTGGTCAACGCACGGTTCCTCACCACGCACCTGGCCCTGGGGAACCAGAGCGCCCACAATGCCTTGACGCAGCTCGCCGACGCCGGAGTCCTGATCGAGTGCACCGGCCTGCGCCGCAACCGCGTCTGGCAGCACCCAGGGATACTCACCGTCCTCGACGAGTACGCCCGGATGCTGCTGCGCCAGTAGGCCACGACCTCTTCAGACCCGGCGCGCGACGACGGCCGCGTGCGGGCGGTGACCGTCGGCGGTGCGCTGCTCGACCTCCTCGACCTCGAACCCCGCCTTCTCGAGCCGCGTCCCCATCTCCTCGACGGGCCAGGTCCAGGCGGTCGTCACGGCGTGCTCGAAGGATTCGACCCGCGGCCCCGCGAAGAACCCCTGCAGGAGGCTGCCGTCGGGCTCGAGGGCACGCGCGAGCTCGCGCAGGACCGCGTCCAGGCGCTCGGGGCGAGTGTGGATCACCGAGTACCAGGCCAGCACTCCGCCCAGTCCTTCGTCGGGGACGCCGAGCGCCTCCAGCGGAGCCTCGCGGAAGCTGAGGGCGGGGTACCGGGAACGCGCGTGCTCCAGGAACGGGCGGGTGATGTCGACCCCCTCGGCGTCACAGCCGTGCCGCGCCAGGAAGTCGGTCCAGTGGCCCGGGCCGCACCCGGCGTCGACGACCGGCCCGGTGAGGCCGCCGGCCCAGCGCGCGATGCGGCTCCGGTCCGGCTCGGCCATCGCGTCGACGGATCCCAGGCGATCGATGTACTCCGTCGCGCGCCCGGCATAGGCCGCGGACACCTCGAGGCTCGTCATCCGGCTGATTCTGGCAGCCCGTGACCGGGACGGTGCCACTCAGCCCAGCAGCGCCTTCACCTGCCGTCGCACGCCCGCCGCGTCGAGGCCGTGCGCGGCGGCGTGGTCGCGCGGCGTGCCGTAGCGGCGCAGCTCGGCGTCCCGGGGCACGCCGACGTGCAGCACCCGGGACGGCCGGTCGGCCAGCGCCGCCGCGACCCCTGCCGCGCTGGTTCCCGCCAGGTACGGCTCCACCACGGCGAGCGCCGGGGTCGGCCCCGCCAGCTCGCGCAGGCCGTCGGCGTCCAGCGGGTGGGGCGTGTTGGTGTGGGCCACGCGCACGGGCAGGTCGCGCGTCGCCTCGAGGACGACGTCGAGCATCGGCCCGACGGCGAGGACCAGCGGTGCGCCACCCGCGACGCCTCCCGAGACGTCCCGCACCAGGTGCACGCGCCCGTCGACCGGCTGCGGCCGCGCGTTGTGCTGCCCCGAGAGCCGCACGTACACGCGGCCGGCACCGGCGGCCTCGCGGCGCAGAAGCTCCGCGACCTCGTCGCCGTGGCCGGGCACGTGCACCGTCCACCCCGGCAGCGCGGAGACCAGGGCGACGTCGCCTGGCGCCTGGTGCGTGCGTCCGCCGGCGCTGACGTCGTACGACGCGCCGGCGCTCACCAGCAGCGCCCCGACGTCCTGGTGGCCGAGGTCCAGCTTGATCTGCTCGTACGCCCGCTCCACGAGGAACGGTGCGAACGTGTGGACGATCGGCCGGCGCCCGGTCAGCGCGAGCCCGCCCGCCACACCCATCATGGCCTGCTCGCGGATCCCGACGTCGACCACCTGGCCGGGCCGCCGCGCGATGGTCTCGCTGACGTAGCCGGACCCGATGACGGCCAGCACGAGGGCGGCGTTCGGGTTCGCGGCGAGCACCGGGTCGAGCTCGGCGTAGAACCGGGTCCGCATCTCTGCCGCGCTCATGCCGCCACCTCCTGGCCGCGCACCCCGGCGTGAAGCGTGGTGTCCACGACGACGGCGGTGGGCCGGTCCGGTGCGACGGTCCGCAGCGCGCCCGCGAGCGCCGCGTGGTCGTGCGCGGCGACGTCGGCCACCTGCCAGCCCTCGAGCGCGAAGCGGGCGGCGATCCCGCCGGGCCAGCCGAGGTTGTCGCTGTGGTTGTCGACGACGACGCAGGTGAGGTTGTCGAGGCCGAACCGGCCCGCGACGGCGATCGCCTCGGCGTTGCTGCCCTCGTCCAGCTCGGCGTCGCCGACGAGCACGACGACGCGTGCCCGCGACCGGTCCCGCAGCCCGAGCGCCATGCCGACGGCGATCGGCAGGCCGTGCCCGAGCGACCCGCTGCCGATCTCGATGCCGGGCACGAGCGTCCGGTCGGGGTGATGTCCGAGGCGCGAGTGCCAGGAGGCGACGTCGTCGAGCCATCCGACCGGGAAGAACCCCTTGGCGGCGAGCACGGCGTAGGTGGAGGCCGGGCCGTGCCCCTTGGAGAGCAGGAACCGGTCACGGTCGGGATGGTCGGGTGCGTCGGGAAACACCCGCAGCACCTGGTCGTACAGGACCCAGAGGACGTCGAGGGTGGAGTTCACGCTCGGGTCGTGCTTCTCGTCACCGGTCATGCGGGCGACGAGCTCCACGACGGACGGTGGGACGGTGTCGATGTCGGTCATGCTCCGATCGTGTAAGTTAAACCTCGCTTGAGGTCAAGACCCGACCCCCTGGAGTACCGTGGCGATCGAGCGATACCTGACCATCGGCGAGGTCGCCCGCCGCAGCGGCGTGGCGCCGTCGGGCCTGCGCTACTACGAGACGCTCGGGCTCATCTCCTCGGAGCGCACCACGGGCAACCAGCGCCGCTACGAACGCACCACGCTGCGGCGGGTGGCGTTCATCCGCACCGCCTCTCGGGTCGGGCTCACGCTCGAGGAGATCGGCGACGCGCTCGCGACGCTGCCCGAGGGGCGCACGCCCACCGCCGACGACTGGACCGGGCTCTCCCGCTCGTGGCGCCCTCTGCTGGACGCCCGCATCGCCGCCATCGAGCGGCTGCGCGACGACCTCGACTCGTGCATCGGCTGCGGCTGCCTCTCCCTGGAGCGCTGCGTGCTGCAGAACCCCGGCGACCGTGCGGCGACGCTCGGCCCGGGCGCCCGCTACCTGGAGGGCGACAGCCCCTCGGACGCCGCCCGCGCGGCCGGCCAGGACGCCACCTGAGGGTGCGTGTCACACCCGCGCGCGCTGGCTCGTCCCGTGGGTATGAGCACACACACGACACACAGCACACCCACCACCCACGTCCTGATCGTCGGCGCCGGGTTCGCCGGCGGCATGGCAGCGGTCCGGCTCGCGGGACGCTCCCGCGGCCGGGTGGCCGTCACCGTCGTCAACCCGCGGCCGACGTTCGTCAACCGCCTGCGCCTGCACCAGCTGGCCGCCGGGCAGCAGGTCCCCGCCCCGAGCATCCGCCGGATGCTCGGCCCGGACGTCACGTTCGTCGAGGGCTACGTCACCTCGCTCGACCCGGACGGCGGCCGGGCCACCGTCCACGGGCCGGACGGCGTGCGACAGCTGCTGTTCGACCGCGCCGTCCTCGCTACCGGCAGCACCACCGAGCCGGTGCCCGTCCCGGGCGGCGAGCACACGCACGGCGTCGCGGACCTGGCGGCGGCCGAACGGCTGCGGCACGCCGTCGCGAGCCTGCCCGCCGGGGCGGACGTCGCCGTCGTCGGCGGCGGGTTCACCGGCCTGGAGACCGTCGGCGAACTGGCCGCGACCCGGCCGGACGTCAAGACCCGCCTCGTCACCTCCGGAGAGGTCGGCGGCTGGTTCAACCCCCGGGCGGCCGCCCACGTGCGCACCAGCCTGGAGGGCCTCGGCGTCGAGTCGGTCGGGGGCGCCCGCGTCCGGGCCGTCGAGCCCGGCCTGCTCCTGCTGGACGACGGCGCCGAGGTCCCGTCCGACCTGACCGTCTGGTGCGGCGGCTTCGCCGCGCCGCCCCTCGCCCGCGAGTCCGGGCTCGCCGTCGACCCGGCCGGCGCCGCCCGCACCGACGCCGCCCTGCAGTCGGTGTCCCACCCGCAGATCATGGCGGTGGGCGACGCCGGGCACACGGTGGCTCCGCACGGCGGGCGGTACTCCATGTCCTGCCAGCTCGCGTTCCCCTCGGGGGCGCACGCCGCCGACGTGCTCTCCGCCGAGGCCCGCGGCACCGCCGACGGCGGCCCCGCGCCGCTGGACCTCGGGTTCCAGGGGCGCTGCGTGAGCATCGGCAGCCACGCCGCCGTGCTGCAGCTCACCGACCGTGACGATGTCGCGGGCGACCGCGCGCTGACCGGCCGCACCGCCGTCGCGCTGAAGAAGTTCCAGGTGCGCGGCGTGGTCGCGGCCATCGGCATCGCCCGCCGCGCGCCGGGAGCGATCCGCTGGCCCGGGTCCGGCCGTGCGCCGAGCCCCGTCCAGGCGCCGGTGGCAGGCTGAGAAGATGTCCCGCACCGAGGAGTTCACCGCGCTGCGGCCGCTGCTGTTCGCGATCGCCTACCGGATCCTGGGCAGCGTGACCGAGGCCGAGGACGCCGTCCAGGAGACCTGGTTGCGCTACGAGGGCACGACGGCGGAGCCGACGTCGGTCAAGTCGTTCCTGTCCGCCGTCGTCACCCGGATCTCGATCGACGTGCTCCGCTCGGCGCGGGTGCGCCGCGAGGAGTACACGGGCACCTGGTTCCCCGAGCCGCTGCTGGACGACCCGTACGAGGACCCGGAGCGCTCCGCCGAGCTCGCCGACTCGGTGTCCATGGCGGCGCTGCTCCTGCTCGAACGGCTCAGCCCGCTCGAACGGGCGGTGTTCGTGCTGCGCGAGGTCTTCGCGTTCGACTTCGCCGAGATCGCCGAGGCCGTCGACCGCTCCGAGTCGGCGTGCCGGCAGCTCGCGGTGCGGGCACGCCGGCACATGGCCGAGGGCCGGCCCCGGTTCGACGCCGACCGGCGCGAGCGCGAGGAGCTCACCGCCCGGTTCGTCGAGGCCTTCCGCGCGGGGGACGTGGACGGCCTGACCGAGCTGTTGGCGGCCGACGTCCAGGTGACCGGCGACGGCGGCGGCAAGGCCCCCGCGTTCCCCCGTCCGGTCGCCGGCCGGGAGAAGGTGCTCCGGGCGTTCGTGGCCTTCGCCGACCTGCTGTCGGCGGGCGACCTCGTGATCGAGCAGCACGAGGTCAACCACGAGCCGGGCATCGTCATCTCCACCACGGACCACGAGCTTCTCGCCGTCCTGGCGGTCGACGTGCTCGACGGTCACATCCAGACCGTCCGCGGCGTGATGAACCCCGACAAGCTCGCCCACCTCGGCCCCGTGGCGGACGCGTGGGCGGTGCAGGCCCGCGCGGTCCAGGCCCGGCGCGAACGGTCCTGACCTCCTCGCTGGCGTCGGGCGCCGACGTAGGACACGGTGGGAGGCATCCGCCCCAGCTCCCCCGAAGATCCTTGGAGGTCGTCATGAAGATCGTGGTCGTCGGTGCGCTCGGCAAGGTCGCGCGACACCTGCTCCCGCTGCTCACGAAGAGCGGGCACGACGTCGTCGGCGTGGTCCGCAAGCCCGAGCAGCTCGACGCCGTGACCGACCTCGGCGCCGAGGCGCTGCTCCTCGACGTCGAGACGTCGAGCACCGACCAGATCGCGACGGCGCTCGACGGTGCCGACGCCGTCGTCTGGTCCGCCGGGGCAGGCGGCGGCAATCCCGACCGCACCTACGCCGTCGACCGGGACGCCGCGATCCGCTCCATGGACGCCGCGGCGCTCGCCGGGGTCCGCCGGTACGTCATGGTGTCCTGGATCGGCTCCGTGCCCGACCACGGGATCCCCGAGGACTCGAGCTTCTACCCCTACGCGGACGCCAAGCTCGCCGCCGACGACCACCTGCGGGGCACCTCGCTGGACTGGACGATCCTCGGGCCGGGCAGCCTCACCGACGACGCCGCCACCGGCCGGATCGAGCGGGTCGCCGACGGTACGGCTCTCGAACGCGGCGAGGAGTCGGCCGTCCCGCGCGCCGACGTCGCCCAGGTGGCGGCCGACACGCTGCGCGAGCCGTTGACCGTGGGCGCGTTCGTCCGCTTCCGCAGCGGCGAGACGCCGATCCCGGACGCGCTGCGCGGCTGACGGCGCGGCTGACGGCGCGGCTGACGTGCCGGCCCGCGCGGGCCGGTCAGTCCGGCGTGTGCTGGTGCAGCAGCAGCCGCCACCCGTCGGCGCACACGTACGTGCTGGCCAGGGTCGCGACGTAGGTGTCCTCGCCGCGGCGCCCGGTGAACCGGTAGACGATCGTCGCGGTGTCGCCGCCGCGCACCAGCCGGGCGTCGTCCAGGTCGGCCTCGTCCCAGCCGGGCGAGGCGTCCATCGCGGCGACGCAGCCCGCCTTGTCCAGGACCGCACCCGGCACGACGACGAGAGCGTCGTCGTGCAGCACCTCCGCGTAGTCGGGGCCCGCACCGCGTGCGAGGCGGTCGTCGATCGCCAGGAGCTCGTGGAGCATCGCCTCGTCCATCCATCGACCGTAGGCTCGGGGCGGCCGCCCCGCAGCGGTGACCGACGCCACCGCGCTCCCCCGCGCGGGCACGGCCCGGCTGGGGCAGCATCGCAGGAAGCCGTCACCCGCTCCCCGGAGGTCACCGTCATGGCTCGCACCGTCGCCGAACACCTCGTCGACCAGCTCGTCGCCGCGGGCGTCGAACGCATCTACGGCATCGTCGGGGACTCGCTCAACCCGATCGTGGATGCCGTGCGCCGCACCGAAGGCATCTCCTGGGTGCACGTGCGCCACGAGGAGGCGGCAGCCTTCGCCGCCGCCGCCGAGGCCGAGGTGACCGGCAAGCTCGCCGTGTGCGCCGGGTCGTGCGGCCCGGGGAACCTGCACCTCATCAACGGGCTGTACGACGCGAACCGCTCCAAGCTCCCCGTCCTGGCCATCGCCTCGCACATCCCGAGCTCCGAGGTCGGGACGCAGTTCTTCCAGGAGACGCACCCCGACCGCCTCTTCACCGAGGCCTCCGTCTTCTCGGAGATGATCTCGACGTCGGCGCAGCTGCCGCGCGTCACCCGCTCCGCGATCCAGCACGCGCTCGCCGAGCCGGGCGTCGCGGTCCTCACCCTGCCCGGCGACGTCGCGGACGAGGAGGTGGCCGACGACGACGCGCCGATCCTCATCCCCGGCGCCTGCCCGGCGCGCGTCGTGCCCAACGGCACGGACGTGGCGGCGCTGGCGCGGGCGATCGACGACGCCCAGAAGGTCACCCTGTTCGTCGGAGCCGGTGCCCGAGGTGCGCGGGACGAGGTGCTCGAGCTCGCCGACCTCGTCGCCGCACCCGTGGGCCACTCGCTGCGCGGCAAGGAGATCATCCAGTACGACAACCCCCACGACGTCGGCATGTCCGGCCTGCTCGGCTACGGCTCCTGCCACCAGGCGATCCACGGGGCCGACCTCCTGGTGCTGATCGGCACGGACTTCCCCTACGACTCGTTCCTGCCGGACGACGTCCCGACGGCGCAGATCGACATCGACGCCTCCCACCTGGGTCGGCGCACCCGCCTCGACCTGCCCGTGCACGGCGACGTGGGCGAGACGCTGCGTCTGCTCAACCCGCTCGTGCAGCGCAAGACGAACCGCAAGTTCCTGCGCCGGATGGTCGACAAGCACGCCGAGAACATGACCAAGGTGGTCGGCGCCTACACGCGCAAGGTGGAGAAGCACACGCCGATCCACCCGGAGTACGCTGCGGTCCAGCTCGACGAGACGGCGGCGGACGACGCCGTGTTCACCGTCGACACGGGGATGAACAACGTCTGGGCGGCGCGCTACCTCACGCCCAACGGCCGACGGCGCGTCATCGGCTCGTTCCTGCACGGCTCGATGGCCAACGCCCTGCCGCACGCCATCGGGGCGTCGATGGCCCAGCCGGACCGGCAGGTGGTGGCCCTCGCCGGCGACGGCGGGCTGTCCATGCTGCTCGGCGAGCTGATCACCGTCCGCGCCTACGACCTGCCCGTGAAGATCGTGGTGTTCAACAACGCCTCGCTGGGCATGGTGAAGCTGGAGATGCTCGTGGAAGGGCTGCCGTCGCACGGCACCGACTCGCCCGAGGTGAACTACGCGGCGATCGGGACCGCCGTCGGCATCCCGTCGCAGCGCGTCGAGAAGCCGAAGGACCTGCGCAAGGTGTTCGCCGAGCGCCTGGACGCTCCCGGACCGGCGCTGGTGGAGGTCATGACCGACCCGAACGCGCTGTCCATCCCGCCGTCGATCACGTCCGGGCAGATCCGCGGGTTCGCGACCGCCATGACCAAGGAGATCCTGGGCGGCGGCATGGGCGAGGTCATGTCGATGGCTCGCTCGAACCTGCGCAACCTGCCGCGCTGACGGTTCAGCCGGCGGCGGCCATGGCGGCCACCAGCGCGTCCGCCGCGTCCCGGTCGCTGAACGCCGCGAAGTCCGACTCGTCGAGGGAGTTGATCTCGAGCACCACGGCGGCCAGCGCGTCCTCGTCGAGGTACAGGACGCGGTAGGCGCCCTGCGGGTTCGACGGGATCCACCGGCGCAGCACGCTGACCTCGAGCCGCCCGGACGTCACGGTGGTGACCTCGTTCTCCTGCACCGCCGTGCTGGTCTGCGCGTCGAACTCGTCCACGAGGAGGCTGCCGGCAGCCGCGTCGGCCACCTTGATGACCTGGAGCTCCCCGGCATACCGGTCCGGGGACCACAGACCGCACAGGTACCGGTAGGAGTCCGGCGCGGCCGGGTCGTCCCCGTAGGGTCCCCAGCCGACGTCGGTGTACCCGCCCTGCACGCCGAGCATCTCGGGGGGCTCGTCGCCGAGGAGACACCCGCCGCGCCCCAGGTGCGGCATCGCCTGCCCGTACCCGTCGGAATCGGCCCAGCCGTCGGCCGTGTCCTCGAGCCAGGACTCCGGGACGCCGGTCACGTCGGCGGGTTCGGTGCCGCCCGCCGAGCACGCCCCGAGACCCAGGGTGGCGACCAGGGCGGTCACGACAGGAGCAGCCGCGGACGCGGTCCGTCGGTGGCCCCTCACCGGACCCAGTCTGCGGCCAGCGCCAGGAACGCGTCGTTCGCCGCGACCTCACCGATGCTGACGCGCATCCCGTCACCGGCGAACGGCCGCACGAGGACGCCCGCCGCCGCGGCCTGCGCCGCCAGCTCTGCCGTCCGCTCCCCCGTGCCGAGCCACACGAAGTTCGCGTGCGTGGCCGGCACGTCCCAGCCCTGCTCGCGCAGCGCGTCCCACACCCTGGTGCGCTCGGCGACCAGCACCTCGACGTGGTCGGTCATCTCGGCCAGGGCCGGAGCCAGCAGCGCGGCGATCCCGGCCCGCTGGGCGAGGTGGTTGACGCCGAACGGCGTGGAGGTGGCACGGATGCCCGCGGCGAGGTGCGGCTCCGCCAGCGCGTACCCGACGCGCAGGCCGGCGAGCCCGTACGCCTTGGACAGCGTGCGCAGCACGACGACGTTCGGGTGGCGGCGCAGCACGTCGAGCCCGTCCGGGGACTCGGGGTCGCGCACGAACTCGAGGTACGCCTCGTCGACGACGAAGAGCACGTCGCGCCGGACGGACGCGAGGAACGTCTCGAGCTCGTCGGCGTGCACCACCGGACCGGTCGGGTTGTTGGGCGTGCACACCAGGACGGCGCGGGTGCGCTCGGTGACGGCGGCCGCCATCGCCGGCAGGTCCAGGCGGCCGGCGGCGCTGACCGGCACCGTCACCGCCGTGCCGCCGGCGACGGCCGTGATGATCGGGTAGGCCTCGAAGGAGCGCCACGGGAAGACGACCTCGTCACCCGGCTCGACGACCGCCTCGAGGACGTGCTGCAGCACCGCGACGGACCCGTTGCCCACGACCACCTGGTCCGCGCCGACGCCCACGTAGCCCGCGATGGTCTCGACGAGCTCCGTGGCGTACATGTCGGGGTAGCGGTTGACCTCGGCGGCTGCCGTCTGGATCGCGGCGAGCACCGACGGCAGCGGCGGGTACGGGTTCTCGTTGGACGAGAGCTTGTACGCCCGTCCGCTCGGGCGCGCGCCGGGGACGTAGGCGGGCAGGGCCGCGACGGCGGCACGCAACGGGACGGACGTGTTCGGGTTCGGCATGTTCGGCACGGCCCCAGGATCTCATCGGTCCGCCACGGCCCCGGTCCGAAGACTCCCGACGGCCCGGGCCCGGCGTCAGCCCGCGGCAGCGTGCGCCTCCAGCAGGTCCGCGGCGGCTCGCGTCCCCCCGGCGGCGCGCAGCTCGGCACCCAGCCGCTGCGCCGCCCGCCGATGGCTGCCGCCGGTCAGCACGCTCTCGACGGCGGCACGCACCGCGGCGGGTCGCGGCGTCCCGGTCCGCAGGTCCGCGCCGGCGCCGTGCCAGGCGACCCGGGCCGCGATCTCCGGCTTGTCGAGGTCTCCACCCGCGACAACCAGCGGCACGTCGTGGCGCAACGCCTGCAGCACGCCACCGAATCCCCCGTTGGTCACCATCACCGACGTCCGGGGAAGCAGCTCGGGATAGGGCACCATCTCGGCGACCCGGACGTTGGCGGGCAGCGGTCCGGGCAGCGGGTCGGTGCGGCTCCCGAGACCGACGACGACGAGGACGTCGGCGTCCGCGAGCGCACGGACGGTCGGCAGGATCAGGTCGTGCGGGTCGACGTTCGCGGTGCCCTGCGTCAGGTGGACGACCGGTACCTGCGCGTCGAGGACGTCGGACCACCAGCCGGGCCGTGCCGTCCCGGACGGCGTGCGGCCACCGTCGTCGGTCAGGTCGCCGACGAAGCGCACGTGCGGGCCGATGTCGTCGCGCGGGTAGTCGAGGCCGGGGACCCCCGCCGCCACGACGAGCTGCGGCGAGTACCACATCGCGTCGAACGACTCCTGGCCCGGACCGAGCCCCGCCTCCCGACGCACCCGCTCGTAGGGGCGCACGAGCGCGGTGTTCGCCAGGCGTGTCGTGCCGCCCAGGACGGCGTCGCGGAGCCGGCCGGCCGGACCGGTGGCGGGTCGCAGCCCGAGGCCCGTGGGCGGGATGCCCGGCCCGGGCGGCCAGTACGCGATCGGCGAGACGGTCGCCCAGGGTGCGCCCGCGCCGTCGGCCGCGAGCCGTTCGGCCGCCAGCCGGGTGCCCAGGGCCATCGGGTCGCCGGCCAGCAGGTCCCACGGTTCGGCGTGCGCGAGCGCCAGCAGGTCGGTCTGCTGGGCGACGGCCGTCCCGAGGAACAGCTCGCGCAGGTTCGTCACGACCTGCGCGAACCCCTTGCGCCCCCGCATGCGGGGGAAGGTCGCGGCGAAGTCGCGCTCGTCGAAGTCCGGCGCGACCTGCCAGGGCACGCCGCGCGCCCCGACGTCGTCGAACATCGACACGTGCGCGCGGCCGGTGTACACCCGCACGTCGTGACCGCGGCGGACCAGCTCTGCCGCGACCGCGCGGATCGGCCGGGCGTGCCCGGCGAACGGCATGGCGGTCATCATGATCGAGGCCATGCGCCGATCATGGCACCGCGGTTGTTCCCGTGGACGCCCGCCCGTGCCACGATGCCGTCATGAACCTCATCGCACGGATCGTCGTGACCTCGCTCGCGCTGTGGATCTGCGACCTGATCTTCGACAACCTCGAGATCTACGGCGGCGACGACGCGCTCGGGCGCATCCTCGTCATCGTGGGCGTGGCGACGATCTTCTCCTTGGTCAGCATGATCGTGAAGCCGATCGTGTCCCTCATCTCGCTGCCGCTCCTGATCCTCACCCTCGGCCTGTTCTACCTGCTGATCAACGCGCTGATGCTGTGGATCACGGTGTGGCTCACGGACCAGATCGGGGACTGGGGTCTCGACATCTCCGGCGGCTTCTGGTGGTACCTGTGGATCGCGCTGATCCTCGCGGTCCTGCAGACCGTCATCGGCTGGGTCGTCCCCGGCAAGCGGGACTGACGGGTCGGGCCCGACGGGGCGACCGCGCCACCGGGACAGGTCACTGCCCGGGCTGCCCACGCCGGACCGTGTAGAACGTCGTCTCGGACCGGTCGCCGTCCAACAGCTCCTCGATCGGCCGGACCACACCGGCCACCTGGACGTTGCCCACGGCCTGCGCGTGCGCCAGCGTGCGCAGGTGCGTGGGCACGGAGTGCGCCTTCCCGACGTTGCCGGACGCCGCGCGGTCGTGCGGGTCGTCGGAGGCTGACAGGTCACGACTCACCGTCACCCGATCGGGGGTCGCCGGGTTCTCCGCACCCGACCGTCCGTCGAGCGGTGAGACCAGCTCCTCGGTGTTCTCGACGTGCAGCGCCGGAACCCCGGGGGGCGTGCGGAAGGTCGCCGTCGGCGCCCCGGCCGTCACGACGCCGCCGACGCGGTGCTTCTGCCGGAACGACGGCGACGCGGCCAGCGCCGTCGCGGCGATCCCGCCGAGCGAGTGGCCCACGAGCACCACCGGCTCGTCCGGGGAGGCTCCCGCGTCCGCGAGCGCCTGCTCGACGGCGACCATCACGTCGGCCGTCTCGCCCGCCATGAGGTCGAGGTCGGTGGCGCCGTCGAACGGGTTCCGGGTGGACAGCACCTCCTGCGTCCCGGGGATCAGCACGGTCCAGCTCACCGTGCCGTCGGCGTGCTCGACCCGCTCCACCCCGACCGTGCCCGGCGGCGGCCCCGGCGCGGGCCGCCCCGGGATGCTGCTGCCGTGCGAGTACAGGTCCGCGGTGCGGGCCAGCGCCTCGGCCACGCTGCCGGCGCACGACCCCTGCCAGGCGGGCGGGCCGCCCGTGAACCGTGCGGGGTCCAGCGGCTCCACCGTGACGTCGACGCGGGGCAGGACGCTGTGCACCGCGCCGGAGAGCACCCGCGCGCCACCGGTCACGGAGAAGTCGCCGCGGGCCGCGAGCGGTGCCCCGGCAGCGACCCCGACGCCGCCGCCCAGGATCGCCTCGTCGGCGTACGGTGCCGCACCTCGCAGGATCCACCCGCCGATCCCTCCACCACCGGACGGTTCGACGTCGGCGGGAACGGTGGCGGCAGGTTCCTGCGGCCCGTCCGGGTCGGGCGCCAGCACGGCGGCCATGCCGATCCCGATCCGTCCGCCCCAGCGCGCCGGCAGGCCGAGCAGCGGGTCGGTGACCAGTCCGGTGACCACCCCCGCGACGGCCCCCGAGCCCACCGCCACGACGGCTCCGACGAGCTTCTCCGCGGCGGACTCGGCGTGCTCGTAGAGGCCCGCGGCGACCAGGAGCCGGTGCTCCAGGCTCGCGCAGGTGTCGGCGCGGGCGGCGAGCGCGACGGCGGCGTCGTCGGCGAGCGCCCGTGCCCAGCGGACCCGGCCGGGGCGACCGGGGTCCGTCTCCCCGAGGGGTGCGGGGCTCCACAGGTCGCGGTCGAGGGCGGTCCGGGCGGCGGCGCAGGCGGCCGTGGCGACGCGCAGGTCGTCGGCGGCGTCCGCGAGCCGGAGCGCCGCCGTGCGGATGTCGGTGGCGTCGACGTGCGCGACGGGTCGCCCGCCGACGACGACGAGCGTCTCGCGCGGGTCCCGGCTCACGGCGTCTCCAGGGCCGCGGTGACCCGGACGGCCTGCTCGACCGCGCCGGAGTCGGTGGCGAGGATCGTGAGCAGGTCGCTGATCGCGGCCCGGCAGTCGTCGCCGGCGGAGGAGTCCCAGGCGAGGACGGCGGCGCGGCGCAGCAGGGCAGCGGAGTCGTCGAGCGCGGCGTGGGCGTCGCGGAGCCGGGTGGCGGCCACGGCGACGTCGGAGGTCGGCATGAGCATGGCCCGGACGCTAGGGCGCTCGGGTGCCGACCGCCCCGGCCGACCCGGTCGCCTGTGGACGGTGGCAGCCTGTGGACGACCTCCCTCGACGGAGCGCTCGCACCACGACCGGTGCCCGACGACGGCGGCTCGGCCCGTGAGACCTGCGGGCCGGGCCGCCGGGCCGCGTGGGAGAATGCAGGGCGTGACCTCCACCGCGCCGCAGCCTGACCAGCCCACCCGTGTCGACCTCGCCGACGTCACCCCGCCGATCGCGCTGGGGCCGCTCGACGGCCGCTACCGGGGTGCGGTGGCGCCGCTCGTGGACCACCTGAGCGAGGCCGCGCTGAACCGGGCGCGCATCCACGTCGAGGTCGAGTGGCTGATCACGCTGTGCAACGGCACGGCGGGCAACGGCACGGCGGGCGACGGCACGACGGAGGCACCGGGCGCGGTGGTGCCCGGCGCTCCCACCCTGACCGACGCGGAGATCGCGTACCTGCGCCGGATCCCGGCGACGTTCGGCGCGGACGAGATCGCCGAGCTCGCCGAGATCGAGCGCGAGACGGTGCACGACGTCAAGGCCGTCGAGTACTTCATCAAGCGCCGCATCGCCACGGCGCCCGACGAGCTCGGCGACACGAACCTGCCGGCCGCGAGCGAGCTGGTGCACTTCGCGTGCACGTCCGAGGACGTCAACAACCTCAGCTACGCGCTGATGGTGCGCGGCGCCGTCGTCGACGTGTGGCTGCCGGCGGCCGAGGGCCTGGCCGACCAGCTCGCCGAGATGGCGCGTGAGCACGCCGACGTGCCGATGCTGAGCCGTACCCACGGCCAGCCGGCCACGCCGACGACGATGGGCAAGGAGCTCGCCGTGCTCACCCACCGGCTCCGCCGTCAGCTCCGCCGCGTCGCGGGGGCGGAGTTCCTCGGCAAGCTCAACGGCGCGACCGGCACGTACGGCGCGCACACCGTCGCGGTACCGGGTGCCGACTGGCCGGCCGTCTCGCGGGAGTTCGTCGAGCACCTGGGCCTGACCTGGAACCCGCTGACCACGCAGATCGAGTCGCACGACTGGCAGGCCGAGGTCTACGCCGACATGGCGCGGTTCAACCGGATCCTGCACAACCTCGCGACCGACGTGTGGACGTACATCTCGCTCGGGTTCTTCACGCAGATCCCCGTCGCGGGCGCCACCGGCTCCTCGACGATGCCGCACAAGGTGAACCCGATCCGGTTCGAGAACGCCGAGGCCAACCTCGAGATCTCCTGCTCGCTGCTGGACACGCTCTCGGCCACGCTCGTCACCAGCCGTCTGCAGCGCGACCTCACGGACTCCACCACGCAGCGCAACATCGGCCCTGCGTTCGGGCACTCGCTGCTCGCCATCGACAACGTGCGCCGCGGGCTGAAGGCCCTCGCCGTCAACGCCGACCTCATGGCCGACGACCTCGACCACAACTGGGAGGTCCTCGGCGAGCCGGTCCAGTCGGCGATGCGCGCCGCGTCCGTGGCGGGGGTCGAGGGCATGGAGAACCCGTACGAGCGCCTCAAGGAGCTCACCCGCGGCCAGCGCGTCGACGCCACCCGCATGCGCGAGTTCGTCGGCACGCTCGGCCTGCCCGACGACGTCGCGGCGCGGCTCGCCGAGCTCACCCCCGCCGCGTACACGGGCATCGCGGCACGGCTGGTCGAGGACTACCTCGACTGAGTCAGCTGCTGCTGCCCGACGACGGACAGCAGCGCGAGCTTCTCCGCGTCGACGGAGCGCGGCGCGGCGGTGAGGACGAGCAGCGCCTGCGTCTGGTCCTGCGTGAACAGCACCTGGCAGTCGAGCTCGATCGGGCCGACCTCCGGGTGCACGAGCGTCTTGTGGTCCTCGTACCGCCGGGCGACCTCGTGCCGCTCCCAGATCTCGACGAACTCCTCGCTGGCGTCCTGCAGGACCCGCACCAGCTCCCCGGCAGGCGAGCCGGGCCCGAGCAGCCCGACGGCGGCCCGCAGGTTCGCGACGACGGCCCGGCCGTGCCGCGCACGGTCCGCGGCCGGGTAGATCTCCCGGCTCGCCGGGTCGGTGAACCACCGGTAGTACTCGCTGCGAGCCCAGCCGGCGGCCTGCGAGTGGTCGCCGAACAGGGCGACGGCCAGGGGGTTGGCCGTGAGCGCCTCGCCCACGCAGGACAGGATGAGGGCGGGCGTGTCGTGGAGCCGGTCGAACACCCGCCGCAGCGCCGGTGCCACGTGCGGGTGGCACACGATCCGGTCGGGCGTGCCGCGCCCCGCCGTGCGGAACAGGTAATCAGTCTCGTCGTCGGTCAGGCGCAGCGCCCGGGCGATCGCGGCAAGCATCTGCTCGCTCGGCTGCGGGCCGCGCTGCTGCTCGAGCCGCGTGTAGTAGTCGACGGACATCGCGGCGAGCGCGGCAACCTCCTCGCGGCGCAGGCCGGCAGTGCGCCGTCGGGCGCCGGGGGCGAGCCCGACGTCGGCGGGCTGCACCGCCGCGCGGCGGTGACGGAGGAAGGCGGCTAGCGCGGCTCGGTCCATGCCCACCATGGTCCGACGGCGGCACCCCGGCACGCCAGTGCCCAGCCAGGGATCGCCGGTCCCCCGACGAGGGGTCCTCTCCCGCCGTCGTGCCGTGGCGCGCACCGTGGAGCCATGGACATCACGAACAGCACCGTCTTCATCCCCGGCGCGACCAGCGGCATCGGCCTCGCTCTCGCGCAACGTCTGCACGCGGCCGGCAGCACCGTGATCGTGGGTGGGCGCCGCACCGAGCGGCTGGCCGCGATTGCTGCGGACCACCCCGGCATCGACACCGTGCAGATCGACACGACCGACCCGGCGAGCGTCGAGGTCGCCTCGCGGGAGGTCCTCGCGAAGCACCCGGACCTGGACGCCGTCGTCGCGATGGCGGGCATCATGCTCACCGAGGACTGGCGGTCGGCGGACGTCCTCGCCACGGCCGAGCGGGTCGTCACCACCAACCTTCTGGGCCCGTTGCGGCTCCTGGCCGCCTTCACCGAGCACCTGCAGGGCCGCGACGGCGCCACGTTCGTCACGGTGTCGTCCGGCCTGGCGCACGTGCCGCTCATCGCGACCCCCGTCTACAACGCGACCAAGGCCGCGATCCACAGCCTCTCGGAGGGCGTGCGGCTGCAGCTCGAGCCGGTGGGCGTGCAGGTGGTCGAGATCGTCCCGCCGGCGGTGTCCACCACCCTGACACCGCACCTGGCGGACAACCCCGCCGCGTTGCCGCTCGACGCGTTCGCGGACGAGGTCATGGCTCTGCTGGCAGCCGACCCGGACGCGCACGAGGTCCTGGTCGACGCCGTGCAGCCCCTGCGGCGGGCCGAGCTCGACGGCCGGTACGCCGAGACCCTCGCGCAGCTCAACGGGCTGGACCTCCCGGCCGCCGCCCGCTGAGCCGCGCTACGGCTTGTCCGAGGTCAGGTACCGCGAGGCGACGTATCCTCGCTTCTTCCCGTGCTTGACCTTGATCCAGCCGTTCTGCATCTTGCCGAGGTGCCGGACCCGCTGGTCGCGGCGCAACGTCTTGACCTTGGACGTCGAGGTGGAGGCGCCCTTGCGCAGGTGGAGCTTCTTGACATCCACCCAGGAGTGCGTCTTCCCCGACGCCTTCGGCACCACCCGGGCGCCGTCCCGGGTGTCCGAGAGGTACCGCGCGTGCAACCACCCGTTCTTGCTGCCGTAGCGGACGCGCTGCCAGTTGCCCTTGATGCCTCGCAGCATCGTGACCCGAGCGTCCGCGGGAACGGTGCGCCGGACCTTCGACGACGTCGACGGCTTGGCGCGCATGTTCAGGGAGGTGAGCGTGTAGCGCGTGCCCTGCGAGGTGTAGCCGGGCGAGACGTAGTCGCGGTGGATCCAGCCGGTCCGTCCGGAACGCGTGACCTTGCGCCAGACGCCGGACCCGTCGCCCGGCTTGGCCTTGAGGACCACGTTGGGCTGCAGGGTGCGCAGCACTCCGTAGCCGGTCCCCGGGCCCTTGCGCAGCTTGACCTTCGCCGCCGTGAAGTACTTGCACGACGTCGCCACGGTGCGCGCGTAGTTGCGCGTCGAGCGCTGGGTGAGGTCGATCCCCCGCTTCTTCAGGAACTTCAGGGGGTCGACGGCCTTGCCGTTGGGGTAGCCGCCGCGCCAGATCTCCAGGTGCAGGTGGGGTGACGTCGACGTCCCGGTGGAGCCGACATCGGCGATGTGCTGCCTCTTGCGGACCTTCTGGCCCTTCTTGACGCGACCGTCGCCGTCGATCACGTGGGCGTACAGCGAGGAGAACTTCACACCGCCCACCTTGTGGTCGATCACGACCCACTGGCCGAAGCCCCTGACCGTCCCGGCCCGCGACACGGTGCCGGCGGCGACGGCGCGCACGTCGGTGCCCGACGACGCCCCGAAGTCCTGACCGAGGTGGAACGTGGAGGAGCCCCGTACGGGCATGCAGCGCGGCCCGTGGTAGGAGGACAGGACGTAGGTCTTGTTCTTCAGCGGGGCGGCGACGGCGTTCGCGGCCTGCGCGGGGGCTGCGGCGACCGCTCCGGTGAGCGCGAGTCCCACGGTGGTCACCGCGGCGAGCAACAGTGTGACAGCCCTGCGTCGGGTCTGATTCATGGCCAGTCTCCAAGCCGGTCGTGGCGCGAACTGTTGCTCGCGCGCATCATCATATGGCGGCTCCCTCCGCTGCGCACCGGCAGTGCACGCGACGTGCGCTACGCCTACGGTGGCAACGACGAAAGGAGATGTCATGACCACCTATGCACCGGAGCGCGACCCACGCGTCCCGCCGAGCGCCTTCGCCCTCGAGCTGGTCAGGCGCGACTCGACGGTGACCGACCCCCGGTTCGCCGACAAGCCTCCCGTCGAGGACCCCGGCGAGACCAGCGAGGCGGGAGAACGTCGGTTCGACGCCGGCTGACACCCGCGCATGCTCGAGAACCACCCGGTCCTGACGCTGCTCCCGCCGGTGATCGCCATCGTCCTGGTGGTGATCACCAAGAAGGTCCTCGTGAGCCTGGGTGCAGGGATCCTGGCGGCGGCGCTCCTCGTGGCGAACCTGGCCCCGCTCGAGACCCTGCGCCTGCTCTGGGACTCGTTCGCGGCGATCTTCTGGACCGACGGCGCCGTGAACACGTGGTACGTCTACATCCTCGCGTTCACGCTGATGCTGGGCGTCATCGCGGCGTTCATCATGATGTCGGGCGGCACCAAGGCGTTCGCCGACTGGGCCGTGGAGCGGATCCGGGACCGCCGCGGTGCGCAGGTCCTGCCCGCCGTGATGGGGATCGTCATCTTCATCGACGACTACTTCAACGCACTCGCCGTCGGGCAGGTCTCGAGGCCGGTCACGGACCGCCACCGCGTCTCGCGCGCGAAGCTCGCCTACATCATCGACTCGACGTCCGCACCGGTCGCCGTCCTCGCCCCGTTCTCGAGCTGGGGCGCCTACATCATGGGGCTGCTCGCGCCGATCATCGCGGCGTCCGCCCTGAGCCTGTCCAGCGTCCAGGCGTTCCTCGGCGCCGCGGCCGCCAACTACTACGGGATCGCCGCCGTCCTCCTCGTGTGGCTGACGATCGTCCTGCACCTCGACGTCGGCCCGATGCGCCGGGAGGAGGAGCGCGCCGTGGTCGACGGCCGCACCTTCGCCGACGACGCCACGGTGCCCGGCCAGCTCTCGGAAGACCTCCCCGTGCACGAGCCCGGTGCCCGCCGGGCTCTCGTCGTCCCGTTCATCCTGCTGGTGCTCGGCGTCTTCGCCAGCATCGTGTGGACGGGGTACACGGCGGCCGGCTCCTGGTCCGTCGTCGACATCCTCGCCGAGACGGACACCAGCGCGTCACTCATGGTGGGCGGGGTGCTCGGGCTCGTCGCGGCCGTCTACTACTACCTGCGGTACACCGCGCCGAACCCGCGGTTCTCCGGCAAGCACTTCGGCCGCGGGTGGGTCGAGGGCTTCCGGGCGATGTGGCCGGCGGTGAGCATCCTCGTGCTGGCGTGGATGCTCACGGGGCTCATCGACCAGCTCGGCACCGGCGCCTACCTCGGCGGGCTGGTCGAGGGCGCCGACATCTCCAGCTCCTGGCTCGTACCGGTGATCTTCGTGCTCGCCGCCGCCATGGCGTTCTCCACCGGGACGTCGTGGGGGTCGTTCGCGCTCCTGCTGCCGCTGGTCGGCGGCATCATGAACACCATCGGCGACACCGACCTGCTCCTGCCGGCCCTCGGTGCCGTCCTCGCCGGCGCGGTCCTCGGCGACCACTCGTCGCCGATCTCGGACACCACGATCCTGTCCTCCACCGGCGCCGGGTCCGACGTCATCACGCACGTGCTCACCCAGCTCCCCTACGCCGCGGTGGCGGCCCTGGCCGCGCTCGCCGGGTACGTGGCGATCGCACTCGGGGCGGGCACCGCCGTCGGGCTGCTCGTCGTGGTGGGCACCCTGGCGGTGCTGGTCGGTGCGGCCCGTGCCCTGCGGCGGCCGATCGACGAGACGGAGGACGCCGGACGCGCCGCCTCAGTCGAGCAGCCGTAGCTCGACCACCGGCACGAGGCGCTCCCAATGCTCCTCGCCCTTCGCCGCGGCCAGCGGCTGGGCCCACTCGGTCAGGACCGGACCCAGCGCCGTCCACGCGCGGGGGTGGTCGCGCGCGTAGGCGTCGAGGGTGCGGGCGGCCTCGTCCGGGGACAGCACGTGTGCCAGGGCGCGGACCTCGCGGCGCGCCCCGACCGACACCAGCACGCGCGGCTCCACCAGCACGTTGCGGTACCACTGCGCCCGGGGCCCCATCCCGGAGACGACGACGATCCGGTCCGGCGCGGGACGGTCCGTCACCTCCAGGACCACCGACCGGGCCTCGCCACTGACCCGACCCCGGTGCTGCATCAGCAGCATCCGATCACCCAGGAGGAAGCCGAGCCGGGCGCGGTACAGCCCGATCGGCGCGCGGACCAAGGGGCGGACGCGCAGCAGACGGGAGGCGAGGCTCATCGTCCGACTTTACCTGCCGCCCGCTCTCCGGTCGGTCCTCCGCGCCGGAACTCCTAGAGTGGCGCGCATGGCCCACGTGATCCTCGGACTCCTGCTGATCGCGCCCCAGAGCCTCTACGACCTCGTGAAGAGCTTCGAGGCCGGCGTCTCGCTCTTCTACAGCGCCAGCTCCGGGAGCATCAAGCGCGCCCTCGACGTCCTGCTGGACCGTGGCGCGATCGAGGTGGCCAGCGTCGACGCGGGTGCCCGGGGCCGCAAGGTCTACCGCGTGACCGAGACCGGGCGCCGGGAGTTCGACGCCTGGATGACCGGCGAGCTCACCGGCCCGGACATCGAGACGGCCGCCCTCTCGCGGCTCTTCTTCCTCGGGCTGCTGCCCTCGCAGGACCGTGTGCCCGTGCTGGAGGGCATCGTGCGGAGGCTCGAGGCGGAGCTCGCGCAGTTCCGCGGGCTCGACGCACAGCTCGACGGCGTCGAGATCCCCGCCGGGCTCGAGGACGTCGCCACCCACCAGCGCGCGACGCTCGGCTACGGCATCGCCTCCGTGCACCACGCGCTGGGCTGGTTCCGGGAGCACCTCGACCGCGAGCGGGCGCGCGGCCAGGCAGAACGCTGATCCGCCGGGCTGGCCGAGGGGGGAGACACACCTCGTCACGGCTGGCAGTATCGAGGCATGCACGAGCGCGCAGGGCAGACCGCCCAGGATCAGGACCTCATCGACGTCGACCAGGTGGTCGGCGCGTACTACGACCGCAAGCCCGACGTGGAAGACCCTGCCCAGCAGGTCGTCTTCGGCACCTCGGGCCACCGCGGCTCCAGCCTGGACGGCGCCTTCAACGAGGCGCACATCGCCGCCGTCACGCAGGCGATCGTGGAGTACCGGGCGGCCCAGGGCACGGACGGCCCGCTGTTCCTCGGCCGCGACACCCACGCCCTGTCGCGGCCCGCCTGGCAGACCGCGCTCGAGGTGCTCGCCGGCGCGGGCGTGACCGTCATGATCGACGCCCGCGACTCGTACACCCCGACGCCCGCGGTCTCGCAGTCGATCCTCATCCACAACGGGGCGGCGTCGGACGAAGGGCTGCGCACCGCGGGCCCGGGCGCCGCGGACGGGATCGTCGTCACGCCGTCGCACAACCCGCCGCGGGACGGCGGGTTCAAGTACAACCCGCCCCACGGCGGGCCCGCGGACTCCGACGCGACGAGCTGGATCGCCGACCGCGCGAACGAGCTGCTCCGGGCCGGCGGTCTCGCGCGCATCCACCGCGTCTCGCTGGACACGGCGCTGGCCGCCGCCACGACGCACAAGCACGACTACCTCTCGACGTACGTCGACGACCTCGCGAACATGCTCGACCTGGACGCGATCCGCGAGTCGGGCGTGCGCATCGGCGCCGACCCGCTCGGCGGGGCGTCCGTGGAGTACTGGGGCGCGATCGGCGAGCGCTACGGGCTCGACCTCACGGTCGTGAACCCGCAGGTCGACCCCCGCTGGGCCTTCATGACCCTGGACTGGGACGGCAAGATCCGCATGGACTGCTCCTCCCCGCACGCCATGGCGTCGCTCGTCGCCACCATGGCGCCCGACGGCGGGGCTGCGGCCCCGTACGACATCGCGACGGGCAACGACGCGGACGCCGACCGCCACGGCATCGTCACCCCGGACGCCGGCCTGATGAACCCTAACCACTACCTGGCCGTGGCCATCCAGTACCTGTTCGGCGGCGCGCGGCCCGACTGGCCGGCCGGTGCCGCCATCGGCAAGACGCTCGTCTCCTCGGCGCTGATCGACCGGGTGGCCGCGGGCCTGGGCCGCGAGCTCACGGAGGTGCCCGTCGGCTTCAAGTGGTTCGTTCCCGGGCTGCTGACCGGCGACATCGGGTTCGGTGGCGAGGAGTCGGCCGGCGCCTCGTTCCTGCGCCGCGACGGTCGCGTGTGGTCGACCGACAAGGACGGCCTGCTGCTCGCGCTGCTGGGCGCGGAGATCATCGCCACGACCGGGCGGTCCCCGTCGCAGCACCACGCCGAGCTGGTGGCCGAGCACGGCGAGTCCTGGTACGCCCGCGTCGACGCTCCGGCGTCGCGCGAGGAGAAGGGCCGCCTGGCGGCGCTCTCCCCGGACCAGGTCACCTCGACGACGCTCGCGGGCTCCGAGATCACCGCGAAGCTCACCGAGGCGCCCGGCAACGGCGCGAAGATCGGCGGGCTGAAGGTGACGACGGCGGACGCCTGGTTCGCGGCGCGCCCCTCGGGCACGGAGGACGTCTACAAGATCTACGCCGAGTCGTTCGTCTCCGCCGACCATCTGGCCGAGGTGCAGGCCGCGGCGAAGCAGGTCGTGGGCGAGGCGCTCTGACGGCGGGCCCGGGCCGCCGTCAGGCCAGCAGGTCCTGGTATTCAGGGTGCCGGTCGACGTACGCCTTGACGAACGGGCACCGGGGGACGATCTTCTCGCCGAGCGAGCGGACGTCGTCCAGGGCGCCGCGGGCCAGCGCCGAGCCGACGCCCTGGCCCTCGAGCTCCGGGGAGACCTCCGTGTGGGTGAACGTGACGACGCCGTCGCGACGCCGGAAGTAGGCACCGCCGGCCTCCGTGCCGTCGTCGAGCAGCGCGAGGTAGACGTTCCGGGCGGGGTCGGTGCGGACGGTCACGTGCGGGCGCGAGTCGTTCATCGTCCCATCGTGATGCACCGGTAACCTCCGAGCGACCTCTGACAGCCACCTGGGGACGGGCTGGGCACCTACGATGCAGAGCGTGAACGCCAACCTCCGACCGGGTCTGCTCCGCGCGGTCGGTCTCGCCGCCGTCCTGACGCTCTGCGCCTGCTCCGCCGAGCCCGAACCTGCCGACGCCGAGGACGGTCCGGGCAGCGCACCGCAGCACAGCGCCGCAGCCGAGCCCGCCGACGACGCCGGCCCAGACAGTGGGGCGGACGGCAGCGGGTCCGGCGGGACCAACACGGACGGACGGGCGCTGCCCTCGATCGACGACCTGCCGTCGTGCGGCGAGCTGCACGCGGCCCTCGGCCCCGCGGTGGCCGACCTGGTGGCCCACCCGGACGACCCGGACCCGGACCCGACGGCGGACGCGGTGCGGTACACCAAGCAGTGCACGTACTTCCCGCCCGCGATCGTCGACGGGTCGGCGGACTTCGAGCAGCTCATGACCGACGGCGGGTACAGCGTCAGCATCGAGGTCGCGCGGGAGGACGACGAGGCCGAGATGCGCGAGTTCGACCTCGTCGCGGACGAGCCGCGGCTCGCGGAGCACGACGGCTACATCGCCACGCTCGGCAACGAGTGGGTCGGCGGCGAGCAGATCGATCCGTTCGGCTACCACTTCGGCCGGTTCAACGTGATGCACGTCGCGACGTCGCTGTACCTGCAGGACCCGGACAACACTGCACAGCTCACCAACGACTGGGCCCTCGAGGCCTCGATCCGGCTGTACGAGGAGTTCTCGGGCTGAGCAGCCGGGCGGCGCGTCAGGCCACCGTGGTGCCGAAGGCCAGGCCCAGCGCGTAGGTGACCGCCGCCGCACCGAAACCGATGGCGAGCTGACGCAGCGCCCTCGTCACCGGGGAGGTGCCGGAGAGCAGGCCGGTCACCGCGCCGGTCACGACGAGGCACACACCGACCAGCACGGACGCCATGACGACGGCGCCGAGCCCCGACATCCCGAACAGGTACGGCAGCACCGGGACGATCGCCCCGGAGGAGAAGAACCAGAAGCTCGAGATCGCGGCGCCCCAGGCGGTGCCGTGCGTCTCGTGCGTGTCGGGGTGCCCCTCTGTGCTGTCCGACGGTTCCGGGGCGCGCGTGCCGCCGTCGTCGCCGAGGCTCTCCACCGCTCCCGTCGCGGCGAGGCGGGCGAGCACGGCGTCCGCACGGATCTGTGCCGCGTCGGCGTCCAGGCCGCGCGCCCGGTAGACGAGGGCGAGCTCGTTCGCGTCGACGTCGAGGTGCGGCAACGCGTTGACGGCCTCGGGGTCGGGCGTCGACGCCTCGAGCAGCTCTCGTTGCGAGCGCACGGAGATGTACTCCCCCGCGCCCATCGACAGCGCGCCGGCGAGCAGGCCCGCGACCCCGGTGACGAGGATGGTCCCCGTGGCGACGCCGGACGCGCCGATGCCGAGCACGAGCGCGAGGTTGGACACGAGACCGTCGTTCGCGCCGAAGACGGCGGCGCGGAACGTCCCGGACAGGCGGTTGCGGCCGCGCGTGGCGAGGCTGCGCACGACCTCCTCGTGGATCTGCTCGTCGGCAGCCATCTGTGCGGTGGCGTACTCCTCGCGCCCGTACGTCGAGCGCGCCTCGGCACGCTGAGCGAGCGCCAGGACGAAGACACCGCCGAACCGCCGTGCGAGGAAGGCGAGGAACCGGGTGCGCGGATCTCCCTGCAGCGGCATGCCGACGTCGTCGCCGAGCAGGTCGAGCCAGTGCTGCTCGTGCCGCCGCTCGGCCGCTGCCAGCGCGAGCAGGATCTCGCGCTCCTCACCACGACGGCGGGCAGCCAGGTCGCGGTACACGGCCGCCTCGGCGCGCTCGGCGGCCAGGTACCGGCGCCAACGCCGGACGTCGGCCGAGGTGCGTGCGGCAGCGGGTGTGGCGTCGTCCATGGGTCACCATGATCCCTTCCGACGGCGGCCCGTGGGTTCCGGTACGCCGTCGAGCGGTTTCCGGCGGCTCGGACCGCGGGTTTCGGTGATCCGTACGCGAGAGGTTCACCCGGATGTCACCGGGGCAGGGCACAATGTTCCCTGTCGCCCCACGAGGCGGCATACTCCGTGGGAAACCGAGGAACACCGAGGGACAACGGCGTGATCATTGTCAGCACCGACGGCTCCAGCCTGAGCGACACGGGCGGGGCGATCGGCTGGGCGTGGGTCGCACACGGCTCAGGCCGCTTCGACTCCGGCGGCGCCTTCGACGGCACCCCGCAGGTCGCGGACCTCACCGCGCTGTGCCGCGCCGTCGAGGCCCACCCGGGTGAGGAGCCGCTCTTCGTGGAGTCCGCGTCGCAGTACGCGATCCGCTGCGCCTCGGAGTGGCTCGAGGGGTGGAAGGCCCACGGCTGGCGGACGGCGTCCGGCGGCCCGGTGCAGCACCTCGAGCTCGTCCAGACTCTCGACCGGGCGATCACCGACCGCTCCGGCCCGGTCCGGTTCCGGTGGGTCCGTGGCCACGTCGACAGCCCGTTCACGGAACGCGCCCAGGAGCTCGCACGACTTGCCGCCGAGGACTGGGCTGCCGGGCGCGGCGCCGTCGACGGCCTGCTGCTGGACGCCGCCGACGCCGGCGTGGGGCGGGGCGAACCGTCGGGACGCACCGCCGCCGAGCAGTCGGCGCGCGACCCCGAGCCCGTCGGTGCGCGGTGCGGCGACGGCGACCGGTCCCGGACCTCGGCCACCTCCGGCCCGGGCTGGGAGCTGGACACGCTCTTCGACTGACAGACGCAGGAGGCCCGCACGATCCGGTGGGATCGTGCGGGCCTCCTGCGTGCGCGCGTCAGTTCGACGAACCGTTGGTGGCGACGGCCTGCGCCCCGCCGTCCTTGTTCGCGATGCCGGCGATGAGCTGGTTGATGTCCACGCCGGTCAGCTCCTTGACGACGGCCTGGCCCTCGCCGAGGACGCTGCTGACGTTCTTGGTGACCGCCGACGCACCGTCGGTGGAGATCACCGTCATGCCCTGGATGCTGGCGATCGGCTCGGCCGCGGCGCGGACGATCTCCGGCAGGCGCTCGATGAGCTCCTGGACCAGCGCGGCCTCGCCGTACTTCTCCAGCGCGATCGCCTTGGCGTCCGTGGCGGCAGCCTCGGCGCGACCCTCGGCCTCGATGGCGGCCGCGCGGGCCTCACCCTCGGCCCGGATACCGGCGGCCTGTGCCACCTGGCGGTCACGGTCGGCCTCACCGGCACGACGGACCGACTCGGCGGCGGCCTCGGCGTCCTGGATCGCTGCGGTCTTGTTCGCCTCGGCGATCGTCGTCCGCTTGAAGGCCTCGGCCTCGGTGGCCGCGTTCTCCGAGTCACGCCGCGCGTTGGCTTCCTGGACCTCGGCGTAGGCCTTGGCCTCGGACGGCTTGCGGACCTCGATGTCGAGGCGCTCCTGCTCCACGCGCGCCTTCTCCGACAGCGCCTCCCGCTCCTGCTGGGCGACGAGACGGTCCTGCTCCGCCCGGGCGAGCTGGCCGGAGGCGTCGGCCTCGGCCTGTGCGCGGTCGGTCTCGGCCTTGATGGAGGCCTTCTTGAGGTCGAGCGCCTTCTGACGCTCGGCGATCTGCTCGGCAGCCTCGATGACGGCGAACTCCGACGCCCGCTGCGCCTCCGCCTCGGAGACCTCGGCGACCTGGCGGGCGCGTGCCGACTCGGCGCGGCCCAGGTTGGCCAGGTAGTCCGAGCCGGGCGTCGAGATGTCGGAGATGTTGAGGATGTCGACCTGCAGGCCCTGCTCGGCGAGGTCCTTCTTGGTGGACTCGACGACGCGGTCGGACAGGCCCTTGCGGTCGGAGATGATCTCCTCGATCGACATGTCGCCGACGATCGAGCGCAGCGAACCCTCGAGGGACTCCGCGATGATCTCGGTGAGGAGCTCCTGCTGGGACAGGAAGCGCTGCGCCGCACGGCGCACGCCCTCCTCGTCACCCCGCACCTTGAAGTTGATCGACGCCTTGATGGCGATCTTGATGCGGTTCGCGTCGACGCCCTCGACCGTCATGCCGATCTGACGCTGCTCGAGGGAGATCGCGAAGCCCTGCTGCAGGATCGGCCAGACGAAGGTCCGACCGCCGATGACGACCTTCTGCCCGCTGACCTCCTTGCGCCCGGCGCCGCGGCCGACGATGACGAGGGCCTGGTTCGGCGGCACCCGGCGGATGCGCTGGGCGACGAAGATCCCCACCGCGAGGAACGCGATGACGATGGCGACCACCGCGATGGTGGTCACGAAGCTGGACGAGTCGGTCATGATGCGCGCCGGAGCGCGGCTCCTTCCGGGAGGGTGGTGCGGTGACTACGCCCCGGGCCGGTACGGCCCGACGCGCACGCTGTTGGGCTGGTGCTCGAGCACCACGACGCGCGTGCCCTCCGCGATCGGCTCCAGCGACCACGCGAGGCGCCGCTCGAGCTCGCTGACCGCGTCGAGGGAGACCTCGCCGGACGCCTGGCCGATGTCCGTGACGGCAGTGCCCTGCACCCCGACGAGCGAGACGTTCGCGTTGTCCTCGGTGGCGCTGAGTCGGCGGATCATGAGCTGGGCGACGACGGCGGCGAGCAGACCGACGACGGCCGACGCCGCGTAGGCGGTCCAGACAGGCAGCCCGTTGACGGTCACGATCGACCCCACGGCGCCGAAGACCACCGCCCCGACACCGAGCGACGTGCCGGACAGCGCACCGTCGCCCATGTCCACCAGCTCCCCGATGACGAGCGAGAGCAGCAGCAGCACGAGTCCAGCGGCACCGATGAGGACGAAGACGAGCACGCAGAGCTCCGAGCGTCGAGGTTCGAGGATGTGTCGAGCGTGTGAAGAATGCCAGATCCGGACCTCTCGGCGCGACTTCCTCCACCATCCGGCCGGATGTGGGCGACGATCGGAGCATGGACCTGCCACCCTCCTCCGCTCCTCGCCTCGTCCTCCTCCGCCACGGCGAGACGACCTGGTCGGCCGCCGGGAAGCACACCGGCCGGACCGACCTGCCGCTGACGACCGCCGGCGAGCGCGAGGCCCGGGACGCCGGACGCCGTCTGGCCGGGCTCTCCCCCGCCGTCGTCTACTGCTCGCCGCTCCAGCGCGCCCACCGCACCGCCGAGCTCGCGGGCTTCCCCGAGGCCGTCGTCGACCCGGACCTCGCCGAGTGGGACTACGGCCCCGCGGAAGGCCGCACGTCCGCCGAGATCACCGAGAGCATCGGCCGGGAGTTCGAGATCTTTCGCGAGGGCGTGGACGTCGTGCCGCCCGACCCGGCCGGCAGCGTGCCCGACGGCGGCACACGGCACGGCGAGAGCCTCGCCGACGTCCGGGCGCGCACCGACCGGTTCCTCGACCGGGCCCGCCCCACGCTCGACGACGGCGGCACCGTGCTCGTCGTCGCGCACGGCCACCTGCTGCGCGTCCTCGCCACGGCCTGGCTGGACGTCGACCCGACGTTCGGGGCGCGCCTCGAGCTCGGAACCGCCGCGATCTGCGCGCTCGGCACCTCGCACGGTCTGGAGTCGATAGAGGCGTGGAACCTGGTGGCAGGATGACGCCATGGCCCTGAACGAGAAGAACCTCATCGACGGTGAGCACGTCGTCATGGAGCTGCGGGAGCACACGAAGGCCCTGGTGTGGCCGGTCGTGGTGCTGATCGCCGCGCTGGTCGGTGCGGTCGCCGTCGTCACGCTGGTCCCCGACGGTCCCGGGCGGTGGGTCGGTCTCGGTGTGCTCGCGCTCGTCGCGGTGGTGTGGGTCTTCCTGCCGTGGCTGAAGTGGCGCACCACCTCGTTCTCCGTGACGAACCAGCGCATCGCCATGCGCTCCGGGCTGCTGACCCGCGTGGGCCGCGACATCCCGCTCCACCGCATCAACGACGTCTCGATGGAGAAAGGGCTCGTCGACCGCCTGTTCGGCTGCGGCACCCTCGTGGTCGCCGACGCCACCGAGAAGCGGGGCATGGTGCTGCACGACGTCCCCGACGTCGAGGACGTGCACCGCCAGCTGCAGGAGCTGCTGCTCCAGGCCGACGACGGGTCCGACGACGGCGAGTGGCCTCCGCGGGAGCCGCGCCGCCGGGTGCGCTGAGGCTCAGCCGCGCCGCGCGGAAGCTCAGCCGAGCCGCGCCGCCGGGATCTCGGCGAGCTGGCGCACCATCCACGGGCTGAACGCCCACGGGGTCGCCTCGACCGCGGCCAGCACCTGACCGACGGGCGCCCACACGTGCTCCGACACCTCGTCCGGGTTGGGCTCCACGTCCCCGACCACGCGCGCGACGTAGACCGGGCAGATCTCGTTCTCCACGATCCCCGAGGCGTCCACAGCGCGGTAGCGGAACCCCGGGACGACCACCTCGATGTTCGACACCTCGGCACCCAGCTCGTGCTCGGCATGCCGGACCAACGACTGCTCGGCACTCTCCGTCCACCGCAGGTGGCCGCAGAACGAGTTGGTCCAGACGCCCGGCCAGGTCTTCTTGGCCAGGGCGCGCCGGGTGACCAGCAGACGTCCTTCGTCGTCCAGCAGGTAGCAGGAGAACGCGAGGTGCAGCGGCGTGTCGGTCGTGTGGACCTCGGCACGGGCGACCGTACCGATGCGGTTCCCGACGTCGTCGCAGGTCACGACATGGTCGGCCGCGACGGGCGTGTGCGTCTCCATCGGTCCATCCTGGCACGCTCAGAAGGGCGGCGGGGCATCGTCGACCCGAGGACGCGGCCGGACGCCCGCAGGATCCGCGCGGTACGGCGCGCTCGCGTACCGGTGCTGCGTCGGCGAGGTCCAGACGCTCGTCCCGGTGGCCGGGTCGCGTACCACCGCCCAGCCACCGGTCGTCTTGGCCCGGTGGTGCGTGCGGCACAGGGCGTGCAGGTTGTCGCCGTGGGTCTGCGGCCCGCCGCGCCCCGCGTCGAAGGGCACGATGTGGTCGAGGTCGCCACGCGACGCCGGCACGCCGCAGCCGGGGAACGCGCACGTGGCGTCGCGGGCCACCACGGCGGCACGCAGCGCCCGGCTCGGTCGGTACGAGCGCGACGAACGGTCCGTCAGCACCCCGGAGACCGGATCGGTGAGGATGCGCTGCCAGACCGCCTCCGGGTCGGTCGCGATCGTCCGAGCCATCGGTGCGGGGATCGGCCCGTAGCCCGCCAGGATCGCCGGGAGGTCGTCGGTGCCGAGCAACGTCGACGCCGCGATGGTCACCTGCACGGGCGACGAGCGGCCGCACGGCGCCTGGAACTGCGATGCGTGGAACTGCGACGCGTACGGCTGCGACACCTGGGAGCCGGGTGCGTCGACGCAGGGCAGCTCTGCGCCGGGCATCGGGGACGCGGGCGTGTCGACGGCCGGTTCGACTGCTCCGGTGAGGAGTGCGACCAGCGCGTCGGCCCGGCACTCGTCGAGGCGCCTGGCCTCCCCCGGGGTGCGGTGCAGCTCCCCGCCCAGGCCGTCGATCGCCGCACGGGCACGCGCCGCGTCGGCGGCGGGAAGGTAGGCGGTCAGATAGGCCATGGCATCGTCGACCGGCTCGAACACGACCGACCGTGACCGCCGCGCCTCGCGGTGACGCTCGATCGTGCCGTCCGGGTCGGCGGTGATCTCTGCCCGGCGCAGCCGGTCGCGGATCTGCCGCACGGTGAGGTGCTCGAGGTCGTGGCGCAGCTCGCGGACCACCTGCCGTCGTCGGGCGTCGTCGAGCCGCCCCGTCGCGACGAGCACCTCTGCCTTGCGCCGGTCGGCCACACCGGCCGCCATCGCGTCGGCGACCTCCGGGATCGACCGGACGCCCTGGGCGACCGCGACGTGCTGCGCGGCGGCGTGCCGGCTCAGGCCGAGCCGAGCCGAGACCTCGTCGGCCACGAACTCGTGCCGGGACGACCCGCGCGTGCGCTGCAGCAGCTCACCGAGCGCCGCGGCCGACCCCGCCTGCGCCCAGGCGGCCAACCGCTCCCAGGCGGCCAGCAGCTCGACCAGGGAGGTGTCGTCGAGGTCGGCGGGCTCGGTGCTCGCCAGCATCGTCGCGAGTGACGGCCCCGGACCGCCCGGCATCTCGTCGAGCCATGCGTCTGGCCCCGACAGCCCGCCGCCGTCGGGCCGGGCGCCGCCGCCGTCGGAGCGACCGTCGCGGCCGGGAGCGGGGCACAGCTCGAACACCGTGTAGGGATGCGCTGCGCCGACCTCGACCGCGAGAAGGTCGGCAAGCTCTCGCTCGAGCCCCGTGCCGCCGTCCTCGCCGTCGTCCATGAGTGCGGCGGAGTCGGTGCTCGCTCGCGGCTCTCGGTGGTTGGGTCCCGGTGCGGCCGGGGCACCGACCGCACCGGGACCGGGGGTTCGTGCACGACGAGTCCCGACAGCGTGCCGCGCCGGGTGGGAAGCGTCGTCTTCGAACATGCGTTCGACACTAGCGAACAGCGAGGGTCGCTGCAAGAGGGAATCCGCAGACCGGCGAGCCACTGACCACGTGGAACGTCACACTGCGCGTGTCAGCGCCTTGCTGACGCGGCGGTCCATCTCGTCGCTCAGGCGCACCTCGCCGTCGTCGGCGGACCTCCGTAGGGCCGCCGCCAGCTCGGCAGCCGCGCCGAACGCCGGAGCACCCGCGTTCCACGTGCCGAACCAGTCCGCCACGGACACCCCGTGCGAGGGCCGGAACACGATCTCGACGGCGTCGCCCGCCCCGAGCTCACCCCGCTCGACGACCCGCAGGTAGGACCCCGTGCGGTTCGCCTCGGCGAACCGGCGCACCCAGCGCGGCGGCGACCCGAGCCGTCGCGCGAAGGTGGCGCACGGGGTGCGCGGCTGCGTCACCTCGAGCAGCACCGTCCCGATGCGCCACTGCTCCCCGACGAGCGCTCCGGACACGTCGAGACCTCGGGTCCGCAGGTTCTCCCCGAACAGACCCGGAGGGATCTCCCGTCCGAGCTCGGGCTCCCAGAACGCGACGTCCTCGGCGGCATAGGCGTAGACCGCCTGCTCCAGGCCGCCGTGGTTCTCACGGTCCGCCTGGACGTCGGCGTAGAGCCCGTAGCGCCCGGCCCGCACCCTGCCCTCGACGGGCCGCTTGTCGATCGCGGTGATGCCGACCGTCCCGGCGTCGGGCAGCAGCTGGTGGACACGGCAGACGGCAAGGAGCTCACCCATGGCGCTCATGCTCCCACCTCCGACGACCGGGCCTCGCGCCGTGCGAAGGCTCGGCGCACCAGGTACGCCCCGAGGATGACGGCGACCAGCACCGCCGTGGCGACGAGCTGTGCCCGCGCGGCGTCGTCGGTCAGCATCAGCGCGGCGAGCCCCACGAGGGCCGCGAGGGTGGCCCAGGTGAGCCAGGGGAAGGCCCACACCCGCAGGCGCATCGGCTCCCCGGAACGCGCCGCCTCGGCCTCCAGGCGGGGCCGCAGCCGGAGCTGCGACACGGTGATGAGCAACCAGACGACGAACAACGCGGAGCCGACGGCGTTGAGCAGCACCGACAGCAGCGCCTCCGGCAGCAGCCAGTTCAGGAGCACCGCCACGACGCCGAAGAACACGGACACCAGCACCGCCACCCACGGCACGTCCCGGCGGGAGATCTTCGTGGCCGCCGCCGGGGCGTCACGCCGCTCCCCGAGGGAGAACAACATGCGCGACGTGCCGTACACCTGCGCGTTGAACGCGCTCAGCAGCGCCAGCACGACCACGACCTCCATGAGCCGCGCCGCGCCGTCGAACCCGGCCAGCTCGAGGACGCCCACGAACGGCGAGGTGAGCGCGTCGGCGTCGTCCCACGGCAGGAGCGCCACGATGATCGCGACGGAACCGAGGTAGAACGCCAGGATGCGCCACAGGATGGTGCGGGTGGCGCGGGCGACGGCGTCACGCGGGTCGCGCGCCTCGGCGGCGGCGATCGCCACGATCTCGATGCCGCCGAACGCGAACGCGACGGCGAGCAGGCCGGCCGCGATGCCGCCGACGCCGGCCGGGGCGAACCCGCCGTGCTCGGCCCACTGCCCGAGCACGCTGCCCGTGACAGGGATGACGCCCACCACGACGAGCACGCCGACAGCGAGGAACGCCACGATGGCGGCCACCTTGATCAGGGCGAACCAGAACTCGGCCTCGCCGAACTGCCGCACCCCGATCAGGTTGATGCCGCCCAGGACCGCCACGACGACGCCCGCGACCACCCACTGCGGCACGCCCGGCCACCAGCCGGAGACGATCTCCGCCACCCCGGTGACCTCGACGCCGAGCACCATGATCAGCATGAACCAGTACAGCCAGCCCAGCAGGAACCCGGCCCACCGGCCCAGCGCGACCTCCGCGTACACGGAGAACGAGCCCGAGGCGGGCAGCGCGGACGCCATCTCGGCCAGCATCCGCATGACGGCCACGACGATCGCCCCGGCGATGGCGTAGCTGATCAGCACCGCCGGGCCGGCGGTCGCGATCGCCTCGCCCGAGCCGAGGAACAGCCCGGCGCCGATGGCGGAACCGAGGCCCATCATCGTCAGGTGCCGGGGCCGCAGCCCGTGCGCGAGCGGTTCGGCCGGCGCGCTCAGGGCCTCGCCGCCGGGGCGGGTCGGGTCAGGTCCGTTCGTCACGCGGACACGCTAGTCCTTGCACGGCGCACCCACCGGGCCTGCGGTGCACGACGGCGCACCGCAGGCCCGGTCGAGGCTTGCTGGCCCGCTCAGACCGTCTGCAGGTCCCGGCGGCGGAAACCGACGAAGGCCAGGACGAGCAGGGCGGCCGCGACGGCGCTCAGCCCCACGAACGAGCCGGCGTCGAAGTCCGCGACGAACGCCTCCGGGACCCAGTAGAACGGGGAGATCCAGTGCGCCGCCTCGGGCAGGTCCTCGATGAGACCGCCGAACATGCCGATCACGAAGGTGTAGGCCAGCAGCGCCCACCCGGCCGCGGTGGCTCGCGGGATCCACGCGAAGAGCGCGGCCGTGAGCCCCAGATAGATCAGCACGGCGGGTATGTAGCCGAGAAGCACCTCCGTGTAGGTGCCGAGGCCGGGTTCGGTCATGTCGACCGAGACCGCGCCGGCCCACAGGGCGTAGACGCTGACGGCGAGCAGCACCACGGTGCCGACGCCGGCGACGAGGAGCTGGGCACCGAGCCAGCGCCCGCGGGAGACCGGCGTGGACAGCGCCAGCTCGGCACGGCCGGTGGTCTCCTCGGCCTTGGGCCGCAGCCCCATCACGATGGCGTACGCGGCCGCGCACAGGGCGCCGTAGAGCATGATCGCGCCGAGGAACGCCGCCTCGAACCGCGTGGTGTCCTCGCCGAAGATCCCCTGCATCGCGGGGTTGTCGGCGATGAGGTCGCCGATCATGGTGCCGATCTCGGGGACGAGCGTGCCGGACGCCAGCCACATCGCGCCCAGCCCCAGGGCGGACCAGCGCAGGGCTCCCCGCTGCTGGATCCAGGCGAGGGCGAGCGGGCTCCGCAACGAATCGCGGGCGTCGGGCCTCCCGGCCCGCGTCGCGATCATGCCGCCGCCGAAGTCCCGCCGGGACGCGAGCATCGAAGCAGCGACGAGCAGCACGACGATCGTGACGACGCTCAGCGCCATCGGCCACCAGCGCAGGTCGACGAAGGCCCTCGTCTGCTGCGCCCAGGCGATCGGCGAGAACCAGGACAGCGCGCTGCCGCCCGGCACCTCACGCAGGTTGCCCGCGACCTCGACGGCGAACGCCAGACCGAACACGGCCACGCTGCGACCGCTCGCACCCCGGCCGCTCTCGACGAGCTGGCAGAACACGAGCGCGATCGAGCCGAAGACCATGGCGCTCAGCCCGGCGCCGACGGTCATGCCGAGCGAGTCGGCCAGCGGCATCTCCTCGGCACCGCCGACACCCGTCATCGCGAGCGCCGAGACGCCGGCGATCACCGCGTTGACCAGCACGAGCGTGACCACGGCCGCCACGGCCGGGGCGTGGCGGCCGACAGGAGCGGCGCGCACCAGCTCGGACCGGCCCGTCTCCTCCTCGGCGCGGGTGTGCCGCACCACGTGCAGGATGCTCATGAGGGCGAGCGCGAGGACCACCCAGACGGTGCCCTCGTTCGCGATGGCCGCGCCGACGGTGTAGTTCTCGACGCCGTAGCCGGGGCCGCCCATGACGATGCCCGACGGCGTCTCCATCAGCGCGCCGCGCGCCTGGAGCGCACCCTCGGTCTCGCCCATGATGCCGAGCGCCGCGGTGAAGTACGCGTAGAACAGCACCAGCGAGCCGGTCCACACGGAGAGACGCACGCGGTCACGGCGCAGGATGAAGCGGATGAGACTGCCGGTGCCGCTCAGCGTGGAGCCGCCCCGGGCAGGAGCGGACGCCGCGGCGGGCACCGGCCGCTCGAGGGTCGTCGTCATCACGCACCTGCCTTGCTGCGGGTCCGCGCGCGCCCGCCGGACCGGTCCGGCTCACCGTCCGTGCCGCCGTCGGACCCTGCGGCGTCGCCGGTCACGTCCTCGCCGTAGTGGCGCATGAACAGCTCCTCCAGCGACGGCGGGGCCGCGGTGAAGCTGCGCACGTCCATGGCGGTCAGCGCGGCCAGGACGCCCCCGATCCGGGCGTCGTCGACGTCGAACGTGACGCGGTTCCCCTCGTCGGTGGGCACGGTGGCGACGTCGTGCACGCCGTCCAGGCCGGACAGCGCCGCGGGGTCGCCCGCCACGACGGTGGTGACGCTGGACCGTGTCAGGTGGCGCAGCTCGTCGAGCGTGCCGGACTCGACGGCCCGGCCCTGGCGGATGATCGTGACGGTGTCGCAGACCTTCTCCACCTCGGACAGGATGTGGCTCGACAGCAGCACGGAGGTGCCACGCTCCTTGGCCTCGCGCACGTACTCCATGAAGACGGCTTCCATGAGCGGGTCGAGGCCGGAGGTCGGCTCGTCGAGGACGAGCAGGTCGACGTCGGACATGAACGCTGACACCAGGGCGACCTTCTGCCGGTTGCCCTTGGAGTAGGTGCGCGCCTTCTTGGTGGGGTCGAGCTCGAACCGCTCCAGCAGCTCGCTCTTGCGCCTCTTGTCGACCTTGCCGCGCAGGCGGGCGAGGTAGTCGATCGCCTCGCCGCCGGACAGGTTGGGCCACAGGCTGACGTCCCCGGGGACGTAGGCCAGACGGCGGTGCAGGGCGACGGCGTCGGACCAGGGGTCCCCGTCGAGCACGCGGACGTTGCCGGCGTCCTTGCGCAGCAGGCCCAGCAGGACACGGATGGCGGTGGACTTCCCGGCGCCGTTGGGGCCGAGGAAGCCCGCGACCTGCCCGTGGGCGACAGCGAGGTCGAGGCCGTCCAGGGCCTTGACCGCGCCGAAGGACTTGTCCAGGTCGTGGATCTCGATGGCTGGTGTGCTGTTCATGGTTCCTCGCTCGTGGTCTCGGGTACGTGCTCGTGGTCGGCGTCGCCCTGCCCGGGCGAGGCGCCGGGCGGGTCCCCGACGTAGAGCAGGTAGTCGTCGAGCATGCGGCGGCTGGTGAGGAAGCCCTGGGTGAAGAGCTCGATCATGGGCAGGTACTGGTCGGCCATGAAGTTGCTCACGGCCGCCCGGAAGTCCTCGGGGTCCTCCGGCGGGTCGAGGGTGAGGGAGAGCAGCATCGTGCCGAGCGCGGACAGCACGAGGTAGCGCACGCGGGCGTCCTCGTCGACGCTGGGCTTGGCGATGCCGTCGGCCACGGCCTCGCGGGTGTAGACCTGCGCGTCGTCGATCATGTGCTGCACGAAGGCTCGGGCCACGTCGCCGCCAGCCTGCAACGACCGGACGGAGTAGCCCAGCAGCGGGGCGTACTCGTCGATCTCCGCCATCACCTGCAGCAACTGCCCGTTGGTGGCCTTGCCCATGTTCTGCCGCTTGGACCCCATGATCCAGCGGAGCACGAAGTCGTCGCAGGCGCGGTGCAGCGCGTCCTTGGAGCCGAAGTGGTGGATGACCAGCGCGGGGCTCACCCCGGCGTCGGCGGCGATGGTGCGCACGGAGGCTCCGAACCCGGACCGCGCGAAGCGCAGCACGGCCGCGTCCCGGATGCGGTCGCGCGCCGAGCCGTCGGACGGCGGCCGCCCGGTCGACGAGGTGCCCTCAGGCACCCCGGCAGCTTCGGCTGAACTCATGTTCAACACACTAAACGCTTGTTCAGCCTGGCCGCAAGACTCTGCCGCGTTGACCGCTGCATCGAGATCCATCTATATTGATGTTCGTCGAAACAGCCACGTCAGGAGCTCCATGACCACTACCGTCCAGGCACCGGTCAGTGCCCGTCTGTCCAGCCTCGACCGCTGGCTCCCGCTGTGGATCGGCCTGGCGATGGTCGGTGGCCTGCTGCTCGGCCGCTTCGTCCCCGCCCTCGGGGACCTGCTCGGCGCGCTGGAGGTCGGCGGCATCTCGCTGCCCATCGCGATGGGCCTGCTCGTGATGATGTACCCGGTGCTCGCCAAGGTCCGCTACGACAGGATGGCCGCCGTCACCGGGGACAAGCGGCTGCTGGTCAGCTCGCTGGTCCTGAACTGGGTCGTCGGGCCCGGGCTCATGTTCGCCCTGGCGTGGATCTTCCTGCCCGACCTGCCCGCCTACCGCACCGGACTCGTCGTCGTCGGGCTGGCGCGCTGCATCGCCATGGTGGTCATCTGGAACGACCTCGCCTGCGGCGACCGCGACGCCGCCGCGGTGCTCGTCGCGATCAACTCCGTGTTCCAGGTCGTCATGTTCTCGCTGCTCGGGTACTTCTACCTCACGGTGCTGCCCGGCTGGCTCGGCCTCGACACGGCCGGGCTCGACGTGTCGATCGGCCAGATCGCGCTCAACGTGCTCGTCTTCCTCGGCATCCCGCTCGCCGCCGGGTTCGCCTCCCGCGCGATCGGCGAGCGCACGCGGGGACGCGACTGGTACGAGGAGCGCTTCGTGCCGCGCATCGGCCCGTGGGCCCTGTACGGGCTGCTGTTCACGATCGTCCTGCTCTTCGCCCTGCAGGGTGAGCAGGTCTCCTCCCGCCCGGCCGACGTCGCCCGGATCGCGTTGCCCCTGCTCGTCTACTTCGGCGTCATGTGGGGCATCGGCATGGTCACCGGCAAGGCCCTCGGGCTCGGCTACGCACGGACCACCACGCTCGCCTTCACTGCCGCGGGCAACAACTTCGAGCTCGCCATCGCCGTCGCCGTCGCGACCTTCGGCGCCACCTCCGGCGAAGCCCTCGCCGGGGTCGTGGGGCCGCTCATCGAGGTCCCCGTCCTCGTGGGCCTCGTCTACGTCGGCCTGTGGGCCGGGCGCCGATGGTTCGGCGTGGACCCGCGAACAGGCGCCGCACCGCAGGCAGCAACCGAGGAGACCCAGGAGACCCGGTCATGACCACCACGGCGCCCGACGGCGCAGCCTGCGCCCCCCGGCTCAGCGCGGCCGACCACGCCATCGGGGCCGACGCCGCCGACGTCGTCGCCACCACGCTCAAGGCGCTCGCCGACCCGCTGCGGCTGCGCATGCTGTCCGCCATCACGACATCCGCCGACGGCGAGGCGTGCGTGTGCGACCTCGCCGAGCTCGCCGACGTCTCCCAGCCCACCGTGAGCCACCACCTCAAAGTGCTGCGCGACGTCGGCGTCCTCACCTCCCAGCGGCGCGGTACCTGGGTCTGGTACCGGGTCGCGCCCGGCTACCGCGGGGCCGTGACCGTGCTGCTCGACCGGTTCGCACCCGCCGCGGTCGAGAACCGGCAGGACGACCGGCCGCGCGAGCTCACCGGCCTGCGCGACGTCGAGCCCGAGCTCGGCCGGCTCGCAGAGTCCCTCACCCTGCGCGTTCCGGGCACCGACCCCGCCGTGGCGCTGCAGGTGGTGCGCGAGTCGTACACGGCGCTGGCCCGGCGCGGCGGGATGACCACCCACCTCGTGCCCCTCACCGAGCACTTCGCCCGTCAGCGGCTCGTCGACGCCGCATCACGGACGGCCGACGGCGGCACCCGCGACGCCGACGGCCCCCGCCCTCCGCAGGTCCTCTTCGTCTGCGTCGCCAACGCCGGCCGCTCCCAGCTGGCCGCTGCCCTGCTCCGCCACCACGCGGGCGACCGGGTCGTCGTGCGGTCGGCGGGTTCCCTCCCCGCGGGCGACGTGCACGCCACCGTCAAGCCGTTCCTCGACGAGCTCGGACCCGGCCCGGCCGACGACGCCTCGACCGCCTACCCGAAGCCCCTGACCGACGACGCGCTGCGGGCCGCCGACGTCGTCGTCACCATGGGGTGCGGGGACACCTGCCCGGTGCTGCCCGGCAAACGGTACGAGGACTGGGCCGTCGGCGACCCTGCGCTCGCCTCGCCGTCCGGCGTCCGCGCCATCCGCGACGAGCTGGGCGTGCGCGTCCGCGCCCTGCTCGCCGACCTGCTGCCCGACCTGAACCTGTCCCGCTGAAACCTGCCCGCTGACCGTCGCCGAGGAGCACACCATGCCCACCCCACCGTCCGTCCTGTTCGTGTGCGTCCACAACGCCGGTCGCTCCCAGATGGCCGCCGGGTTCCTGCGCGCGCTCGGCGGCGGTGCCGTCGAGGTCCGCTCCGCCGGCTCCGCCCCGAAGGACACGATCAACCCCGTCGCCGTCGAGGCCATGCTCGAGCGTGGCATCGACATCCGCGCCGAGCAGCCCAAGGTGCTGACCGACGAGGCCGTCCAGGCCTCCGACGCCGTCATCACCATGGGCTGCGGGGACGCCTGCCCGGTCTACCCCGGCAAGCGCTACGAGGACTGGCAGCTCGACGACCCCGCCGGGCAGGGCATCGAGGCCGTGCGTCCCATCCGCGACGAGATCGAGCGGCGCGTGCGCGGCCTGCTCGCCTCCCTGGATGTCGAGGCGGTCGCCTGATGAGGATCGTCGTCGTGGGCTCGGTCGCCGCCGGCACCTCCGCCGCGGCCAAGGCTCGCCGCAACACCGAGGACGCGCAGATCACGATCTACGAGCGCGACACCGACATCTCCTACTCCGGGTGCGGCCTGCCCTACTACCTCGGCGGCGCGGTGGAGAGCATCGACGACCTCACCCCGCGCGACGCCGCGTGGTTCGCGGAGCGCTACGACGTCGACGTCCGCACGGGGCACGAGGTGACGGACGTCGACCCGGCCGCCCGGACCGTCACCGTCCGCGACCTCGCGAGCGGCGAGACCTTCACGGACACCTACGACGAGCTCGTGCTCGCCACCGGCGTCTCGCCCGTGGTCCCGCCCGTGCCCGGCGTCGACCGGCCCGGGGTGTTCACGTTGCGCAACCCGAGCGACGCCCGGGCCGTGCACGCCTGGATCACCGAGCACGACGTCGCCCGTGTCGTCATCGTCGGGGCCGGGTACATCGGGCTGGAGACGGCCGAGCAGCTCGTCGGCCGCGGCCTCGAGGTCACCGTGGTCGAGGCCCAGGAGCACGCCATGCCGCGCATGGACGACGACATGTCCGCCCGCGTGGACGCCGAGCTGCGTGCCCACGGCGTCGAGCTGCTCACCCGCACCCGCCTCGCCCGGATCGACGGCGACGTCGTCGTGCAGGACGCCGACGGCGAGCGCACCCTGCCCGCCGACCTGGTGCTCATCGCGGTCGGCGTGCGCCCGAACCTCGACCTGGTGCGGGCCGCCGGCGCCACCGTGGGACCGACCGGCGCCGTCGCCGTGGACCGCCAGGGACGCACCGACGCGCCGCACGTCTGGGCCGTCGGGGACGTCGCCGAGAGCTTCGACGTCGTCACGGGCGAGCCCACCTGGGTGCCGCTCGGCTCGACCGCCAACAAGATGGGCCGCATCGCCGGGGACGCGCTCACGGGTGGCTCGCTGGCGCACCGAGGCATCCTCGGCACGTCCATCGTGCGGGTGTTCGACCAGGCGGTGGGCCAGACCGGCCTCACCGAGGACCGTGCCCGCGAGGCCGGCCACGACGTCGTCGTCGTGCACAACATCAAGCCCGACCGCCCGCCCTACCTCGGTGGGCAGGAGATGCTGATCAAGGCCGTCGCGGACCGCGCCACCGGCCGGCTGCTCGGGGCGCAGGTGATCGGGCCGTCCGGGGTGGACAAGCGCATCGACGTGCTCGCCACCGCCATCACCTACGGCGCGACGGCGGACGACCTGTTCCACCTGGACCTCGCCTACGCGCCGACGTACGCCACCACGAAGGACCCGGTGCACTACACGGGCATGGCCCTCGACAACGCCGTGCGCGGCTCCGCCCCGCTCCTCTCCCCCGCCGAGCTCGACCGCCGCCGCGCCGCCGGGGAGACGATCCAGGTGGTCGACGTCCGCTCCGCCGCGGACCGCGCGAAGGGGTACGTCGAAGGATCGGTGCACATCCCGCTGGCCGAGCTGCGGGCGCGCGCAGGCGAGCTCGACCCCGCCCTGGCCACCGTGACGTACTGCAACAAGGGCGTCACCGGCAACGCCGGGCAGAACGTGCTGCGCAACCTCGGCTTCACCGACGTGGCCAACCTGTCGGGCGGCAACAGGAACTACCGGGCCTTCGGCTCGGCGGAGGGGCGCCCGTGACGCAGCTCGCCCGCCGCCTCGGCACTCGGGACGCCGTCGCGATCGGCCTCGGCTCCATGATCGGAGCCGGCGTCTTCGCCGCGTTCGGCCCCGCCGCCGCGGCCGTGCTGCCCGCCGGCACCGCCTGGGCGCTGCTCGGTGCGCTGGCGATCGCCGCCGTCGTCGCCTACGCCAACGCGACGTCGTCGGCCCAGCTCGCCGCGCAGTACCCGGTGGCGGGCGGCACCTACGTCTACGGCCGCGAACGCCTCGGCGACCGGTGGGGATACCTCGCCGGCTGGGGGTTCGTGGTCGGCAAGACGGCGAGCTGCGCCGCCATGGCGCTGACCTTCGCCGCATACGCCGCCCCGCCCGGCTGGGAGCGGCCCGTCGCCGCGGTGGCCGTCGCCGCGCTGGCCGCCGTCAACTACCGGGGCGTCACCCGCACGGCCCGGCTGACACGGTGGATCGTCGCGGTCGTCCTGCTCGCGCTCGCCACCTGGACGGCGGTCGTGTGGAGCGGCTCGCCGGCGCTCCACGTGGCGGCCGACGGCGGCACGGGGGCCGGCGGAGCGGCCGGGGCCGACGGCGGGTGGGCTGTCGCGTACGGGGTGCTCCAGGGCGCCGGACTGCTGTTCTTCGCGTTCGCCGGCTACGCCCGGATCGCCACGATGGGTGAGGAGGTGCGCGACCCGCGCCGCACCATCCCGCGGGCGATCCTGCTGGCGCTCGCGGGCGCCGTCGTCGTCTACGCGGTGGTCGCCGTGACGCTGCTCGCCGCGCTCGGGATCGACGGGGTCGCAGGGACGACGGCGCCGCTGGCGGCCGCGGTCGAGGAGTCCGCCTGGGCGGGGGTCGTCGTCCGGGTCGGCGCGGCCGCGGCGTCGCTCGGGGCGCTGCTGGCGCTGGTCGCGGGGATCGGGCGGACGGGCCTGGCCATGGCCCGCGAGGGCGACCTGCCCCGCTGGCTGGCCGCCGTGCACCCGCGTTTCCGGGTGCCGCACCGGGCCGAGGTGGCGCTCGCGGTGGTCGTGGTCGTCCTGGTGCTGACCGTCGACCTGCGGGGCGCGATCGGGTTCTCGAGCTTCGGCGTGCTGCTCTACTACGCCGTCGCCAACGCCGCGGCGTTCACCCAGGGCGGCACGGACCGGCTGTACCCGCGGTGGCTGCAGGTGCTCGGCCTGGTGGCGTGCGTGGTGCTCGTGGCGACGCTGCCGCTGCCGGCCGTGCTCACGGGGGTCGCGGTCTTCGCCGTCGGGATCGCCCTGCGCGAGCTCCGCCTCCGTCGCCCGAGGTAGTACGGCTCTGCCGCGGTAGGGATCAGCGACGGGCGCGGCTGGCGCCGAACGGGCCGCCGAAGACGAACGAGATGCCGAGCACGTAGCCGACGTCGTACCAGTTGCCGTTGTTGTGGACCTCGTACACCGAGACCGTGTCGGTGAACAGCGAGATCACGAACGCGACCGGCAGGATCATCCCCTGCCACACGCCGAGCCAGAAGCCGGCCGGCTCGCCGAGCGCGGTCGGGGCGGTGTCGAGGCCCGGGTTGGGTCCGGCCGCGCACGCCGTCAGCGCGACGAGGACGACGACGGCGAGCGCCGCCGTCGGCAGGAGCCTGCGCGCGCGGCCCCCGGTCATCGTCCGGCGATCTCGGTGACGAAGCCCTGCAGCGTCTTGGCCATGGCCTCAGGCTCCCACGAGTGCTGTGCACCTGGCACGACCAACCGCCGCGCGTCGCGCAGCGCGGCCGCCGCGAGATCGGCCCCCGCGGTCAGCTCGTCGAACGTCTCGCTGCCGGTCATGACCAAGGCCGGGGCGTCGATCCCGCTCCACAGGTCCCCCGCGGGCGCCGAGTCGGTCCAGGCCAGGGCCTGGGCGTCCGGGCGCAGCCCGGCGGCGTTCGCGACGAAGGCCGGCCACATGGGCGAGTCCTTCAGCCAGGCGAGGAACTCCGGCGGCATGTCCCGCATGTACGTCTCCACCGCTGCGGCGGACCGGCCGTCGTCCAGGAGCCCTTCGACCTCTGCGGCCCACGCGGCCGCACCGCTCCCGGGCGGGGCGAGCGGGATCTCCCACAGGGCCAGCCCGGCCACGGGCAGCCCGGCGACGGCGGCACGCAGCGCGATCGTGCACCCGGACGAGTGCCCGCAGAGCACCGCGGGCGAACCGGCGACGTCGATGAGCGCGGCCAGCGCGTCGATCTCGCGCTGGAGCGGGATCGGGGCGGCCGCCGTCGACTCGCCGCGGCCCAGCCGGTCGTACACCAGGGTGGTGAGCCCGAGCCCGGCGGCGAGCTCCGCCGTCGCCGTCGTCTCCGGGTCGATCTCGCGGAACGGTCCGGCCCCGGCGACGAAGACGACGGCGGGGCCCTCCCCGCGCAGGTCGTAGGCGACGCGGTCGCCGCTGGACGTGGTGAGGAACTCGGTCATGACGCCTCCCGGTGGGGTGGGGGCGCGCCTGGCGCGAGCCCCTCACCCCTACCGACCTGTGGGAGGCGCCGAACTCATCGCGGTCCGGTCGTGAGCTCGACGAGCTGGGGTCCCGCGGCGGCAGGTTCCGCGGGAGCGGTCCCGCAGCACGCACCGCCGGTGAGCTCGTCCTCGCCCGCCAGGTCCGACGAGCAGACGCCGGTCGCGGGCAGCACCAGCTCCACGGCGTCCGCCGCGGCGCGGTCGCCCGCGAGCGCGGCGGCCACGGAACGCACCTGCTCGTAGCCCGTGGCGAGCAGGAAGGTCGGCGCCCGGCCGTAGGACTTCATGCCGACCAGGTAGAAGCCCTCGTCGGGATGCGCCAGGACGCTCTCGCCGTGGGGTTCCACGCTCCCGCAGGAGTGCAGGTTGGGGTCGATGAGGGGCGCGAGCCGTGCCGGGGCCTCGACCACGTCGTCCAGGTCGAGCCGGACCTCGCGCAGCATGTCGAGGTCCGGGCGGAACCCGGTGGCTGCCGAGATCACGTCGACGCGAGCCTCGAACGGGCCCTCCTCGCGAGCGCCCTGCGCCCGTCCGACGCCGGAGACCACGACCTGCTCGTCGGCCGCGGCAAGGCGCTCGATCGTCGTCCGGGTCCACAGCTCGAGCCGACCGGCCTCGACGGCCTCGCGCAGCCGGGTCCCGAGGAGCCCTCGGGCCGGCAGCTCGTCGTCGGTGCCCCCGCCGAAGAGGCGCCGCGGGGACCCGCCACGGATGGCCCAGACGACCTCGGTGCCCGGCACCTCCTCGGCCAGGCGGGTGAGCGCGAGCAGCGTGTTGGCCGCGGAGTGCCCCATCCCGACCACGAGGGTCCGGCGTCCGGCGAAGCGCTCGCGGTCCCGGCCCAGCACGTCGGGCAGCGGCCCCGCGAGGTACGGCGCCGCCTCGTGCTCGCCCACGGCGGGCAGCCCGCTGCCGCCGAGCGGGTTCGGCTGCCCGTAGGTGCCGGAGGCGTCGACGACGGCGGCGGCCAGCACGTCGCGCGTGCCGCCGTCGGACTCGGTGCGCACCAGCCAGGGCCGGCGCTCGCGCCCGAGCGACCGCGTGCGGTCGGCGCCCTCGCGCGCGACGGCGGTCACGCGGGTGCCGTAGCGGACGCGGTCGGCCAGGGCGGGAGTCGCGGCGAGCGGCGCGAGGTAGTCGCGCACCAGGTCCTGCCCGGTGGGCAGAGTGTCCAGATCCGGCTCGCGCCAGGAGCTGTCGGCCTCGAGCAGGCGGCGGGCGGCCGGGTCGAGACAGTAGCGCCAGGGCGAGAACAGTCGTACGTGGCCCCAGTCGCCGACGGCGGCCCCGGGACCCGCTCCTGCCTCCAGCACCAGCGGTTCGAGCCCGCGCTCCAGCAGGTGTGCCGCGGCGGCGAGCCCTACGGGTCCCGCGCCGATCACCACGACCGGGTGCTGCGTCGTCGTCTCCATGCCACACTCCCTCATCGACGAACTTCAATGTGTCGGGTGCAACGTATCCATAAACTTCGATGCATGGCAACATAGGGGGCATGACGACTCCGCTCCCGCTCACGTCGGAGCCCCTCGCACCAGAAGGGTGCTGCACGCCGGTGCGCGCCGCCGTCGACGCCGAGGAGGCCCAACGGCTCGCCCGCGTCTTCAAGGCGCTCGGCGACCCCACGCGGGTCCGCCTGCTGTCCACCGTCGCCGCGGCGTCCGACGGCGAAGCCTGCGTCTGCGACCTCACCGCGCCCGTCGGCCTGAGCCAGCCGACGGTCAGCCATCACCTGAAGATCCTCGTCGACGCCGGGCTGCTCACCCGCACGCAGCGCGGTCGCTGGTCCTACTACGCAGCCGTCCCCGGAGCGCTCGACCGCCTCGCCGACACCCTGCGCGACCTGGGCTGAGCGCGGTCGTGGGCCGTCCCCCTGCGACGCCCCACGACCGCACCGCATCCGCGGAAGGTGGTGTCAGCCGACGTGCGGCCGTCGACGTCGTGAGGCGAGCGCAGCGCCCGCCATGATCAGCAGCAGGGCCAGGACGGCGAGCTGACCGGAGCTCGCGCCGGTCGTCGCCAGCGCTTCCGCACCCGTCGTGCCCGACGCCGCGACCGTCACCATGCCCGGGCTCTCGCTCTGGACGGTTCCCGTCACGCCGCCGGACGGCCCGGTCACCGGCGCGGAGCCGGGGCCGGATCCCGTGCCGTCACCAAGATCTGCCCCCGGACCGTCGCCGTCACCCGGATCGGCACCAGGGTCCGTACCGTCACCGGGGTCGGCGGACGTCCCGTTCTCGAGGACGTCGTCGACGATGCCGTCCTCGGCGAGGACGTCGTCCACCACGGCGACGAGGTCGAGCTCGAGCAGGTCCGTGACCGTCTGGTCGACGTCGTTGCGGAGCTCGTCCACCAGGCCGTCCGTGACGCCGTCCTCCGGCTCGTCCGGGCCGACGACGTCGTCGACCAGCCCGTCCTCACCGATCGCGCCGCCGACCAGATCCTCGACCTGACCGTCGGTACCGAGCGCCTCGTCGACCGCTCCGCCCGCGTCCACGACGTCCGCGACAGCCGTGTCCACACCGCCGTCCTCCAGCACGTCGTCCACGACGCCGTCCTCGGCAACGACGTCGTCCACGACCGCCTCGACGTCACCCGCCAGGGCGTCGTCGACCGTCGCGTCGACATCGTCGACGGCTGCCGTCACGAGGCCGTCCGTCACACCCTCCTCCGGCTCGTCCGGGCCGACGACGTCGTCGACCAGCCCGTCCTCACCGACGACGTCGTCGACCGGCCCTTCGACGGCACCGTCCGTCCCGACCGCCTCGTCGACGGTGGCCGTGGTCTCGACGACGTCCTCGACGGCGGCGTCGGCCCCGCCGTCCTCCAGCACGTCGTCCACGACGCCGTCCTCGGCAACGACGTCGTCCACGGCCGCCTCGACGTCACCCGAGGTGACGTCCTCGACCGTCTGGCTGACGTCCTCCGCCACGACGTCCACGACGTCGTCCGTGGTGGTCTCGCTCGGCTCTTCGGCGCCGACGAGGTCGTCCACCGGGCCGTCCTCGCCGACGAGGTCGTCGACGACGGTCTCGACCGGCTGGGTGTCGACCTCGGGGAGGTCCACGGGCGTGTCCAAGGACGCGTCCGACAGCTCCTCCGAGACCTCTTCGAGGTTCAGGTCGACCGAGGTGTCCTCGCCGATCTCGACGTCGACGACGTCGTCCTCCGCAGCATGGGCCGAGTAGGCCCCGGCGACCACGAGGCCGCCTGTGACAAGCACTGCTTGCAGCACTCGTCGCGCGTTCGTACGCATGATTGTCTCCTGCCGTGTGACGTGGGAGCAGACGGCGGACGCCGCCCGCAGCAGGTCGCGCTCAGTGGCGCGACGTGGCCACGTCAGGCAGGAGAGACGGAGATCTCGGCGTAGGGCACCGGCAGCGGTGCGAACGTTACGGGAGCGGGGACCAGCCAGTGGCCGGCCCCGGCCCGCGACGCCGAGACGAGCTGTGCGACGAGGTCGCCGCTGCCCGCGCCTCCGCGCACGGAGCTGGAGGAGCTGCAGCCACCCGTGGTGACGGCGTCGCTCAGAGCGTCGGGGGCGCCGGCCTGGTCGGGCGCGGCGGTCGCGTCGTGCTCGGCGGTCGGGGCCAGGCCCATCAAGGCCGAGTCCACCGGGTCCATCACCGTGCCGAGCCAGGCGACGGACGGCGCGGCCGGTGTCGCCGGCACGTCGACCGTCCGGACGGCGTCGGTCTCGGCAGACGGTTCCCGGTCGGTGGGCGAGGTCCGGTCGGCGGACGGTGCCCGGTCGGCCGCGAGGGCCGGGACATCGGCGTCAGGGGCCGCAGGAACGATCACGCCGGGTTCGACGACGGGGTGCACCGGACGCACCACGGGCTCCACGACGGGGTCGACCAGGTCCAGTACGGGGTCGGTCACCGGGGCGACGGCATCGACGACCGGGCGCACCACGGGCCGGACCAGGTCGACGACAGGTCTGACGACGGGGTCGACCACCGGCCGGACGACGGCGGTGGTGACGGGCTCGAGGACCGGCTCCAGCGTGCCGGTCACGCCTCCGACCAGCGAGCCCACCGGCGCGAGCACCGGAGCGGTCGCGCTGGTCACGGGGCGGAGCGCCGTGCCGACCGCGTCGGTCACCGGGCGCAGCGGTTCGGTCACGGGCTCGGTGACGCTCTCCACCACCTCGCCGGTCGACCCGGTCAGCGGAGCGATCCCGTCGCTCACCGGCTCGACGACGGCCCCGAACGTCCCACCGACCTTCTCGGTGACCGGTGCGACCACCTCGCCGGTCACCGTGTCGAGGAGGTCTCCGGCCGGGCCGGACGTCGTCTCGGCAGGGCCCGAGGTCTCGGAAGGCTCGGGGTCGGTGGCCGGCTCCTCGTCAGGCTTCGAGGCCGGCTCCTCATCGGGCTTCGGGGCCGCCTTCGCGGGCTCCTCGTCGGGCTTCGCGACCGGCTTCTCCGCCGCCCTCTCGACCGGCTTCTCCGCCGGCTCCTCAGCGCGCGGGGCGACCTTCTCGGTCACCTTCCCCAGCGTCTTGCCGACGGGCTCGGTGACCTCCTCGACGGTCTTGCCGACCGTGTCCAGCAGCGGGTCGGTGACACGATCGGTCGTGGTCTCCACGACCCCCGCGAGGAGTCCGTCCCGAGAGCGCTCGTCGGCTCCGCCGTCGTCCGCCGAAGCGCTCGTGGCGAGGCAGAGGCCGGTCGCGACCGTCCCGAGGGCGACCCCGAGGGCGCGCAGCGTCCAGCGCCGCGGGCTCGTCGCCCCCGTGCTGCCGCCAGCGTCCGTCATCTCGGTGCCCCCTGCTCTCCCGACCGTGACGTGTCCCACTCTGGGGTCGCACGTCGCATCGCGCAACATCGGCGGGCCGGAATCAGCGGGTCATCAGCGGAGCACGCTCCGGGAGGGCGTCCAGGCGGTCCGCCGTCTTCGTGGCGCAGGCGGCCAGCTCGCCGGCGATCTCCGCGCTGAGCCCCAGGTAGGCGGCCGGGTCGATGAGCTCGTCCAGCTCGGCCCGGTCGAAGGCCCCGGAGACCGTCGGCTCGTCGAGCAACATCTCCACGAACGGCGTCGTGGACGTCGCGGCAGCCTGGGCGACGTCGAACACGACGTCGTGCGCCTTCTGCCGCCCGATCTTCTCCCCGAGGGCCAGCATCAGCGACTCCGAGCCGATCATGCCCGCCGAGAGACTGATGTTGTCCCGCATGCGGGACGGGTCGAGAACCAGCCCGCCCACGATGACCTCCATCCGCGCGAGCATGTCCCCCGCCAGGACGGCGGCCGACGCCGCCACGTCCTCCAGCAGCGCCGTCATCGCGCCGTTGGCCTCCTGGTCGTGCAGCATCGACTCCAGCGCCGGGGCGGCCAGCGCCCGGAGCTCCGCGGACATCGTCAGCAGGTCCAGCGCGAGCTGCGGGTTGCGCTTGTGCGGCATGGTCGACGACCCGACGGTGCCCTCGGGCACCGGCTCGAACGCCTCGGCGAACTCGGGCTGCATGAGGGCGTAGACGTCCTTGGCGATCTTGCCGACGGTGCCCGCGAGCTGCGCGAGGACGAGCACGAGCTCGACGATCCCGTCGTTGATCGAACGCGACGGGACGCGCATCGGGTGCAGGCCGAGCCGGTGCGCCACCCCGGCCTCGATGACCCTGCCCGCCTCACCGAACGAGGCGAACGTCCCGGCCGCACCACCCATGAGGACGCAGAACAGCCGGTCGTCGAGGCGTTCGAGGCGCTCGGTGTGCGCCACGAGCTGGTCGATCCACACGGCGACCTTGAAACCGAACGTCACCGGCACGGCATGCTGGGAGTGGGTCCGGCCGGCCATCGGCAGGTCGGCCGACCGCTCGGCGAGCCCCGACGCGGAGCGCAGCACCCGGGAGAGCTGGCGCAGCAGCAGCCGGTGCGCGTCGCGCAGCACCAGCACGTCTGCGGTCTGCGTGATGTTTTGCGTCGTGGCACCCCAGTGCACCCAGCCGCCGTGCTTGGCGCCGACAGCGCGGGCGAACTCCTCGATGAGCGGCACCAGCGGGTGGCTGGCCTCCGCTGTCGCGGCGAGGACCCGCTTGATGTCGAGCTTCTCGATGCGGGCGGTCAGCGCGATCGCCCGGGCCGACTCCTGCGGGACGAGGCCCGCGTCAGCCTCCGCGAGCGCCAGTGCGGCCTCGACGTCGAGCCGGGCCTGCCAGCGGTTCTCCCGCGTGAAGAGCGGGGCGATCCCCGGGTCGGGCACGCGACCCTCGGTGAAACGGCCGAACGGTGCGACGATCACTGTTCCTCCTTGGCCCGCCACCCGGCCGACGGCGGGCCGCCAGCGTAGAGCAGCATGATCGTCCTCATTCCCGCCGAAAGCGAGCCCCGACCGGCACGGTCCTGCGCCTCGTACGCACGGAGGGAGCCGGCACGAACCGGGCGATCACTACGTGCGCCAGGCCGCGTCGGTCAGCCTCGCAGCAGTGCCGGCCGGTCAGGGTGGTCGGAGCGGACGACGACGTCGGCCACGCGCTCGGGGGCGCTCTCACGCCGGTAGCGCCCGTACGCGACCAGGGTCCAGGCGTCCTCGAGCGGGGTGTTGCGGGTCTCTGTCGCGGGCCGCAGGGCGAGGTGGACGGTGAGGTCGACGTCGAGGCCCTTGCCGAGGGTCAACGACCCGTCGAGCACGACGACGGTGCCGGGCAGGGCGTCGACGCGGTCGGCGCGCGTGGACCGGTCGGTCGCCGGGTCCCGCAGCGTGGGCAGCCACCGACCCTGCCGCACCACGGACGTGAGGACCTCCCGGTTGAGGCCGTCGACGTCGATCCACTCGTCGAGCAGCGCGTCCGGGTCACGGTGGCCGCGCTCCAGCCGCAGCGACGCGGGCCGCCAGAAGTCTCGCGTCCGCACGCGTGCCACGGGGCGTCCGGCCGTCCGCAGCGGGCCGGCCAGTGCGTCCGCGAGCGCCTCGGGCCGGGTCGAGGGGTGCCCGTCGACCAGGAGCCGCACCGGGCGCTCGGCGGGGCGCGCCAGGACCAGGCCGACGACGTGGTCCACCACGCCGTCGGGCGTCATCGGCTCGGCACGCACCGGCCCAGTCTCCCAGGCCCGGTCGGCGGCCCCGCCTGCTGCGGAGCGTTCAGCGCGCGTGCTCGACGCAGCGCGTCGCCGCCGGGCGGGCGTCCAGGCGCCCGGTCGGGATCTCGCGCCCGCACACCTCGCACACGCCGTACGTGCCGGCGGCGACCCGGTCGAGCGCAGCGAGCAGCTCGTCCCGTTCGACGGCGGCCTCCGCGGCCAGGGCCGCCGCCTGCTGCCGCTCCCACGCGAGGGTCGACCCCTCCGGATCGTGCTCGTCGTCGACGTTCTCGTCCCGGATCACCCCGACGATGTCGGCCACGAGCCGGTCCTGGGCCGCGATCCGCGCCTCGACCTCCGCGAGACGTGACCGCAGCCGCGCCACCGGGCCGGCCCGACCGCCGTCGGGCACGCCGTCCTCAGAAGCCACGGTGCGTCCACTCCCCCGCCACGAGCGTGCCCGCGACCGGCATCTGCCGCAGGCCGGCGGGGTCGACGGCGAGCGGGTCGACGTCGAGCACCGCCAGGTCGGCCGGCGCCCCGGGCTCCAGGTCGAACGAGCGTCCGTCCACCGACGCCTCGAGCGCGGTGCGCAGGTCGAGGCTCTGCTCGGGATGCCAGGGTTCGCGGCCGTCGCGGGAGCGGGTGACGGCGGCCGCGACGGCCGCCCAGGGGTCGAGGGACGCGACCGGGGCGTCCGAGCCGAGCGCGAGCGGCACCCCGGCACGGCGCAGGTCGGCCAGGGGGAACGCCCGCGCCGTGCGGTCGGACCAGAGCTCCTCGGCGAGGTCGCGATCATCCATCGCGTGCTCGGGCTGCACGCTCGCCGTCACACCGAGCGCCGCGAACCGGGCGACGTCGTCGGGCTGCAGGAGCTGGGCGTGCTCGATCGAGCCTCGCGCGCCGGAAGCCGCGAAGGCGTCCAACGCCAGGGCGTTGGCCCGGTCGCCGATCGCGTGGATCGCGCAGCGCAGGCCGGCGTCGCGGGCGCGCGACATCAGCGGCACGAGCTGGTCGGTCGCGATGTTGAGAACCCCGTGGGCTCCCGCGCCCGTCAGACCGGCGTACTCGTCGAAGCAGAACGCGGTCAGGGTGTTCAGCGAGCCGTCGCTGATGACCTTCAGCGGACCCTGCGTGACGAGGTCGGTGCCTTCGGCCAGCGGGGATCCGTCTGTGAGCCCGGCCGCCAGCACCGCCTCCAGGTACTGCTCCCACACCCCGGCCCGCACGCGCAGGCCGCCCCAGCCCCGGCCGACCCGCCGGCGCCAGACCGCGAGGTTGTCGGCCACCTCGAAGTCGACGACGCCGACCACGCCGCGCTCGGCGGCCGCACGCGCGGCGTCGGCCACCATCTCGTCGGCGACGTCGTCCTCCACCGCGACGATGCGCGGGCTCGCCGGCATCCACTCCTCCTCGCGCAGCAGACCCGTGGGGTGGTGGTCGATGCCGAGATAGCGCAGCCCGGCCGACGACGCCCACGCGCTGTGCAGGTCGCCGGAGAGCAGGATGACGGGCACGTCGCCCACGGCCTCGTCGAGCACGGCGGCCGTCGGCTCGGTGTCCCACCCCGCCCACCGGAAGCCGTAGCCGACGAGCGGCTGCCCGTGTGGCACCGGCGTCGTCGCCCCGTGCACCCGCGCACGGACGAGCACCGCGGCGTGCGCGGGGCTGGTGGCCTCCGAGACGTCCAGGCGGTGCCGCACCAACGCCCACTGCGTGAGGTGGGTGTGCGCGTCCCACAGGCCGGGGATCAGCACGCGCCCGTCGAGGTCCACGGACTCGGGCGGCGGGCCGGGTTGGCCCCCGGCGGCCGGTCGCTCGCCGGCCGGGACGACGGCGGCGATCCGGCCGCCGTCGAGAGCGACGTCGACGAGGCCGTCGAACCGGCCCGCGAGACGCGCGTTCGCCAGGAGGAGTGCGGTCACGGGCACACCGTACGACGCGTCAGGCCGACGGCGCGGCGAAGGTCCGCAGGGCCTCCACCACCAGCGCGTGGTCGTCGCCCTGCGCGAGCCCGGACACGGTCGCGACCCCGACGATGCCGACACCGTCGACGCGGATCGGGAACGCCCCGCCGTGGGCCGCGAACTCCTGCAGCGGCAGCTGGTGGATCTCGTTGAAGTCGCGCCCCTCAGCACGGGCGCGCAAGCCGACCAGGTATGACGACGCACCGAAGCGGTACACGACGCGCACCTTGCGCTCGACCCACGAGTCGTTGTCCGGTGTCGTCCCCTCGCGCGCCGCGTGGAACACCTGCTGGGTGCCCTTGCGCACGTCGATGGTCACCGGCAGGTCGCGCTCGGTGGCCAGCTCGACGAGCAGGCAGCCGAGCCGCCAGGCGTCGTCGTGCGAGAAGCGGGTCAGGACGAGCTCGCGCTCGGCGGACTCGACCTCGGCGATCAGGGCGGTGGCGTCGTCGGCGTTCATCGGGCCAGCCTGCCACGAGGCACCCCGCGCGCCCGGGCCGTGTCCTCGCTCACAGTGGGAATGCCGCCGTCGTGGCACCCTGTTGACGCTATCCGTGCATCGGAACGGTCGATCAGATCGATCGATCGATTCGATGCCTCGACCCGGACCCACGCGCCGCGGCACATCCCGCCGACGGCCATCAGCACAGGAGACCTCCCATGCGACGCCACCGCGCCATCCTCGCCACCGCCACGGCCACCGTGACCGCCCTGGCGCTCGCGGCGTGCGGAGGTTCCGACGGCGGGTCCGAGGGTGGGGACGCCGGACCGGACCTGAACCTGGTCGACGACGGCACCCTGACCGTCGCCACCGAGGGCACCTACCGGCCGTTCACGTTCCACGACGCCTCGGGCGAGCTCGTCGGGTACGACGTCGAGGTCGCCGAGGCCGTCGCCGAGAAGCTCGGTCTCGAGATCGAGTTCGCGGAGACACAGTGGGACGCCATCTTCGCGGGCCTCGACGCGGGCCGCGTCGACACCATCGCGAACCAGGTCTCGATGACCCCCGAGCGCGTCGAGAAGTACGAGTTCTCGCAGCCGTACACGATCTCGCGCGGTGTCGTCGTGGCCCCCGAGGGCGACACGTCGATCTCGAGCTTCGCCGACCTGGACGGCAAGACGACGGCCCAGTCGCTCACCAGCAACTGGCGCGCCCTCGCCGAGGAGTCCGGCGCCCAGATCGAGGCCGTCGAGGGCTGGGCCCAGTCCGTCGCCCTGATCGAGCAGGGCCGCGTGGACGCGACCATCAACGACTCCCTCACGGTGCTGGACTACCTCAACGAGCACCCCGACGCGCCGATCCAGATCGCCGCGGAGACCGAGGAGACCTCGGAGTCCGGGTTCGTCGTCATGCCGGAGCGTGCGGCGCTCGCCGACGCCATCGACGGCGCCCTCGACGAGCTGCGTGCCGACGGCACCCTCACGGGCCTGTCCGAGAAGTACTTCGGCGAGGACGTCTCCGAGTAAGGCCTCTGAACGGTTGCGCAGGAGCGCCGGTGCCCAGCGGGTGCCGGCGCTCCCGCACGTCTACCGCGCGCCGTCGTCGTCGACGGGCGCGCCGATGGTGAGGTGAGCACATGGACGTCCAGCTCTTCGCCGACTCGTGGTGGCCGATGTGGGGCGGCGCCGTCCTCGGGACGATCCCGCTGGCCCTGATCTCGTTCGCGATCGGGTTGGTCCTCGCGCTGGGGGTCGCGCTGCTGCGGTTGTCGACCCACCGGGTGCTGCGCGGCATCGGTCGGGTGTACGTCTCGATCATCCGTGGCACGCCGCTGCTCGTGCAGCTCTTCGTCATCTTCTACGGGCTGCCCACGATCGGCGTGACGATCGACCCGTGGCCGAGCGCCGTCGTCGCGTTCTCCCTCAACGTGGGCGGGTACGCGGCCGAGGTCATCCGCGCCGCCATCCTCTCCGTGCCCAAGGGGCAGTGGGAGGCCGGCTACGTCGTCGGGATGTCGCACGCGCGGACGCTGCGGCGCGTCATCCTGCCGCAGGCCGCCCGCGTGAGCGTCCCCCCGCTGTCCAACACGTTCATCTCGCTGGTCAAGGACACGTCGCTCGCCTCGCTCATCCTGGTGACCGAGCTGTTCCGCAAGGCGCAGGAGGTCGCGTCGTTCACCAGCGAGTTCCTGCTGCTCTACACGGAGGCGGCGATCATCTACTGGATCATCTGCACCGTGCTGTCGTTCGGGCAGGACCGCATCGAGAAGAAGCTGGAGCAGTATGTCTGAGCCCCTGATGTCCGCCCGCGGCATCCACAAGTCGTTCGGGGACAACGAGGTGCTGCGCGGCGTCGACCTCTCCGTGCGGCCGGGGCAGGTGGTCGCACTCATCGGGCCCAGCGGCTCCGGCAAGACGACGATGCTCCGCTCGCTCAACGGCCTCGAGACGCCCGACGCCGGCACTCTGGTGTTCGACGGCGGCCCGGAGATCGACTTCTCCCGGCCCGTCCCTGCGGCTCAGCGGTTCGCGGCCCGTGACCGGTCCGCGATGGTGTTCCAGCACCACAACCTGTTCCCGCACAAGACGGTGCTGCAGAACGTCACCGAGGGGCCCGTCCAGGTCCGCAAGGTGCCCCGGGCCGAGGCCGAGGCGCGGGCCACCGACCTGCTGGCCCGCGTCGGCCTCGCCGAGAAGCGCGACGCGTACCCGCGCCAGCTGTCCGGCGGGCAGCAGCAGCGCGTCGGGATCGTGCGGGCCCTCGCGCTGGAGCCCGACCTGCTGCTCTTCGACGAGCCGACGTCGTCGCTCGATCCCGAGCTCGTCGGCGAGGTGCTCGGCGTCATGAAGGAGCTCGCCGAGGAGGGCTGGACCATGGTCGTGGTCACGCACGAGCTGCAGTTCGCACGGGCGGTGGCCGACGAGGTGCTGTTCCTCGACGGCGGCGTGGTGGTCGAGCGCGGGGCGCCCGCACAGATGTTCTCCGCGCCGCGCGAGGAGCGCACCCGGCAGTTCCTGCACCGGATCCTCCACCCGCTGGACTGACCACCGCCGCCGAACGTCCAGGTTCGGACCCTATTCGGCGTCCATCGCGGGCCGAACACAGACATTCGGCGCGGGGTGGGGACATTCTCCGGCACGGCCCACACCCGGCGCTCCTGCCGGTCTGGCAGACTCCGGCGCATGTCCCGCGTGGTCGTCGTCGGTGCCGGAGTCATCGGGCTGAGCTGCGCCGTCCGGCTCCTCGAGACCGGCCACCATGTCGAGGTCCAGGCCCGCGACCTGCCGCCGGACACCACCTCCGCGATCGCGGCCGCGCTCTGGTACCCGTACCTCGCGCTGCCCCAGGACCGCGTCACCGCATGGTCGGCCGCCTCCTACGCGGCGTTCGACGACCTCGCGCTGACGGCGCCCGGGTCCGGCGTGCGGATGCGCCCCGGCGCCGAGGTGTTCACGGAGACACCGGCCGACCCGTGGTGGCGCGACGCGGTGCCGCAGCTCGACCGCACGGCGGACGTGCCGCCGTCGTACACCGCGGGCTGGACCTTCACCGCGCCGCTCATCGACATGCCGGTCTACCTGGGCTGGCTCGCCGAGCGCGTCGAGTCGCTCGGCGGGTCGATCGTGCAGGCGTCGCTGGACGCGCTGCCCGGCCCCGGGGACGACGGCGCGACGATCGTCCACTGCACCGGCCTCGGCGCGCGGGACCTCGCCGGCGACGGGTCTCTGGCCCCGGTCCGCGGGCAGACCGTGGTGCTGGAGCAGTGGGGGCTGGACCGCTGGTGGCTGGACGCCGCCGGTCCCACCTACGTGGTGCCACGCGGGCGCGAGGTCGTCGTGGGCGGCACCGACGACGCCGGCGCGTGGGACCGCACACCGACAGCGACCACCGCCGCGGACATCCTGGAGCGCGCCGCCCGGCTCGTGCCCGAGGTGCGCGAGGCGCGGGTCCTGCGGCACGTCGTCGGCCTGCGTCCGGCGCGGCCCGCGGTCCGCGTCGAGCGGGACGGGCACGTGGTGCACTGCTACGGCCACGGCGGCGCCGGCGTCACCCTGAGCTGGGGCTGCGCCGACGAGGTCGCCGGGCTGGTGGCCGCATGACCCGGCTCGTGCTGCTGCACGGCCGGGACGCCGACGGCCGCGACGCCGAGACCGTCGAGGCACGCTGGCTCGCCGCGCTCGGCGCAGGCCTCGCCTCGGCCGGGTCGCCGCTGCGACTCACCGACGACGACGCCACGTTCGTCTTCTACGGCGACACCCTCACGCCGCCCGACGGCGGCCCGCGCCCCCCGGTGACCGTGCACGTCCGCGCAGACCCGGCTGCGGTGCCCGCCGTGCACGGGCTCTCCGTCGACGAGGCGCGGTTCGCGCTCTCCGTGGCACGCGAGGTGCTCGCCGGCGCCGGACGCACCGCGCAGGCGAGCGCCGTCGGGCCCTTCGAGGGCAGCACCGTCGGCCTCGGGACGTCGGTCGCCGACGCCCTCGCCCGGGCCCTCGTCGCCGCGCTCGCCGCGATCGACCGGCTCGTGCCCGGCCTGAGCGGTGCGGTCGTGCTCCTCCTGGCCCGCGACGTGCACACCTACCTGCACGACGACGAGACGCGCGCCGCCGTCCGCGCAGGACTCGAGAAGGCGCTGCCGACGGACGAACCCGTCGTCCTGGTGGCGCACTCGCTCGGCTCCGTGGTCGCCTACGACGTGCTGCGACGTGCGGACCCGCAGTCCCGGACGATGCCGTTGCTGCTCACCCTCGGTTCGCCGTTGGGGATCGAGGCCGTGCGCTCCGCCCTGGAGGCGGACGGCCCTCTCACCTGGCCACCGGTCGAGCGATGGGTGAACGCGCGCGACCCGCGCGACGCCCTCGCCCTGCACGGCCTCACTCCCGAGAGCTTTCCGCTGCCGGACGGCCCTCCCCCGGTCGAGCCGCTGAGTGTCGACAACACCGCCCCCTGGCACCATGCCGCGGCCGAGCGGCGCGACGACGGCACGTGGGGCGGCTACCTGGCCTCACCCCGGGTGGCGGGGGTGATCGCCGAGGGTCTCGGCAGTGCGCGGCGGGAGTGCGACGGAGGCCCGACCGTGGCACCGTGACCGCGTCGTCGGAGCGCCGTGCTCCACCGTGCCTCCATGGGAGGCGAAGATGCCCGAGATCGAGCTCGCCACCATCGACCTGGCCGTCATCGGCCTCTACGTGGTGGGGATCCTCGCCGTCGGCTGGTGGGCCGGGCGCAAGTCCCAGAACTCCGACGACTTCTTCCTGGCGGGGCGCGGGATGGTGTGGCCGCTGGTCGGCTTCTCCCTCATCGTCACCAACTTCTCCGGCACGCAGTTCCTCGGACTCGCCGGGGCCGGCTACTCGACCGGGATCTCGGTGTGGAACTTCGAGTGGATCGCCACTCTGGTGCTCCTCGCGTTCGCGATCCTCATCCTGCCGATCTACCTGCAGTCGAAGGTCTCCACGGTCCCCGAGTTCCTCGGCCGCCGGTACGACCAACGCTCCCGGTACGCGTTCTCCGGCTTCACCGTGCTGACCGGGATGCTGATCGACTCCGCCGGCGGCATGATCGCCGGCGCGCTCGTGCTCAACCTGATGTTCCCGAACGTGCCGATCCTCGTGCACGTCATCATCATCGCAGTCCTGGGCGGCGCCTACGTCATCCTCGGCGGGCTGCGGGCGGTGATGATCACCGACACCGTCCAGGGCGTCCTGCTCTTCCTGGCGGCCGGCATCATCCTCGTGGTCGTCTTCGCCCGCTTCGACTTCGACTGGTCGGTGTTCCCCGCGCTGGCCCCGGAGGACGGGTTCACCGTCGCCCCGCCGCCGGACGACGACTTCCTGCCGTGGCCCGGCATCTTCACCGGCGCGATCTGGCTGGGCGTGTACGTCTGGATCTCCAACCACGTCGTGGTGCAGCGGGTCCTGGCCTCGAAGAACCTCGACCACGGGCGGTGGGGCGTGCTGTTCGCCGGCCTCATGCAGCTGCCCCTGCTGGTCCTGCTGATCTTTCCCGGCATCCTGGCCCGTGACGTCTTCCCCGACCTGGACAACCCCGACCTGGCGTGGCCGGCACTCGTCTTCGAGTTCATCCCGATCGGGCTGCGCGGGCTCGTGGTGGCGGCGCTCATCGCCGCGCTGATGTCGACCCTGGACTCCGTCCTCAACGGCGCCGCGAGCCTGGTGATCAACGACTTCGTCAAGACGCGCGAGCGGGAGTTCAGCGAGAAGCAGCTGATGCTCATGAGCCGGGGACTGATCGCGCTCTTCATGCTCCTGGCGATCGCCTGGGCGCCGATCATCCTGCAGTTCGACACGATCGTCGAGTACTTCCAGTCGTTCCTCGGCTACGTGACGATGCCGATCGTCGTCGTCCTGCTCGGTGGGATCTTCTGGCGGCGCGGGTCCTCCGCCGCGGCCTTCTGGACGCTCGTGTCGATGGTGCCGATCGGCCTGGCCGGGTTCGTCACCGGCGAGGTGCTCGAGCTGCACTCGATCCAGTTCCTGTACGCGACGGGCATCATGCTGGCGCTCAGCGTCGTGGTGTTCGTCGCCATCTCGCTGGTGACCCCGGCACCCTCGCGCGAGGCGATCGCGGAGGTCGTCTTCGACCGGGACAACTGGCGGCGCGAGACGGAGGAGCTGCGCGGCAAGCCGTGGTACGCCAACCACCGCCGTCTCGCGCTCGGCCTCGGGATCCTCACCGTGGCCGTCGTCGTGCCGTTCGTCTAGCCTCCACGCCTCTCGGGACGTCGACGCACGCGCTACCGCGGCAGCAGCCGCTCCAGGGCGTCGACGAGGTCGATCGAGTCGCCGTCCTTGCCGCCGGCGCCGAGCACGAGCGGCGGTCGCCTCGGTGCGGGGCGGACACCGCGCAGCCGGTCGACGAGGCCGAGCGGGGCCGTCAGGACGTAGAAGTCGCCGTCGGTGGACACTGCGGAGGTCCGGTCGGTGCGCAGGTACCACCCCCGCAAGGGCGTCCGCGCGGTCCCGCGCCCGCCGTAGCCCTTGACCTGCAGCGGCTCCGGCTCGAGCCCGGCGTCGTGGGCCCGGCGGACGAAGTCGGCGAGCATCTCCTCGGCGCGGACGTGCTCGGCGTCCTGCCGGGCGGCGAGCCTGGCGGCGTGCTCGCGGGCGGCCTCCGTGCGCTGCTGGGCCCAGTTCTCGCTCACCGCGCCAGTGTCACACGGCGGCTCGGTCCGGTCGGCAGGCGGGTCCGGTCGGGTCCCGTCCCGTCCGCCGCGAAGTAGTGCCATCGGTGCTCGTGGAGCAGCCGCGGTGTACTTCTCCAGCACCGGTGGCACTACTTCGCGGGAACGAACGGCGCCGACGTCGCGGAGGCGGTGCGGCCGGAGCTCTGGCAGGTCAAACTTGGCACGAGTTTTCCGGCGACCGGTCACACTCACCCCCTCACCGGCACCTTCCTTGGTAGAAGACATCCGAGGAAGGAATGCCATGTGCACTAGCGAGAACCGCCCGAACACCGGCCGAGGCGCTTCCCTGTCCGTCAAGATCCCCGGCATCATCACCGTGAAGGCGCGATTCGGAGCCTGCGCCGTCGCCGTTCTGCTACTCGGGGCGGGCGACGATGCGATCGTCCTGGAGGCTGTCCACAGCCTGCTGCCCTAGTCGGCGGCTCGGTCCGGTCGGCAGGTCCAGCTCCGGTCGGCACCTGGAGCGACCGACCGGGGCTGGGGCTGCCGAACGGAGTGGACCGGAGTGCGGCCTACAGCTCGCGCTCCGCGTACGCGACCAGGGCGTCTCGGACGAGCGCCGCTCCGTCAGCACCGCCGTAGTTCGCGGCGAACCGCGCGTCCGCGACGTACATCTCCGCCAGCCCGACGACGTACTCCTTCGACGGGCGGCCGTCGTCGGCCCCCGGTGCGCCCGGGACGGACCCCAGCCACTCGACGTGCCGCGCGGCGAGCGCCTGCCCCTCGTCGGACGTCGGGTCGACGCCCCGCTCGGCCGCCGCGACCCACGCGGCGTTCAGCTCGTCGAGCCGGCCCTTCCACCCGGCCTGCTCCTGGGTACTCAGCCCGCGCCACCAGGCGTCGGACCGCGCGTAGGCGTCGGCGCCCCAACGCTCGGTCACCTCGTCCTTGTACTGCGTGTGGTCGAACCCGTCGAGCATCTCCTCGGCCATGATCGGCCTCCCTCGTGTCAGTGCGGTCAGCGTTCGTTCCACGGACGCCATCTGCCGTTCGAGCCGCCCGCGCTCGCGCCGCAGCACGTCGAGGTGGCGGCGCAGCGCCTCGGCCTCGTCCGCCTGCTCGTCGAGCACCCGGGCGATCTGGTCGAGCGGCAGCCCGAGCTCGCGCATCAGCAGGATGCGCTGCAGACGGCGGATCGCGCCGTCGTCGTAGTAGCGCAGCCCGCCGTGTCCGGTGCCGGACGGCGGCAGCAGGCCGATCTGGTCATAGTGCCGCAGGGTGCGGCTCGAGATGCCCGCGAGCCGGGCGACGTCCTGGATCGAACTGGTCATGCGATCGACGGTAGAGGTTGACGCCGCGTCAAGCGCAACGTGGTCGTGCGACGGAAACCGGTCGGCCGCAAGATCGACGTATGACGATCCACGACTTCCGCCGCACCGCTGCCCCTGGTCTCGCCCTAGCTCTCGCCCTGGGCCTCACTGCCTGCAGCGGCGGGGACAGCAACCAGGCGACCCCCGGCGACGAGGAGTTCCTCGCCGGGAGCCCCTCGCAGACGTCCGGCCCCACGAGCTCCGACGACGACGCGAGCGAGGCGCCCGGCGAGAGCGCCGGCCCCGAGGCGAGCGACCTGAACGCCGCCGCGCTCCGCGCGATCGCCGTGGCCGAGGACGAGGCCGGCGGCACGGCGTACGCGATCGACGACGCGGAGACGGGCGGCACCTGGGAGGTCTCGGTGGCCGTCGGGAACAGGACCGCCGAGCTGGAGGTGGACGAGGCGGGCACCGTGGTGAGCACCGAGGACGACGACCTCGACGTCGAGGACAGGAGCGCCATCGACGACGCCACGATCACGATCGCCGACGCCATCGACCGGGTGCTGGCGCACTCCGGCGGCGTCCTCACCGACGCCGAGCTCGACGACGGCACGCACTGGTCGGTGACCGTGGACGAGGAGGGCGACGAGGCCGACTACCGCGTGGACATCGAGTCGGGTGAGCTGACCGGCGACGAGGACTAGCTGCTCAGGCATCGTCGCGAGCCGGATCCCCCCTCGGTCACCGGCTCCTCGGGTGACGGTCGCCGACGGGACCGGCGAGCGTCCCGGCGAGCAGAGCACCGCACCGATCAGCGGGACGAACGCCCCGAGGCGCACGGTGACGGCGAGGGCGGGCGGGACACCGACTGGTCAGCGCGTCGGTGGAGGCTCGCGGTGGTGCGGGACGCCGTCACACGGTGGTGTAGCCGCCGTCCACGAGCCAGTACGCGCCGGTGACGAACGACGCCTCCTGCGACAGCAGGAACCGGACGACCGTCGCGACCTCCTCGGCCTCTCCCAGGCGGCCGAGGGGGTGCTTGGCCACGAGCGCCGCGCGCGCGTCGTCCGGCAGCCCCTGCAGGAGCGGGGTGCGGATGTAGGCCGGACCGACGGAGTTGACGCGCAGCCCCTGCGGGCCGTATTCCGCCGCCGCGTTCTTGGTGAGGCCGACGACGCCGTGCTTGGCCGCCGTGTACGCACCGTTGCCGATGGCGGCGACGGTGCCGTGGATCGACGCCATGTTGACGATGGCGCACCCGGAGGCGTCCTCGGTGAGCATCGCCGGGATCTGGGCGCGCATGCCGTACAGGACCCCGTTGAGGTTGATGTTGATAACCCGGTCCCAGTCGTCCAGGTCCACCTCCCCGGCGGGCGCCTGGTTGCCACCGATGCCGGCGTTGTTCACCGCGTAGTGCAGGCCGCCGAAGGTGTCCTTCGCGAAGGCGACCACCTTCTCGGCGTCGTCCCTGCTCGCGGTGTCCTGCTGCACCGCAGCCGCCGTGCCCCCGGCGGCGGTGATCTCGTCCGCCACGCGCTGGGCGGACTCGAGCTTGATGTCGGTGACCACGACCTTCGCTCCGGCTGCCGCGAGATCCTTGCTGATCGCCTCGCCGATGCCGGAGCCGCCGCCGGTCACCAGTGCCACCTTGTCATCGAACGTCATGTCACATCACTCCAGGAGAAGAACCGTCGCCGGCCGGAGGCTCCGGCCGACGGGTTGGTCCTTCCACGGTAGCCTCGGGCGCTCCCCCACGCGGGTCGAGCGGCCGCCACCGCGTGCCTGCCGGTCGATCAGGCGGTCCCGCCGTGACGGTCGCGGCTCTCGGCAGGGCCGAGACCCCACCGGATCGACCGCACGGCGAGCGCCCCCGCGGGGCCCCCGCAGGTGCGGGCGAACCAGGTGCCGATCCGCAGCTCGTCGGCGGCCCACGCGGGCAGGAGCGACACCGCTCCCGCAGCGAGCAGCCGGTAGGCCGGGCGGACGGCGCGGGGCAGCGGCGGTTCGCGCAGCAGGAACCGGGCGGTGTCGAGCGCCTCGGGGCTCGCCTCGAGCTCGGGACGGTAGGACGCGAGAGTGGCGTCGAGCCCGGCGACCGTCTCCGGCACGTCCTCGGCGCCGAGCGCCCGGGCGACGCGGCCCGACTGCGCGACGTACTCGTCGGCCTCGGCCGCCGTGAGGCGCCGCTCGCCGTAGCGCTGGTGCGCGGCCAGGAACGAGTCGGCCTCGGCGGCGTGCACCCAGGCCAGCAGGTGCGGGTCGCTCGCGCGGTACGGCCGTCCGTCGGGCGCCTTGCCGCGCACCCGCTCGTGCACCGCGCGGACCTGGTCGATCATCTCCTGGGCGTGGTCGGCGGTGGCGAACGTCGTCGTCGCCAGGAACGTGGAGGTGCGGGCGAGCCGCCCCCACGGGTCGCCGCGGAACCCGGAGTGCCCGGCGACGCCGGCCATCGCCAGCGGGTGCAGCGACTGCAGGAGCAGGGCGCGCAGACCGCCCACGAACGTCGCGGCGTCCGCGTGCACGCGGCGCACCGGGCTGCCGGCGGCGAACCAGCGCGGCCCGGGCGTGAGGTGGATGCGGTCGCGGGCGGCGTGCCCGTCCGGACCTGCGACCTTCAGGAAGAGGGCGTCGCCCACCCGGGCGCGCAGCCGCTCCGACGGGTTGGTCACGAGCTCCATACGGCCAGTATCGCCGACGTCCATGCCGTGGCCGGTCCCGGCCCGGGAGGTCGACGTCCCGGCCGGCTGAGCACGCGGACGTCACGGCGGCCCGACGCGTGCCACCATCGAACCAGAGGTGACACCTGATGATGCCGGAGCGCGACGACCTGCGTGCGGCCCGTCGTGCCGTCGCCAAGCACGAGTGGGAGACGGCGCGCGACCTCTTCCTGTCCGGTGCGCGGACGACCATCGCACGAGAGGCCGTGCGCACGCTCGGCATCGACGACCTCGCCTCGCTCGCGCAGGCCTGCTGGTGGCTCGGCCACATCGACGAGTACGCGCTGGTCACCGACGAGGTGTGCCGCCTGCGGACCGACGCGGGCGACGCACCGGGGGCGGCGGCCGCCGCCGTGGAGCTGGGCTTCTCGGAGTCCGTCCGGGGGAACGACGCCGCCGCCGCGGGCTGGCTCGCGCGCGCCGGGAGGCTGCTGGCCACGACGCCGGACGCCGTCGAGCACGGCTTCCTGCTGATCATCGAGGCGCACGGCACCCTCGCCGTCGGCGACCTCGCCCGCGCCGACCAGCTGGTCCACCGTGTCCTCGAGCTCGGTGACCGGTTCCACGAGCCGACGCTCCAGGCGTACGGGCTCTTCCTGTCCGGACGGCTGGCGATCCGGCGCGGCCGCGTCCGCGAGGGTTCGCGCTACCTCGACGAGGCCATGATCCCCGTGCTGGGCGGCCGGACGGCGCTGCCCTGGGCGGGCGACCTGTACTGCCAGATGATGCAGCTCTGCTACGAGCTGGGCGACCTGCCGAGGGCGCAGCACTGGACCGAGATCACGGAGGCGTGGTGCCAGGAGCTGGCGCCCGCCAGGCTCTTCACCGGCATCTGCCGGGTGCATCGCGTCCAGCTGCTGCAGGTGCACGGCGACTGGCCCCGCGCGCTGCGGGAGGCGGAGGAGGCTGCCGCCGACCTGGCCGACATCGACGTCGTCGCGGCCGGCGAGGCGAACTACCGGTGCGGCGAGCTGCACCGTCTCCGCGGTGAGCTCGACCTCGCGGAGACGGCCTACCGGGCCGCGCGCGCCCTCGGTCGCGAACCCCTGCCCGGGTCGGCCCTGCTCCACCTCGAGCGAGGAAGCACCGCCACGGCCGCGGCGTCCCTCGACGCGGCGCTGGCAGGCGTCCGAGCCCCGCTGGACCGGGCCCCGCTGCTCGCCGCGCGGATCGAGGTGGCGCTCTGCCAGGACGACCGCGGTCGCCTCGACGCCCTGGTGGACGAGCTGAACGACATCGCCGACCACCACGGCAGCCCGGGCTGGCAGGCCGAGGCCTGCCGGTGGAGAGGCTCCGTCCAGGCCGCCCACGGTCACCACCCGGCCGCGCTGCCGGTCCTGCGGGAGGCGCGGGACCGGTGGCAGCAGATCGACGCCCCGAGGGAGGTGGCGCGGACGCGCGTGGAGATCGCGCGGTCCCTGGAGGCCCTGGGCGACGGTGACACCGCGCGCGAGGAGTACGAGCTGGCGGCCACCACGTTCGCCGAGCTGGGTGCGGGGCGCGAGCTGCAGCACCTCGTGGCGCAGCGACGCCGGCGGCGCGCTCCCGAGGAGCTCTCACCGCGGGAGACGGAGGTCCTCGCCGTCGTGGCCGAGGGCGGCACCAACCGGGACGTCGGTGCCCACCTGCACATCAGCGAGCGCACGGTCGCCCGGCACCTGGCCAACACCTACCTCAAGCTCGGCGTCTCCTCACGCACGGCGGCCGTGGCGTGGGCTCGTGACCACGGTGTCGTCTGACCGCTGCACATCCGGGCCGGTCTGCATGATTCTGCCGATGTGGCCAGGTGCTCGCCGTCCCTAGCGTCGGGAGCATCCGACGAGGAGGCACCATGACCACCACCGACAGCACCACTCACGGCACCGACACCACCCAGACATCGCCCGACGCGACCGAGCCGACCGGGACCGAGCCGACCGTGACCGAGCAGCCGGACCCGGCGGGGGTCGAGGCCTTCGCCGGCGAGCTGTTCGCGACCCTGAGCCGGGGAGCGACGGCCCTGATGATCAGCATCGGGCACCGCACCGGGCTCTTCGACACCGTGGCCGGTCTGCCGCCGTCCACCAGCCACGAGATCGCGGCGGCAGCGGGCCTGCACGAGCGCTACGTGAGCGAGTGGCTCGGCGCGATGACCGTCGCGGGCATCGTGGTCCACGACCACGGCACCTACCGGCTCCCGGCGAACCACGCCGCGGTGCTCACCCGGGCGGCCGGCGTGAACAACCTGGCGTCCCAGCTCCAGTTCATCCCGATGCTGGCGCAGGTCGAGGACCCGATCGTGCGCTGCTTCACCGACGGCGGCGGCGTCGGGTACGAGGCGTTCGGCCGGTTCCACGAGCTGATGGCCGAGCAGAGCGCCCAGAACCACGACGCCGCCCTGCTGAGCCACGTCGTCCCGATGGTCGACGGGCTCGCCGAGCGGCTGCGGGCCGGCATCCGCGTCGCGGACATCGGCTGCGGGCAGGGCCACGCCATGAACCTGCTGGCGAGCGCGTTCCCCGACAGCGACTTCCACGGCTACGACTTCCGGCCGGAGACGATCGCCGTGGCCCGCGAGGAGGCCGATGCCCTGGGGCTCGGCAACGTGCACTTCGAGGTGCGCGACGTGGCCGACCTGGGTGGCACCGGATCGTTCGGCGCCGTCACGGCGTTCGACGCCGTCCACGACCAGGCGCACCCCGCCCACGTGCTGGGCCAGGTCGCCGAGCACCTCGATCCGGACGGCGTGTTCCTCGTGGTCGACATCGACGCCTCCAGCGAGCTGGACGACAACACCGCGATCCCGTGGGCGCCGTACCTGTACACGGTCTCGACCATGCACTGCATGACGGTGTCGCTCGCCGAGGGCGGCGACGGTCTGGGTACCGCGTGGGGCCGGCAGACGGCGCTGCGCATGCTGGCCGACGCCGGATTCACGAACGTCCGGGTCGAGTCCGTGCCGGGCGACTTCATCAACGCCTACTACGTCGCGCGGCGCTGACCCGACGAGCTACCGGTGCGCGGCCGGTAGCTCGTCGTCGCCGATCGGGAACGACGGCTGCGCGCCGGGGGTGGTCACGGAGAACGCCCCGACCCGCACCGCCGTGCGCACGGCGTCCACCAGGCCGTCACCCTCGGCGAGCCGCCAGGCCAGCGCGCCGACGAACGCGTCACCGGCACCCGTGGTGTCCACGACGTCCACCAGGGGCGACGGCACGACCACCGGGCCGCCGTCGTCGGACCCCACGAGGACCACAGCGCCCGCGCCGCCGAGGGTGAGGACCACCGATCGTGGGCCGAGGTCGAGCAGCTCCTCGACCACGGCGAACGGTTCGTCCTCGGGGACGGGCCGGTCGGCCTCGGTGAGCAGCCGCCAGGCCTCGCCCGCGTTGACGACGAGCGGGTCGGCGAGCGCCAGCACTTCGCGCACCACCGGCACGACGGGCGCGAGGTTCAGCAGCACGCGGCCCGTCGCGGCCCGGGCCGCGGCCTCGGTGCCAGTGGTGGGGATCTCGCCCTGGACGACGACGACGGCGGCGCCCGCCACGAGCTCGGCGTGCCGCTCCACGGCGGCCGCGTCGACCGACCCGTTCGCACCGGGGACGACGACGATGACGTTCTCGCCGTCGTCATCCACCGAGACCATGGCGACGCCCGTGGGGCCGGGGACCGTCGCGACGGCGGTGAGGTCCACCCCCGCGCGACGCAGGCCGGGGAGCGCGGCAGCGGCGAAGGCGTCGGTCCCGACGGCGCCGACGAGCGCCACGTCACCGCCGAGGCGTGCCCCGACCACGGCCTGGTTGGCGCCCTTGCCGCCGGGCAGCACGGTCATGCTGTCGGCGAGCACCGTCTCGCCAGGCGCGGGGTGGGTGGGGACGCGGGCGACGAGGTCGGCGTTGACGGAGCCGACGACCACGATCGAGGTCATGTGCTCGGGCCACCTTCCTCTTCTGTGCGGCAGGTTCTGTGCGGCGGGTCCGTGCGCCATGATCTCGCACGTGTGTCACGCGGGTGTGTCGGACGCCCGTCCGGCGCGCCGCCACCGGACCGGCGTCGTGCCGTACCGCTCCTTGAAGCGCCGGGCGAGGTAACCGGCGTCCCGGTGGCCGGTGCGCTGCGCGACGGCGGCCACCGGCAGGTCGGTCTCGGCCAGCAGCCGGCGAGCCTCGCTCAGCCGCCGCTCGGTGATCCACTCCCCTACCGTGCGGCCGGTCCGCTCGCGCACCACCGTGGTCAGGTGGCCGGGCGTGTAGCCGAGGGCACGGGCCACGTCGCCGGTACCGATCGGGCCGCGGAAGCCGCCCTCGATCGCGGCGAGCACCCGGTCCACCAGGGCATCGCCACCCGCCCCGCCCGACGTCGCCCCACCGGTCAGGCGCGCGAGCCCCACGAGCATCTGGGCGAGCACCGCCGAGACGGCCGCACCCGCCCCGACCCGCTCCGGCGCCCGCGCCTCGTCCTGCAGCTCGGCGAACCAGGTGGCCCACCGCGAGCGGTCGCCGGGCGCGACCGTCCGGACGTCGGTGCCGCCGTCGGGCACGAACGGCGCCAACAACGGGTGGCGGCCCCAGGTGAGCGGCGAGACGCCCGCGAGCGCGGGCACCGCGTCGGGCAGGAAGAGCGTCGCCCACGCGCGGCCCTGCACGCCGCCGACGTCGAGCACCCGGCCGGGGCCGATGGCCAGGACGTCGCCCGCCTCCAGCGCGACGTCGGCCGTGTCGACGCGCAGCGAGCCGGCGCCACGCTCGACGTGGACCAGGGTGAGGAAGTCGTGCGCGTGCGGCCGGGCGGCCTCGACGTGGCGGTCGACGGGGCCGCGCTCCGAGTCGAGCTCGTGCACCGAGACGGCGGGCGTGCCGAGACGGTCCTCGTACCGGTAGACGGGGGTGCCGTCTGCGCGCACGGTCCGCAGCCGCACGACACCCGAAGAAGGTCCCATCCTGGCCCACTTCCGTCCTGTCCGTCCGCCGCCGGGGGCCGCAGAGTGAGGTCCGACCCAGACTCTCACAGGAAGGATCGGGCACATGGCTCAGCGCGTGACACCGGACGTGCAGGTGATCGACGAGACCCCGCCGGGCGAGGAGCAGCGGGAGTATCTTCCCGCCACCGGCAACCGGGTGCTGCTGCCGCTGTACGACCCGCTCGGCCGGCTGCTCGGCTTCGGGCGGTTCTACCGGCGCGTCGCGGCCCTCGCCGGGGTGGCCGACGGCGAGCGGGTGCTGGACGTCGGGTGCGGGACGGGTGGGCTGTCGCTCGCCGTCCTCGGGACGATGCCCGGTGCGCGGGTGGTCGCGCTCGACCCGGACCTGGAGGCGCTGCGCCGCGCCGCCCGCACGGCCCGACGGCGCGGCGTCGGCATCACGCTCGTGCGCGGTTTCGCCGACCGGTTGCCGGCCGGCGACGCGAGCCTGGACCACGTGGTCTCCTCCCTCGCGCTGCACCACGTGCCGCAGGAGCAGAAGGAGACCATGGCGACCGAGCTGGTGCGCGTGCTGCGGCCCGGGGGCCGGGTGACGATCGCCGACTTCGACGGCATCCACGGGCACGGCGTCCCGCACCGGGCCTCGCAGCACGACGGACCGGGCGGTCCGCTGCGCGAGGAGCTGCGCGACGTCGGTCCGGACGCCGAGGATCGTGGCGGCGTCGTGCGGCTGCTGTCTGGCGCCGGGCTGAACGGTGCGGGGGTGGTGCACCGTGAACGGATGTGGCGCCTCCCGGTGGCGGTCGTGCAGGCCCGCAAGGTGTGAGCTCAGCAGGCGAGGACCTCGCGCAGCCGCACCCAGAAGGCGCCGGGGTCGTTGTCCGGCGACCACTCGTTCTTGGCGAAGCCGCCGTGGTCGCCCGGGAAGACCACCGGCCCCGAACCGAGGGCCGCGGCGAGCGCGGTGGCACCGCGGGAGGCGAGCGCACCTGGCGGGGACGCGGCGCCGATCGCGGGCAGGACGCGCAGGTGCCCGCCGCGGACGAGCGCGCGGATCTCGTCGAGCGGAGGCTCCCACAGCGGCATCGTGGTCAGCATCTTGCCCAGGAGGAGGTCGTCGCGGCGCCCGTCGTCCTCGGCCGGCATCCCGTACCGGGCGGGGCCCGGGTCGGGCTGGTCGAGGAACGCCTCCGTGAGCGGCTCCGTGGCGAACACCAGGCGGACGAACTTCGCCATCGCCGGCCCGAAACCCGACTCGTCGTAGGTCCGCACGATGTCCGCCTGGGCCCGCACCGCGATGTCGCGGTCCTCGAGCAGCGCGGTCAGTGGTGGTTCGTGCGCCACGAGGCACCGCACGTCGTCGGGGTGTGCGGCGGCCCAGGCGAGTCCGGTGACACCCCCGCCGGAGGACCCGAGGACGTCGAGCGGCCCGACGGCGGCCGCCTGCGCCACGGCGTGCAGGTCGGCCGCGTGGTCCTCGACCCGCACGCCGCCGTCGGGCTCGAGGGTGGAGCGGGCCGTGCCCCGCGGGTCGTACGTCAGCACCGTCCGGTCGCCGATCTCGGCGACGAGCTGGGAGAAGCCGTCGGCCTCCATCGGGCTGCCGAGCACGAACAACGGCGGGCAGCCGCCGTCACGGTCCGGGACGTGGAGGTCGTAGGTCAGGACGGCGCCGGGCACGTCCAGGGTGCGGGTCTCGGTAGCCATGCCCGGGTAGACGGGCCGGCCGGCGGGAACTCATCGCTACTCGTCGTCGGGCGAGCCTTCCCAGTCCTCGTCGTCGTCGATGGTGAAGGACCCGCCGAAGTGCACCGCGTCGGGGTCCACGCCCAGGCCCTCGGCGATCTGGCGGCGCATGTTCTCGGCCATCGTCACGCCCTTGGAGGTGTCCCGCATGGAGCGGTAGGTCTCGGCGTCGACGCCGAACTTGGTCTGCGTCCAGGCGTCGAACGCCTCCTCGTAGGCCGCGCTGGGGGCCTCCAGGACGTACTCCGCGATCTCCGCGAGAGGGAAGTGGCGGGTGCGCTCGGGGACGTCGCCGTCCGCGGCGAGGGTGACGGCCAGGACACCGTCGGCGACGTCGTGACGCACCAACTCCGGCGGTCGGAAGTACTCGGGCCGGATCTGGCCGTCACGCTTGAGGTGGACCACCAGGAGCTCGTCGCTGACCGGCTCGGCGGTCGGGGTCTGCGGGTACGTGCGCGGCTCGGGCCGCGTGGTGGTGTCGCTCATCAGTGTCGAGGATGCGCCTTCCTGGGCTCGTTGTCACGGTCGTTCTCCCGTGGCGCAACGCGCCACGGGCAACCACCGTCCCTAGGTTTCCACAGGCTCCGGTCCCCGCACGACGGCGGGTCGCGACCGGGCGGCAGAGTGACGGTCGTCCGTCGCCCAGCCGACCCGTGGAGGATCCCGTGCCCGCACCTGCCGTCCCGCCCGAGCTGCCCCGCCGGCGGTTCACGTCGCCCGAGCTCGTCGACCTGACCACGGCGTGGCAGCTCGAGGAGCGGATGGCCGCGACCGAGGCCGCGACGCACTTCTGGTGCGACGACCGGCACGGCTGGATGCTCCGGGCCGGCATGCACCGGGTGCTCGAGCCGGTGCTGCTGCCCGATGTCCTGGGTGCGTCGTCGTTCTACCGGTTCGTCGACGTGGACGCCGACGTCGCCGCTGACCTGCTGGAACGCCTCCCGACCGAGTATCTCGCCACGGAACGGCAGAACGACGGGCCGACCATCGGCGCCGTGCTGCGTGCCGTCGTCGAGCACCCGGACCGGCTACGGGCGCACGGCTACGTGGTGGGTCCCGGCCGGTGCGACGAGCGTGTGACGGTCGAGGGCGTGCTGGTGCGCTGCGACCACGAGTTCGCGGTGGGCGAGCACCACTGCCCCGGGTGCCAGTGCGACGAGCTCTACCGGTACGTGGTCGGGCTCGGGGTCGACGACGCCGCCGTCCCGCCGCACGAGGTCTCCCCCTGGCGCGGCTGGGGGCTGCGTGACCCCTCCGGGTCGGGCCGTGACGAAGAGCACTGGTACCGCCTGTGGTGGGACTGACCGTCGCGGCGACCAGGCCGGTTGTCCACAGGGCTGTGGACGGCGCCGGCAGAGGGTGGTGCGGCCTCGCTACGGTCCGGTGACATGGCGCACATCGACATCGACACCGCGGAGCTCGCCGCGGCCGGGCTGCGTGCCGGTGACACCGCAGCACTGCTCGCCGGGCTCCCCTCGGTACACGTGAGTGCGGTCGACGCGGCGCGGGCTTCCGGCGAGCCCACGCTCACGGCCGCCATCGAGGACCTCCTCGCCGCCTGGGCCCCCGCGCACCGCGCCCTGGTGTCGACGCTCGAGCAGCTTGCGGGTGGTCTGCGCCGGGCCTCCGAGCTGTACGGGGCCGCCGACGGCACCACGGCCGAGGGCCTCGCCCGCGCGGTGCTGGCTGTGTCTGGCGGTGGGTCCGCCGGGGGCGGGACCGGTGGTCCGCTCAGGGACCGGGCGGTCTGATGCGTGACGTCGAGTTCACGGCGCTGACCGGGTCGCCGGGACGGCTGGAGCACCTGGCCGGCTCTCTCGCCCGTGCCGGCGCCGCGTTGTCCGAGACCTGCGTCGGGCTGGGACGCGTCGACGGAGCGCTGGGCGGCCAGCGTTCCGGCGCGGTGGACGAGGCGCGCTCCGTGCTGGCGGCCCTGCAGGCGGAGGCGCGGCTGTGCCGCGACGTGCTGTCCGCCGCGTCCTCGACGCTCACCGTCCATGCCGTGGACCTGGCCGACCGGCAGGACGCCGCGCTGCGAGCCGTCTCCCGCCGCGACGCGGCCCGCCGGCAGCTGGACGACGCGGAGTCGGACGAGGCCACCGCCTGGCGCATCGGTGCCGACCCGGCGGACCCCCGGCAGCCGGATGCGGTCCGGATGGCCTGGGACGCCAAGGAGCGGGCGGCCGCAGCCAGGAGCGAGATCGCCGCTGCGGAGAACGCCTGGCGCCTGGCTCGGGACGGCAAGCAGGCCGACTCCGGCCGAGCGGCCTCGGCGCTCGCGGGCCTCACCGGTGTCGAGACCGTGCGGCTCGCGGCGTCGGCAGGGGCGGACCTGTCCACGTTCGGTCCGTCGTGGCAGCAGGGCACCGCGCTCGCCGGGTTGGTGCACACGGCGGCGGTGAGCAGCGGCCGGGCGGAGCGGGCAGCGGCCCGCCAGGACCTGGTGGACGCGCTCGTCGCGGCCGGCGACGACCCCGGCCTGTGGGCGGCGTTCTGGCGGACGGTGGACCCGGCCGTGCTGTACTTCGCCCTCGGCAGCAAGGTGCAGGACTCCGAGCTGGCGTCGGCGCTGCGGACCGGAGCCGTCGCGTGGGCCGCGAGCGCCACCGACCCGGAGCAGCAGCGGTTCGGCCGTGCCGTCGTCGACGGCCTCACCGAGAGCCCGTTCGGGCTCGACGAGCAGTCACGGCTCGCAGCACTCCTGCTGGCTCCCGCGATGCCGCACGCCACGTTCGTCGGCGCTGCGGACGCCTGGACCGACCGCCGCGGCCGCCTCGGTGCCACGGACGTCGAGATCGCGGACGCGGCACCGATGAGCGAGGTGATCGCGGGCGGCCTCGCGAGCCGTCCCGAGGAGGCGCTGCAGTACTTCTCCCGGGGCGGCGAGGAGGAGCTCGCCCAGCGGGTGGACGCCTGGTTCGGCCAGGCCCCGCTCGACGGCTGGCCCGACGGCGGCACCGCGATCACCGGACTCTTCGCGGCGGCGGTCGCCGGCGGGACCCAGGACGACTCCTCGGTCACGCACCAGCGGCAGGCCGCGCTGCTGGCCTCGCACGTGACGACGGCGATGGTCACGGGACGAGGGCTCCTCACGTCCCCCACGACGGCGTCCGACGAGGCGAGCCGCCACCTCGCGGCGGCGTACGAGCCGTACTTCGTCTCGTTCGACGACAACGTGCGGGCAACCGCGGACCCGTCCGAGGTCGGAGTCCTCGGCCGGGTGCCTCTGGGCGAGACCACCGAAGGTTCCTCGACCTGGTCCGACTCGATCCAGCCGCGCCTGGAGCCGGCCGCGTTGTGCGCGGTGATCGGCGCGACGTCGAGGAGCGACACCACCGCCGGGTACTGGCTGGGCTCGACGGACCAGTACATCGACCAGATGGCCGTCGAGGCGACGAGTGAAGGCCTCGGCGACGGCGACCCTGACGCGATCGCGGCCGCCGCGGTCGGGGACGTGTCGGTCGTCGCCGGAGCCACCGAGTCGGACACCATCACCGTCGCCCGGCACCGGGAAGCCCAGGAGCACGAGACGGCGAGGTTCTTCTCCACGGCAGTGGGGATCGGCACGATCGGCGCCCGACCCGCGGTGTCGGCGGCCGTCGCCGGCAGCGGAGCCCTGCTGCCGTCGCTGTTCACGGACCATGTCGGTCCGGCGCGCGAGGCGGTCCTTGCCGCGGAGCCGGACCTGCGCGAGCGGACGGTCGGGAGGTTCCTGGACTCGATGACCGACGAGCTCACCGAGCAGGGCGCCTCCGAGCAGGAGATCGCCGACGCCACGGTCCGCATCCGTCCCGAGTCCAGGACCATGCGCAAGGTGTTCGGAGACAACTACGCCACCGCATCCCAGCTCGACCGACACCTCGGAGAAGCCCCGTGAAGACCTTGAAGAAGTTCTGGACAACGGCGTGGAGCCCGCAGTACGTGCACTATGCCATGCCTGCGACGGTGGTTCTCGTCGTGCTGGCGTTGATCGCCGCCCTGCAGGTGGGACCGGGCGTCAGCGCGGCCTGGCACCGCCACCGGGAGGCGAAGCTCCTCGCGTGGGACCCGAACTCTTGGGCCCTCACCGTGGCTGACTTCCCGGAGGCTGCGGCGTCGGAGATCCCAGTGGATCGCGAGTGGCTCGGGCCGTGGAGCCGCGACCCTCGAGACGGCACACCACGACCGCCGAACGACGTCGTGCCGTTGCCGTCGCGGGTGCCCCCGCTGCGGCACCTGGACTCCTGGAGCCTGCGGGACGCGATCGACGTCGGCCTGCACGACGGCGAGCTCACCACGTCCGGGGTCAGCGTGGCGGGTACGGGGGTCGTCACCAGCGTGATGGCGGCCGACACCTGGCCGTACTCCACCCTGACGGTCGGGGACCTCTACTGGTCGATGCTCCAGGAGGACTCCCACGCCCGGGACGGACACGAGATCAGCGGGTTCCGAGCCGTCGGCGACCGCCCCCGCGAGGAGCCCCGCGACGACCTCACCTTTCCGTGGGACGAGTACGGCGACCGCGACCCCTCTGCCGGCGTGCACGGCTATGCCGGGTTCACCACCGTCGAGTCCGGGCCCTCGGGTGCGGACGCACGCCGCGTCACGATCGTCATGACCATCGTGGACGGCGCCCTCGTGCTGGTCGGCACCTCGGTTCCGGTAGACGCGGAACCCGCACCGGAGGTGGAGATCCCCGCACTTCTCGACCGGGTCGCCGAGAAGATCCACGCCGCTCCTCCGGAGATCTCGGACGGTCTCGGCGCGCACACCGAGCAGGCGTCGTCCTGACGGTCAGTGGTAGCGCCCGCTGTACGCGTTGAGGGCCGGCTGCCCGCCCAGGTGCGCGTAGAGGACGTTCGAGTCGCGCGGGATGTCGCCGCGGCGGACGAGCTCGAACAGACCCGCCATGGACTTGCCCTCGTAGACAGGGTCGAGGATGACGCCCTCGAGCCCTACTGCGCGGGAACAGCGGTGTGCAGGTGCGGTTCCCCGAGCTGTGGGAGCCGGTCGAGGGATGCCCGACGACGTTCAACGGCAGCGAGACCGGCAACCTGTCATGGATCGCGGTCAACTGCGGTCACGAGATCCAGGTCAACGACTCGCCCGAGACCGGCTCCAACGACCCCCGCAAGACCGGGTCGATCTACGGCTTCGCCGACCTGGACCTCGCCCAGGCCATGCCCACGCCGAAGGGGACGTGGAACGACCTCGAGATCCGCGTCGTCGGCCAGCAGTACACGGTGATCCGCAACGGCGTCGTCATCAACGAGTTCGAGAACCTGCCCGGCCTGCCCTTCCCGGGGCGGCCGAACGACCCCGACTCCAGCAGCCGTGGACTGAGCGGATACGTGGGCCTGCAGGCGCACGGCTCCGCGCCGGACGTCGTGTCGTTCACCGACGTGCGGATCCGCCCGCTGGGCTGACGCTCAGTCACGACACACCCCATCCCCCCGGCTGTGGGTGCACGACACGCCGTACTGGCCATCGAGCCAACGGCGTGTCGTGCACCCACAGCGTCGGGAGGGGACGCCGCGCCTAGGCGAACCGCGCGTGCTGGTGCATGTCGTGCCACCCGTCGGCGTGCAGCACCGACTCGCGCAGGGTCGCCTCGGCGTGGAAGCCGGCCTTGGTCGCCGCACGGCACGATGCCGAGTTCTGCGTCGAGTGCGCGAGCTGCAGCCGGTGGTAGCCGACGTCGAACGCCCAGGTGGAGGCCACCTCGACGGCCGCCGGCGTGATGCCGCGGCCTCGCGCGCGCGGCACGGTCCAGTACCCGAGGTCGGCCACGCCGTCGGGGTCGGTCGTCTTGATCGCGACCCGGCCCAGGAGATCGTCGTCGGCGTCGACCACGGCCCACTCGATGCGGTTGCCGGGCCAGGCGGACCGCCACCTCTCGATCAGCTCGCGCGCCTCGGCGTCGGTGTCCAGGGTGCGGCAGTGCCAGTGCCGGACGGCCGGGTCGGCATACACCTGGCGGACGGCCGGCGCGTCACCGACGTCCCACGGTCTCAGCCGTGCCCCGACGACAGGGACGTCGAGGTCGGGCTGCGGCGTGGCGGCGAGCGCCACGAGGTCGAGTTCGGGTCTGCTCAGTCGGGGCACGCGGCGATGATGCCACGCGCCGCCGGCTACCCCAGTCGCGCTGTGGGTGCACGACACGCCACCGACCCGAACTGCGTGGCGGCGTGTCGTGCACCCACAGCGGAGGGGTGGGAGGGGTCAGTGGCTGCCACGGAGGGGACCGGGCGTCGCCTCCGAGCCGGGCTCCACGACGAGGAACTGGCCCATCATCCCCTCGTCCTCGTGCCGCAGCATGTGGCAGTGGTACATGTACGGCACCGCGTCGTCGGTGTAGTCCTGGAACCGCATCAGCAGCCGGTAGGTGCGCCGCGGTTCCAGGTACACGGTGTCCTTCGGGCCGGCGAGCTCGGGCGGGGGCTCGTCGCCGTCGATCGACAGCACGCGGAACTGCACGTCATGGACGTGGAAGCTGTGCGGCATCGGCACGGTGCTGCGGACCTCCCAGATCTCGGTGTCGCCGACGGTCGCGACCTCGTCGATGCGGCTCATGTCCATCAGCTCGCCGTTGATCCGCCGCTCGTCGAGCTCGAAGGTGCGGGTCACGGTCGCCTCGTCAGGGTCGAGGGCGTCCGCCTCCGCGTGCTGCGACGGCCCCCACGCGGGCTCGGGCGACGGCGCGAGGTCGTCGGCGGCCCGGAGCTCGAGGACGTCGAACGCGTCGTTGCCGCCCATCGCGAACGGCGCGGCCACGCTCCCGAGGTCCGCCTCGGTGGAGGCCAGGCGAGTCGTCTCGCCCGCCGCCAGCTGCACGACGATCTCGGCCCGCTCACCGGGCGCGAGCCGCACGTGGTCCAGCTCCAGCGGCGCCTCCAGCAGGCCGCCGTCGCTGGCCACGAGGTCGAACGACCGGTCGGGGAACCCGAACGTGTAGGTCCGCGCCGTCGACCCGTTGAGCAGCCGCAGGCGCACCCGCTCGGTCGTCACCTCATGGAAGGCACCGACGGTGCCGTTCGCCATCACCACGCCGCCGAGCGTGCCGGGCTCTGCGCCGTCGTCGGTCAGGTCGAGCTGCCCCGCGTCGTCTAACACCTTGTCCTGGACGATCACCGGCAGGTCGTCGACGCCGTACGCGGACGGCAGGTCGGCGGCGCGCGTCGCGTCGTCGTCGAGGATGAACATCCCGGCCAGCCCGCGGTAGACGTGCTCCTCGGTCGCGCCGTGCGGGTGCGGGTGGTACCAGAGCGTGGCGCCGGGCTGGTCGATCTCCCAGGTGGGGTGCCAGGTGCCTCCGGGCTCGACCTCCTGGTGCGGGCCACCGTCCATTGACGGCGGCAGGTGCATGCCGTGCCAGTGCACGCTGGTGGCCTCGTCGAGGTCGTTGGCGACGTCGACGGCGACCCGCTCGCCACGCTCGGCGCGCAGCGTCGGTCCCAGGTACGCCCCGTCGAACCCCCACGTCTCGGTCTCGGTACCGGGCTCGACGGCGGGGGCGAACGACGTCGTGCCCTCCTGCGCGGTCAACGAGAACGTCCGGACGCCGTCGATCACCTCGGACTCCGCGAGCGGCGGGATCGCGAGCTCCTGGTCGAACGAGACGTCGTCCACGGAGGTCACGGAACCGGGGATCGCACCGCACCCGGCGGCGAGCAGCACGAGGGCCACGACGCCGGCAGCGCCCCCGACGACGGTGCGGCGGTGCCCTCGCTCACCGACGCTGTGGGTGTACGACACGCCGTGAAGCCGGGCGACGTTGCGGCGTGTCGTGCACCCACAGGGTCGGGTGGTCATCGGCCCGCCCCCGCCCGGGCGCGCTGCACCGCGAGCGCCAGCAGCCCGGCGACGAACCCCCAGAAGGTGTCCATCGCGAGCGCGGGCACCACCGTCCACGCCGCCGCGCCGTCACCGAGCAGGCCGGGGCCGCCGAAGAGCATCGACGTGGCCGTCGCGACGATCCCGAAGGCGAGTCCCGTGAGGGTCAGGGTGAGCACGGGCCGCGCGACGCGGCCGAACCCGACCACGCCGATCCACACGACGGCGGTGATGCCGATGATGGCGAACGCGCGGCCGGGTCCGCTGCCGCCGACCCCGGTGAGCCCGGTGAGCGGCCACAGCAGCGCCATCGCGGCCAGTCCGGCGACCAGCGGCCAGCGGATGCCGTCGGGCCGCCCGGGCTCGGGCTCGGGCTCGGACGAGGGGTGCGAGGGGTGCGGGGAAGGGTGCTGTGCTGTCATGCCACCCACGTTCGCTGGCGGACCCGGCCGCCCACATCGGCCCGGGAGCGTCACCTGGTGTCGCCCCGGGGCGACACCAGACCCCGACCGTCCCTGAGCGGGCGCTCAGGGAAGGGCGAGCGCCGCCCGGCGGACCTACGCTGGGGCTCGTGCCCAGGACCGCCCCCGCAGTCGACGACGACGCCGGTGCCCGCACCGCGACGCCGTCCCCGTGGGTGCCCGACGTCGTGCTCGGGCTCACGATGGCCCTGGTGATCGCCGTCATGATCGCGGCCGACGCCGCCGCGGCGGACGGGGGGTCGGGCGGGCTCGACCCGCACGGCGCGGCCGCGTACCTCTTCGCCGCCGGGTTCGGAGCGCTGGTGCTGCTGCGCCGTCGGGCACCCGTGGTGCTGCTCGTGGCGACGGTGGTGGCGATCTTCGCGTACTACGCGCTCGGACTCGCCCCCATCGGGATGGCCCTGCCCGCCGTGGCCGCCCTGTACTCCGCGGCGGAGCTGGACCGCACCCGCTCTGCGGTGGGTGCAGGCGCGGTCCTCATCGTGGTGGCCACCTACTTCCGCGTCACGGACGACGACCCGTCGGCCCACCTGACGGTCTACGATCTCGTCACCAACGTCGCGCTGGTGGCCGCGGCCATCGCACTGGGCGTCGCGGTGCGACTGGCTCGGGTGGCCCGCGGGCACACCGAGGTGGTGCGCGCACTGACGGCGGCCGAGCAGGCACGCGCCGCGGACCAGCGCCTCCAGGCCGAGCGCATGCGCATCGCCCGCGACCTGCACGACGTCGTCGGGCACAACCTGTCCGTCGTCGCCCTGCACACGAGCGTCGCCACCGAGGCCGTGGGGCGCGACGACGACGCCACCCGGACGGCGTTGCGGCACGTCCGCGAGGCGACGTCCGGCACCCTGCACGAGCTCCGTGCCACCGTGAAGGTCCTGCGGCGACCGCTGCGGCCGGGCGGCGGGCCCGGCGGCGAGCGCGACGAACGGCCCGGCACCCACCACCGGGACATGCTGCCCGCGGCGACCGGGCCGGCGGGGCTGGCCGCGCTCGTGGAACCGGCGCGGGCGAGCGGCCTGGCCGTGTCGACGCGCGTCGAGGTCCCCGCCGGTTCGATCGACGCCACCGTGGACGCCGCCGCCTACCGGATCGTGCAGGAGGCGCTGACGAACGTGCTGCGGCACTCCGGGGCGCGGTCGGCGCACGTACGGCTCGTCGTCAGCGACGGGCGCTTGCGGATCACGGTGTCCGACGACGGCACGGGCTCGGGCGCGGCGGCCGGGACCGGGCAGAGCACCGGCGCAGGGATCGCCGGGATGGCCGAGCGGGCTGCGCTCCTCGGCGGCACCTTCAGCGCCGGCGACACGCCGACGGGCGGGTTCCGGGTGCTGGCAGAGCTCCCCGCCCGCCTGGAGGGCTAGGCCGCTGCGTGCCCGCGTGCGCCGCGGTGGGCCACCGTCCCGACGCCCTCAGTCGGCGGGGCCGGACGTCCCGGTGAGCAGCACGAGCAGGGGCAGCGCGGCGTTGTCGACCGCGTGGACGACTGGTTGCGAGCGCTGCTCGACTCAGACGAGGCCGAGCTCCCGGGCGCGGACACCGGCCTGGAAACGGGAATCGGCTCCGAGAGCATCCATCAGCTCGGCGACCCGGCGCCGGTAGGTGCGCACGCCGAGACCGAGCCGACGGGCGGCGACCTCGTCCTTGACCCCCTGTCCGAGGAGGTCCAGCACCCGGGGGGCGAGCTCGCGGATCTCGGCGATCCCCGCGTCGTAGACGTCGAGATCGGTGGCCGAGCGCCAGACCGCCTCGTAGAGGGAGGTGATTCCCTGCACCGCCTCCGACTGGGTGATCACGCTGTAGCTGCGTCGCCCCCCGCTCAGGTCCCCGGCCAGGATTGCCAACCGGCGGTCGAACAGGATCGTCTCGTTGAGCTCGTCGGTGGTGATGCGGATCTCGGCCCCGTGCCGGTCACGCACGCGCCGGAGGCCCTGGGCCGACACCGGGTCGATGAGCACTCCCGGCCGGTAGACCTTCCGGACGCGGACGTGGCCCCGCCGGGCGCGAGCGAGGGCGTCCAGGTCCTCGGAAGCGTGCGTGAGCATCCAGGTCCCGAGGCCGTTCGCCGCGCACGCGATCTCCGTAGCGGTCGCGAAGAGGTGCGACGTGCGCGCGAGCAGCTCCTCGTCGCCGCGGACGATCGAGACGGCTTCACCGGTCTGCATGCTCCGATTCTGCTCCTGGTGACAAGGTCCTGCCACGGTCGGCAACAAGCTGCCATCGCTGTGAGCACCCCGGGGAGCCGTTCGATGCTGCGGTCATGACGACGAACGCCACGACCACCACCACCACCCTCGACCCGGCGGCAGCCGGTACCTGGCGCCTCGGCGACCGCACGGTCAACCGCCTCGGGTTCGGTGCGATGCGGCTCATCGGCACGCTGGGCGCCCCGGCCCCCCGTTCCCGCGCCGACGGCCTCGCCGTGCTGCGCCGCGCCGTCGAGCTCGGCGTGAACCACATCGATACCGCCGCCTTCTACTTCCTCCCCACCCGCTCGGCGAACGAGCTGATCAGCACGGCCCTGCAGCCGTACGCGGACGACCTGGTGATCACCACGAAGATCGGTGCCGCCCGGTCGCGGGACGGCGCGTTCGAGCCGTACACCCGCCCCGACCAGCTCCGCAGCCACGTCGAGGAGAACATCCGCCAGCTCGGCCTCGACCAGCTCGACGTGGTGAACCTGCGCTGGGGCACGGGCCTGGCACCCGAGCCCGGATCGATCGCGGAGCACGTCGGCGCGCTCGCCGAGCTGCGCGACGCGGGGCTGGTCCGGCACATCGGCGTCTCGAACGTCCTGCCGGAGCAGCTCGACGAGGCGCTGGAGATCACGCCCGTCGTCTGCGTGCAGAACCGGTACGGCCTGACGGAGCGTGACGACGACGGCCTCCTCGACCGGTGCGGGGAGCTCGGCATCGCGTTCGTCCCGTTCTTCTCGGTCGGTGCGTCCGTCCCGGGCGCCATCCCGGGCGCGACGCGGGCCGACGACCGGGGCCGCACCGCGGTCGAGGCGGTCGCCGCAGCCCATGAGGCGACGCCCGCCCAGGTCCGCCTGGCGTGGACGCTGCACCGTGGTCGGCACGTCCTGGCCATCCCCGGCACGGGGAGCCTTGGGCACCTGGAGGAGAACGTCGCCGCGGCGGCGCTGCAGCTCGACGACGACGACCTCACCGTGCTCGACGGGATCGGCCGGGCCGCCTCGTGACGCACGCGGCCGGGCCGGGGCCCTGCGCCCCGGCCCGGCGTCCGCCACACTGGACGCGTGATCCGCATCGTGCTCGTCGACGACCAGGAGCTCGTGCGTGCCGGGCTGCGCCCCCTCGCGGAGCGCGACGGAGACATCGAGGTGGTCGGCGAGGCGGCGGACGGCCGTACGGGGCTCGCCCTCGTGCGCCGTGCACGACCGGACGTGGTGCTCATGGACGTCCGCATGCCGCATCTGGACGGCATCGAAGCCACCCGCGAGATCGTCGCCGATCCCGCGCTGCGGGACGTCCGGGTCCTGGTGCTGACCACGTTCGACGAGGACGAGCACGTGTTCGCGGCGATCCGCGCGGGGGCTGCGGGCTACCTGCTCAAGGACGTGACGCCGTCGGACCTCCGCGACGCGGTCCGCACCGTGCACGCCGGCGACTCGCTGCTGTCACCGGCCGTGACGGCGAGCGTCATGCGGGCGGTGACGGCCGGGGCCCCACCGGCTGGCGGCGGTGAGCTCGACGCCCTGACGGAGCGTGAGCGCGAGGTGCTCGGCGCCGTCGGGCGCGGCCTGACGAACGCCGAGATCGCCGCGGAGCTCTTCCTCTCCCCGGCGACGGCGCGGACGTACGTGAGCCGGCTGCTCACCAAGCTCGACGCCCGCGACCGTGCCGCCCTGGTCGTGCTCGCCTATGAGACGGGGCTGGTCCGTCCCGGCGCCTGAGGCGAACCGATCCGCGCCGGCCGGACATCCAAGATGTATGGGGACATGGGAAGAGGTACGTCCGTGAGCGCGCCCGCGGGCGAGGCAGGCGGGTCCGACGGCGTCCAGGTCGGGGGCGCGACGGCGGCCGGCACGGACACGTGGCACCTTCCGGTACGGCTGCTGGCGCGGCCGGGTCCACCGGCGGGGGGCGTCGTCCCGTTCCTCACGGGCCTCGAGGTGGTCCGCCAGGTCGGCGTGGTCCTGGCCCGCCAGTGCCTCGGCATCCCCGCGGACCATCACCTGAGCCTGCGCCGGGTCGCGTTCCGGTGGACCGGTCGGCCGCCGCGACTGCCGGACAGCGGCGCGCTCGGGGCGACAGCGTTCGCCCACCTGCACACGCGGCGCCTGCGACGGGGCCTCACCCATGCCTTCGAGGCGTCGCTGACGCTGCGGGTGGGGTCGCGGGAGATCGCGCTGGGCAACGGCTCGGTGCAGTGCATCGACCCGGAGACCTACCCGCTCGTGCGGGGCGACGCGCCGCCGCTGGGCACGGCACCCGAGCGCCACGACGCGTCCCCGCTCAGCGTGCTGCAGCAGCGCGGGGACCGGCTGCTGGGCCGGATCGGCTGGGACTCCGACGACCCGGCGCAGGTCGACCCCACGCTGGACCGGTTGTCCGGGCACACGCTGGTCGCGACAGCGCTGCGGGCCGCCGCCCTGCTGCGGCCGGGGCGCCCGCCCGTCGGGGTCTCGATGGCGATCGACCGGTTCGTCGAGTACACGCCCCGGCCGGACGTCTACGCCACGGCCGGCGACGACGCGGTGGAGGTCTCCGTGCTGCAGGACCGGCTGGTCGTCGCCCGTGGTGAGATCCGCCTGAGCAATTGACTGACCTTCTGTGCGGTCAGTGAAATTCCGGTTCGCGACGATTCGAACGGACATTTCGACACCGCCGCCCGAGCGTTCTGCGATTCGGTCCGCGCGCCATGCGGGACCACCATTCCGATCGCGCTACCGTCCGGGGAGGAACGCCGCCATTCCGGGCGTCCCCGCACCGGCCGGCAGCGAAGGAACATCGGTGGCCGCAACATCAAGACAGCGACAGAAGGCAGCGACGCGTGCGGCGATCATGCGGACCGCGGCCGAGGAGTTCGACGCCCACGGCTATTCCGCGACCTCTGTCGCCCGGATTGCCGACAGGCTGCGTCTCACCAAGGGATCGGTCTACTTCCACTTCGCGTCGAAGGCAGAGCTGGCCGCCGAGGTGGCCCTGGCCGGCGCGGACGTCTGGGAACCCATCCTGCGGTCGCTCGACGACGACGGTCTGACCGGCCTCGACGCGCTGCAACGGCTCTCCGTCGAGGTCGCGGGCCTGTTCCGCGACGACGTCATGCTGCGGGCTGCCGTACGGCTGACCCGGCAGGGCCCCACGGCCGAGCTGCCGGACCCCTTCACGAGCTGGATCGCGGTCGTGCGCCGCTGCCTCGACCGGGCCGTCGGAGCGGGCGAGGTCCGGCCCGGCGTCGACGTCGACGCCCTCGCCTGGCAGCTCGTCGCCACGTTCCTGGGCATGCAGGAGCTCGCGCGGCGCGTGGCCGACCCGACCGACCCGGTCGACCGGCTCGACGGCCTGTGGAACGTCGTCCTCGACGGTGTGCGGGCACCCTGAGACCGGTTCCCACGGTCGATTGACCTACCGGAAGGTCAGCGAAACGCTTGCGGTCCGGGGCTGCGCACTGCACTCTGGGGTGCGTGCCGCACGGGGCGGCGCCCAGAGACACCTGGCAGGAGGTCCGCCATGCGCGCCGACGCGACGGACCGCGAGCTGTGGGCGAGGGTGCGTGGCGACGACCAGCACGCCTTCTCGCTGCTCTTCCGCCGCTATCACGAGCAGGTCCTGCGCTCCGTGGCCGGCCACCTGCGAGGTGTCGCGCGCGCGGACCCCGCCGCCGTCGCCGGTGACGTCTTCACCACGCTCTGGCGACGGCGCACCAGCGTGGACGTCGAGACCACCGCGTGGCCGTGGCTCCGGGCGGTCGCCTCGCGGCTGTGCGCCAACGAGCGCCGCCGCTGCCTGCGGCACGACCGCCTGCTGGTCCAGGCCGCCTCCGCCGCCGCGCGGGGCGGGCACGTCGTGCCGGACCACGCCCCGGGGGTCGCGGACCGGATGGCGCTGGTCGACGCCCTGGCACTCCTCGGCCCCGCGGAGAGTCAGGTGGCGCGCCTCGCGCTGGTCGACGACCTGCCCGACACCGAGGTCGCCGCGACGCTGCGCGTGCCCGTCGGCACCGTGAAGTCCCGCCTGCACCGTGCCCGCCGGGAGCTGCGTCGCCACCTGCAGCGTCACGGTAGCGTCGGACCGTGACCACCGACGTTCCCTCGCCCACCGTCGCCGACGTCGGTTACGCCGCGGGCTCCCCCAGCCAGCATCTCGACCTGTGGCTGCCCGACGCCCCCACCGCTCCGGCCCCGGTGGTCGTGTTCATCCATGGCGGCGGCTGGTACTACGGCTCTCGCGACATGGTGGGCCCCAAGGTCGGCCCGCTGCTCGCCGCCGGGTTCGCCGTCGCGAGCATCGACTACCGGATGTCCGGCGAGGCACCGTTCCCGGCCGCCGTCGACGACGCGCGGGCCGCCGTCGGCCACCTGCGCCGCCACGCCGCCGAGGCCGGGCTGGACCCGGACCGGATCGTGCTGTGGGGCGAGTCCGCCGGGGCGAACATCGCCTGCGTGGTCGGCGCGCTGTCCGGGCGGGCCGCACCCTGGGACTCGGCGTCGCCGGACGCGCCCGGGCCGACGCCGCCCGTGGCCGCCGTCGTCGACTGGTTCGGCCCGACGGACTTCCTCGCGATGGACGAGCAGGCGGCGGAGATCGGCTGCGCCCCCTCGTCGCACTCCGCGGACGACTCGCCCGAGTCGCGGTACGTCGGCTCCCCCGTGCGGACCGCGCCGGACCTCGCGGCGCTGGCCGGCCCGCTGCCGCACCTGGCCGCGGGGGCCGACGGCGCCGCGAGCGGCGAGGACGCCCCGCCGCTGCCCGCCGTGGCGATCGCGCACGGCACGGCCGACTGCACCGTCGCGCCCGGGCAGTCGCGCCTGCTCGTCGAGGCGCTGCGCGCCCGCGGGGCCGAACCCTGGGTGACCTGGCTGGAGGGGGCGGAGCACTCGGACCCGCGCTTCGACGCCGAGCTCCTGGCACCGACGATCGACTGGCTCTGCGAGGTGCTGGGACGGTAGCTCGTCGATACACGGGCTACTGAATACAGGGAGCCATGTACTGTGGCCCGCATGGAGACCGTGACACTCACCCACACCGCCGCGCTCGCCCGGCTCGGGCACGCCCTCGGCGACCCGACCCGCACGCGCATCCTCCTCGCGCTCCGCGACGGTCCGGCCTACCCCGCCGACCTCGCCGACGAGCTCGGCGTGTCACGCCAGGTGATGTCCAACCAGCTCGCATGCCTGCGCGGCTGCGGGCTGGTCGCCACCCGACGCGACGGCCGCCGGACCGAGTACCGGCTCGGCGACCCCCACCTGGCCCATGCGCTCGGCGACCTCCTGCGGCTCACCCTCGCCGTCGACCCCGACTGCTGCGGGCCGGACTGCACGTGCGCCACCGGCACGCCGTCCGACGACCGGCCCGCGGACGTGGCATGAGCGCCACCGCCGCGCCGACGACGGCGCTCACCCGGCGCGGCCTGCACCTGGCCCAGCTGACCATCGCCTACAACGTGGTCGAGGGCGTCGTCGCCGTCGGCGCGGGCGTCGCGGCCGGGCTCGTCTCCGTCATCGGGTTCGGCATCGACTCCGGGATCGAGACCGCCGCCGCCGTGCTGGTGGCGCTCCGCCTGTCCGCACGCCTGCGGCGAGGCGCCACCGTGGGCGTGGCCGGGACGAGCCGCCGCGAGCACCCTGACGAGCACGACCCGGCCGAGCCCGACCCGGCCGAGCTGCGCCGCGAGCGCCGCACCCTGCGCGCCGTCGCCGCGACGTTCTTCCTGCTCGCGGCGTGGGTCACCGCCCAGGGCGTCCGCGCGCTGGTCGTGGGCGCCGAGCCCGAGACCTCGCCCGTCGCGCTCGGCGTGCTGGTCGCCTCGCTCGTGATCATGCCGGTGCTCGCCGCGGCGAAGTACCGCGTCGGTCGCGCGCTCGGCGACCCGCTCGTCCTCGCCGACGCCGCCGAGACCCGCGTGTGCGTCTGGCTGTCGGTCGCCACCCTCGCCGGCCTCCTCGCCTTCTGGTGGACGGGCCAGGCCTGGATCGACCCCGTGGCCGGGTTCGTCGTCGCGGCGTTCGCCGTGCACGAGGGGATCGAGGCGTGGGAGGGCGAGCTCGTGGAGGATGACGACTGATGGGCCACAGTCACGGACCGCCCGAAGGCGGTCACCAGGGTCGCCTCGCCGTGGCGTTCGGCATCACGGCGTCGATCGTCGTGGCGCAGGTGGTCGGTTCCGTCCTGACCGGCAGCCTCGCGCTGCTCACCGACACCGTGCACCTCCTGGTCGACGCGAGCGGGCTCGGCATCGCGCTCCTCGCGGCACGCGTCTCCCAGCGGCCGCCGACGGCGCAGCGCACCTGGGGATACCGGCGCGCGGAGGTCCTGGCCGCCCTCGCCCAGTCGGCCGTGCTGCTCGCCGTCGGCGTCTTCGTGATCGTCGAGGCCGTCCAACGCCTGCAGGACCCGCCCGACATCCCGGGCGGCGAGCTCGTGGTCTTCGGCGTGATCGGGCTCCTCGGCAACGTCGCCGCGCTGGCCGTGCTGGCCTCGCGCCGGACGGCGAGCCTGAACCTGCGTGCCGCGTTCCTGGAGGTGCTCAACGACGCGCTCGGCTCCCTCGCCGTCATCGTCGCCGCCGTCGTCATCACCACGACCGGCTGGCAGTACGCCGACACCGTGGCGGCCCTGGTGATCGGGGCGCTCATCGTGCCGCGCGCGGTCCGGCTGCTGCGCGAGACCGCCGCCGTGCTGCTGGAGTCCACCCCGCCCGGGCTCGACCTCGGCGAGGTGCGTGTCCACCTGCAGCGCGTCGAGCACGTGCGCGAGATCCACGACGTGCACGCCTCGCTCATCGCGACCGGGCTGCCGCAGCTCTCGGCGCACGTGGTCGTGGACTCCGGCTGCTTCCGTGACGGGCACGCCGGCCGCATCCTCGACGAGCTGCAGGACTGCGTGCGCGACCACTTCGGCGTGGAGCACACCACGTTCCAGGTGGAGCCGGACACGCACCCGGACCACGAGCACCCGACCCACCCCTAGGTGCCGGGGCGGGGCCGGGGGGTGCCGGGGCGGGGCCTGCAGCGGTCCGGTCAGGGTGCCGAGCCGCGCACCACGAGCTCGGGCGGGAAGACGACGTCGCGCGGCTCGCGCCCCGGCTCGGCGATCTCGTCGAGCAGCAGCCGCGCCGCGGCCCGGCCCATCTCGGCGATCGGCTGCCGGACGGTCGTCAGCGGGACGGCCGCGCGCGCCGCGAACGGGATGTCGTCGTACCCGACCACCGCGACGTCGTCCGGCACCCGCACACCACCGGCGACCAGGGCGTTCACCAGGCCGATCGCATGCAGGTCGTTGCCCGCGAACACCGCGTCGGGGCGGTCGGCCGCCTCGAGGCCCGCGATCCAGCGACCCATCTCCTCGCCGTCGGTGAGGTCCAGGTCGGCGGACCGGGCCACCTCGAGCCGCGTGCCGGCGATGCCCGACACCACCTCGCGGCAGCCCTCCAGCCGGCGGGCGACCTGCCGCACGCCCTCCGGACCTCCCGCGAACAGCAGCCGCGTGCGCCCGGCGGTGACGAGGTGCTCGGCGGCGATGCGCCCGCCCTCGCGGTGGTCCAGGGACACTGAGGACAACCGGCCGTCCGGGTCCTCGTGATCCACCAGGACGACGGGGGTGCCGCGGTCGCGGCGCTGGCGCAGCGGCTCCAGCTCGTCGTCCGACGGCGCCACCACCACGCCGTCGAACCGGAGCTGCTCGAACAGGGTCAGGAACTTCTCCTGGCGGTCGGCGGACTCGTGGGACGAGCCGACCACCACCGACAGCCCGGCGTCGTCGGCGACCTGCTCCACCGCCGTCGCGATCCCCGCGAAGAACGGGTTGGAGGCGTTGACGACGCTGAGGCCGACGATTCCGCTGCGCTGCCGGCGCAGCTGCCGCGCAGGCATGCTCGGCACGAACCCGAGCTCGGTGACCGACGTCTCGACCCGGGAGCGCATCCGGTCCGAGAGCTTGTCCGGCCAGTTGAAGAAGTTCGACACCGTCGCGGCGGAGACGCCCGCGTGGCGCGCGACGTCGTGGATCGTCACCGTCGACTCACGCATCGCTCATCACACCGGGAGGTTAGCAGCGCTGATCAGGGCGGGGCCGCGACACCGGGTAGACGTGGTCGACCACGTGCTCGGCGATCGCGAGGCTCGACGTCGCGGCGGGCGAGGGCGCGTTGCGCACGCTCGTGACGCCGTCGGACGTCTCGATGACGAAGTCGTCGACCAGGGTGCCGTCCCGCTCGACGGCCTGCGCGCGCAGGCCCGTCCGTCCGCGCATGACGTCGGCGGTGCCGATCGCCGGGACGTAGCGCTGCGCGGCGGCCATGTAGGCGGACGTCACGGCCGAGCCGTACAGCTCCCGCACGCCGGTGCGCCAGTGCCGGGCGGCCATGCGCCAGAACCCGGGCCAGGCGAGCGCGGCGGCCGTGTCGCGAGGACTCACCGCGAGCCGCCGGTAGCTACCGCGGTCCAGGGCCAGGACGGCATTGGGGCCGACCTCGAGGTCCCCGCCCACGGTCCGCGTGAAGTGCACGCCCAGGAACGGGTAGCGGGGGTCGGGCACGGGGTAGACCATGCCGCGCACCAGGTCGCGCTTGGCCGGGCGGACCGTCATGTAGTCGCCCCGGAACGGGACGATCGCGGGGCCGCGGCCGCCGCCGACCAAACCGGCGAGGCGGTCGGACTGGAGGCCGCCGCACACCACGAGCCGGTCCACGGTGTGCCGCTCGTCCCCGCAGGAGACGACGACGCGGGCGCCCTCGCGCCGGACGCCGGTCACGCGCGCACCGAGGAGCACCCGCCCGCCGGCGGCCTCGACGTCGCGCCCGAGCTGGGCGCACACGGCCACGAAGTCCGTGATGGCGGTCCACGGCGAGTGCAGGGCGGCGAACCCGACGGTGTGCGGCTCGACGTCGGCGATCTCCGCGCCCTCGAGGCGGCGCAGGCCGGGCACCCCGTTCTCACGGGCGGTCCGCTCCAGGGCGTCGAACCGGGCCAGCTCGCCGTCGGAGACGGCCACGACGAGCTTGCCGACCCGGTCGTACGGCAGCCCGTGCTCGGCGCAGTATTCCCGCAGCAGGTCGCGGCCGCGCGCGCAGAGCCGCGCCTTGAGGCTGCCCGGCCGGTAATAGATCCCGGCGTGCACGACGCCGGAGTTGTGGCCCGTCTGGTGCGCGCCCAGGCGGTCCTCGGCCTCCAGGACGACGACGCGGGTGCCCGGGCGCCGCCGCAGGACCTCGCGGGCGACCGCGAGCCCGACGATGCCGGCGCCGACGATCCCGACGGTCTCGTCCTCCATCGCTGCCCTCCGGCCGCCCTCGGCCCCGCGGTCCGGGGATCTGCGTTCCAGGCTAGCGCCGCACCCGCCGGAAGGGGGGCGAACCCTGCCGAGGCACGTTCGGCACTACCTCGCGGCCCAGGGGCCGTGGGCGTCGCCGGGCTCCTGGTTGCGGGTCCACCACTGCGCCACGTAGGTCTCGCCGTCGTGCACGACGGCGTCACCGGCGGTGAACACGCGCGACGGTGTCCACAGGGCGTCGCCCGACGCCGTGCGGACCGTCTCCTGCCACGAGCCCCACACGGCCTGGCCCGGAGCATCCCGGGTCCACCACTGCGCCACGTGGTACGAGCCGTCGTGGAACACCGCGTCGCCACCGGTGTAGGTCGCGTCCTCCTCCCACGCCGGCGTGGCCTCGCCCGGCACCTTCGCCATGACCTCGATCTCGCTGACGACCAGGTGCGTCGCCTCCTGGGCGGTCAGCACGACCCGGACGGCGTCGCTGCGCACGTCCGCCGCGACCTCGGCCACCGGCGCCCCGCCGTCCTGCGTCACCTCGACCGGGTCCCCGACGGCCTGCCACGCGCCGTCGACGTGCGCCTCGACCTGGACGCTCCGCGCCCAGCTCGGGTGCGAGCCGTCGACGTAGAAGTACACGTCGACGCCCGTGACGTCGCGCTGCCGGGGCAGGTTCACCGTGAGGGTGTCGGTCGGGTTCTTGTCGCCCGACCGCCAGTTGGACCAGCCCTTGTCGCTCCGGTCGCCGTCGACCACCCGGTCCGCCGGGTAGCCCGGCTCGGTGTACGTGGCCGACACGGTGGTGCCGTCGGCCGTCGCGGCGTTCGCCTCGCCGGGCTCGGTGACCAGCACCCGCACGGTGGCCGGCAGCGTGCCGCCCGCACCGGCGTCGGCGGTCCCGGAGAGCTGGACCACGCCGATCTCGTCGTACACGCCGTCGGTCGCCTCCTGCCACGTCACCGTGCGCTCCACGTCGACGCCGCCGGCCGTCACAGCCGTCACCGTGGCGGGCAGCTCCGGCTCACCACCGACGTACGTCGACGCGGACGCCGTGCGCGTCGAGTCGAGCACGTCGACGGTGACGGTCGCCGTCGCGGCGACCGTGCCGCCGGCCGGGTCCGCCACCGTGCCGGTCACCTCCACGGTGCCCGCCTCGGCCCAGGCGTCGTCGCCCGGGACGTCCCAGACGACGGGCAGCGCGTCCCCCGCACCGTCCGGGTACACGGGCGTGACCGTCTCCGGCAGCAGCGGCACCGCGCCGGGCGTGGTGAAGACGTCGACCGGCTCCGTGCCGAGCAGCGTCTCGTCCACGATCTCCCAGCGCTGGTTGGCACCGGAGTTGGCCCGGTAGGTCCCCACCGGAGAGCCGTCCGTCGTGGCGCCGCCGCCCACCTCGAGCAACGTGCCCGACGACGCGTTCACCAGCGTGTACGTGCCGTCGCCCGTGGTCGACAGGATCCAGCGTGCCGCCTCGGGAGCGTCCGCCGGGTCGGCGGACGCCTCGACCAGCACGGCCGAGGTGTCCGTGTCGACGGCGAGCTGCTCACCGGTGGCCACGTTGGTCACCGCGTACCGCGCCCGGTGCGAGCCCGAGCCCTCCGGGGCGCCCAGGTCCGTCAGCGTCCAGAGCTGGTCCGCCGCGGCGTCGTCGGTGGCGATCTGCAGCCCGTCGCCGGCCGGGGCCAGCGAGCGGTCGGACTGCACGCCGTCGATCCGGTAGACGTGGCCCTCCTGGACGAGCGGGGCGTCGTCGGCCACGCCGGAGACGCCGTCGACGACGAAGGTGGTGACGGACTCGGCAGGCACGGTCAGCGTGGCGCTCGCCGCGCCGTCGGCCTCCTCCACCTCGACCGGGTCGCCCTCGACGAGGTAGCCGTCGGCGGAGGTGACCACCGGGGTGACGGTGGCGGCGGCGGCCACCTCGCCGAAGCCGGAGAGATCCAGAGCGACCGTGCGCGCGGACGTCGCGTCGTTGACGTGCACGACGGCGGCCTGGTCGCCGGAGGCGGAGACGGCCGCCGTGCTGCTGCGGTCGTCCACCCCGATCAGCCGGTCGCCCGGGGTGATGTAGTGCGTGAAGTTCTGGGTCGCCCAGAACTTCGTGTTCGTGTAGATCGGGCAGGTCTCGAGGGTGTCCTCGGCGGTGCAGTCGAACGGGATCTGGATCTCGCCCCAGTTCATCCCGTCGGCGCTCTCGCCGCCGGGCGCCATGTTGGCGTAGTCCTCGACGGGCTGCCAGAACACCCAGGCGGACGGCTCGAGCTCACGCAGGTCGTCGATGATGTGCTGCGCGCTGCCCAGCCCCGACTCCATGGTCTCGAAGTCCTGGCCGGTCGAGCTCCAGTTGCCGCCGACCTCGCTCATCCACAGGGGCTTGTCCTCGCCCTTGGCGATGTCCCGGACCGTGGTGCGACCGCCCGTGCCATAGGTGTGGACGTTGAGCTGGTCCACCAGGTCCTTGACCTCGGGCGAGTAGGAGTTCCAGTTGTTCGCGAACGTGCCTGGGTTGGTCTCGTCCATCGCCGAGATGACGGCGTCCGTGCCCGAGCCGTCCAGGGCCGCGGCCAGCGCCGGGATCACCTGCTGCTGCAGTTCGGGACCCATGTGGGCACCCTCCTGCCGCCCGCCGGTGGGGTTGCCGTCCTCGCCGAGCCGGGTTCCCCAGTAGTCCGTGTTGGGCTCGTTGAACGGGTCGATCGTGTCCACGTCGATGCCGTGCGCGTCCTCGAGCCGCTCGGTGACACCCACCATGTACTGCGCGAAGTCGTCGACGCTCTCGGGCTTGAGCTGGTCCTCGTTCGCGTCGAAGTTGCCGGAGACGTACCCGGACTCCGTCATGAACCACGGCGGGGAGTTGCTGAAGGTCTCCCAGTGCGTGACCTCGTCCTTGATGCGGTCCACCCACCAGCGCTGGGTCGCGTCCGCGTCGGGGTCCCAGTGGTCCGGGTCGTCCGGGTCCCACCAGTCGACGTCCTCGCGCGTGGTGCCCTCGGGAGCGTTCCACCAGCCGTCGACGGCGCCGCCCGCGCGCAGGTAGTCGGGCACGTCGGGCGCGTTCCCGCCGCCCACGTTGTACCGCGCGATGTTGAGGTTCAGGCCCTCGTCGCCGAACACCATGTCGGCGAGCCGGTCCCGGATCTCGTCCGGGTAGTCGCCCGTGGCGTTGGCGAACCAGACGAGGCTGGTCCCCCAGCCCTCGAACGGTTCGCCCGCGTAGGAGGGGTCGGGGCGGACGACGACGTCGGCGTCCTGCGCCGCCGTCACGCCCGTCGCCGTCGCTACGGGCGCGGGCGCGGCGGTCGCGGACACAGGCGCGGCGGTCGCGGGCGCCGTCGCCAGGCCGGCGACCAGCAGTCCGCCGGCGCACGACGCGACAGCGCGTCGGGTGCGTGATCGTGCAGGGTGCCAGGTGCTCATCGGTGAGTGTTCCTCTCGCGTCGGTGCGATGGGTCGTGCAGGTCGTGCAGGTGCGCTCAGAGGCGGGGGCGGCGCAGGACGACGACGCCGCGGGGCGCGAGCACGCCGTCCGCGGCCGGGCGGTCAGCCGCCGCGTCGCCGTCGTGCGGCGTCGTGCTGACCAGGACCTTGCCGTCCGCACCGGTGAGGCCCAGGGCCTCGTCGGTGCGGTTCACGAGGAACCAGAACTCCTCGTCGGTGGTGCGGCGCACGGCGAGCTCCACCCGCCCGCGCAGTGGTGCGGGCAGCTCGCTGGGCACCCCGGCGGCGGCGAGCAGCCGCTCGAGCAGCGGCCGGATGCCCGCCGCACCGAGCCGGGTCGACACGTACGCGGCCGACCCCTGCTCGACCGCACGCCGGGTCACGGCCGGGCGTCCGGCCTGCCGTCCGTCGAGGTAGGTCGCCAGCACGTCGGTGCCGGGCAGGACGTCGATGCGGTCGGTCCACAGCGTGCCCGTCGAGCCGTCGTCGAGCCGTACGCTCTCGCCGTCGTGCAGGGGGCCGAGCTCCTCGATGCGCAGGCCGAGCAGGTCGCGCAGGGCGCCCGGGTAGCCGCCGAGCCACACGTGGTCGTCGGCGTCGACGATGCCCGAGAAGTACGTGGTGACGAGGTGTCCGCCGGCCTCCACCCAACGGGTCAACCGGTCGGCCAGCGCGGCCGGCACCACGTGCAGCACGGGGGCGACGACCAGGTCGTAGTCGTCGAGGTCCGTGCGGCCGTCCGCCAGGCCGGCCACGGGGACGACGTCGGCGCGGACCCCCGCGTCGAGGAAGGCCTGGTACCAGTCCAGCGCCTCGGCGCGGTAACGCAGCAGCTCGGTGGGGTGCGAGTCGAGCTCGGACGCCCACCAGGAGTCCCAGTCGAACAGGATCGCCGCGCGGGCCGGGGCGCGCTCGGCGCCCAGCACCGGGGCGAGGTCGGCGAGCGTGCGACCGAGCGCGACGACGTCACGGAACAGCGCCGAGTCCTCGCCGGCGTGCGGCACCATCGCCGAGTGGTACTTCTCCGCGCCCGCGGCGGACTGGCGCCACTGGAAGAAGCAGACCGCGTCGGCACCGTGGGCCACGTGGGTGAGCGAGTCCCGGGCGAGCTCGCCCGGCCGCTTGGGGACGTTGACCGGCTGCCAGTTCACGGCGCTCGTGGAGTGCTCCATGAGGAACCAGGGACGGCCGCCGGCGACGCCGCTCGTGAGGTTCGCGGAGAACGACATCTCCTCGCGGCCCTGCGGCCCCGGCTGGAGGTAGTGGTCGTTGGAGACGAAGTCGATCTCGGGCGCCCAGCTCGCGTAGTCCATGCCCTTCGTCTCGCCCATGACCATGAAGTTGGTGGTGATCGGGACGTCCGGCGTGATGCGACGCAACACGTCCCGCTCGGCGCGCAGGTGCTCCACCAGGGCGTCGGAGGAGAAGCGCTTGAAGTCGAGCTGCTGCGTCGGGTTCGGGTACGACGCCCCCAGCCGCGGCGGCAGGATCTGCTCCCATGCCGTGTAGCGCTGCGACCAGAACGCCGTCCCCCACGCCTCGTTGAGCCGGTCGAGCGTGCCGTAGCGCGCCGTGAGCCAGGTGCGGAAGGCCCGGGCGGCGTCGTCGGAGTAGTCCTCGACGTTGTGGCAGCCGAGCTCGTTGCTGACGTGCCAGGCCGCGAGCGCCGGGTGCCCGGCGTACCGCGTGGCCATCGCCTCGACGAGGCGCAGCGCGTGCTCGCGGAACACCGGCGAGGTGGGCCGCCACTGCTGGCGGCCGCCGGGCCACAGCGTCTCCCCCGCGCGCGTCACCGGGAGGATCTCCGGGTGGGCGGTGGTCAGCCACGGCGGTGGGGAGGCGGTCGCGGTGGCGAGGTCCACGGAGATGTCGTGCGCGTGCATGAGGTCCATGACCTCGTCGAGCCAGCCGAAGTCCCACCGGTCCGGCGCGGGCTGCAGCCGGGCCCAGGAGAAGATCGCGACCGAGACGACGTTCACGCCGGCGGCCTGCATGAGCCGGGCGTCCTCGGCCCACACCTCCCGCGGCCACTGGTCGGGGTTGTAGTCGGCGCCGTACCCGAGGCGTGCGGGGCGGGTCGTCTCCGGGCCCGCGAGCAGGCGGCGGGGGGCGTCGGTCATGGGTGCTCCTGGACGTACGGGGGGTGTGCGGGTGTGCGCGGGGGCCCGGGCCGGGCACACGGCTGGCGCGTGCCCGACCCGGACGGTTCTCAGCGGGCGGGCGTCACTCGACGGTGAAGCCCTGGTCGTTGCCGTAGGTGACCGTCTGCTCCTGCCAGGTGGCCAGGCCGTCGGTCAGGGTCGTGTCGGAGACGTACGCCTGACCGACCGTGTCGTTGAAGATCGAGTTGGCGTACACCTGGAACGGCAGGTACTGCCAGCCCTCGGCGACGTTCGCGGCCGACGTCGCGAGCACCTCGTTGACCTGCTGGCCGCCGAAGTACTCGAACTCCTGCTCGCGGAAGGCGGAGTCCTCCAGCTCGGCGACGGTCGCCGGGAAGGCTCCCTCGTCGACCCGGGTGGCGATGCCGTCACCGACGGTCGCGTACTCCAGGAACGCCCAGGCGAGGTCGGCGTTCTCGCTCGCCGCGGGGATCGCCAGGGAGCTGCCGCCGTTCTCGGACGTGACCTCCGCACCGCTCTCCCACTGGGGCATCGGCGCCACGGCCCAGTCACCGGACGCGTCCGGCACCGACGACTCGAGGTTGCCGCGCATCCACGCACCGATGACGAGGGAGGCGATGGACCCGTCGGACAGGCCCTGGTACCACTCGTCGCTCCACGACCCGACGGGCGCCACGAGCTCTTCGTCGAGCATGGTCTGCCAGGTGGAGGTGAACTCCTGGGTGCCCTCGTCGGAGAAGTCGACCGCCACCTCGGTGCCGTCGACCTGGTAGGGGCGGCCGCCGGCCTGCCAGATGAGCGAGGTGGTGAAGCCGGCGTCGCCGACGTCGTTGGTCAGGTAGGCGTCCGGGTCGGCCTCCTGCAGGGCGCGGGCGGCCTCGACGTACTCGTCCCACGTGGTGGGCACCTCGATGCCGTGCTCGTCGAAGACCCGCTTGTTGTAGAACAGCGCCATCGGCCCGGAGTCGGTCGGCAGCGCGTAGACGCCGCCCTGCTGCTGCACCGCACCCCAGGGGCCCGGGGTGAACGTGCCGTCGAGCTCGTCGGCACCGTACGCGGTGAGGTCGGCGAGGGCCTCGGAGAGCGCGAACTGCGGCAGCGCGTAGAACTCGACCTGCGCGACGTCGGGCACCCCGTCACCGGCGGCGATGGCGTTCTGCAGGGCCGTGTACTGGTCGTTGCCGGTGCCGACGTTCTCCAGGTTGACGGTGACGCCCGGGTGCTCCGCCTCGAAGTCGGCGGCCACCGACTCGAGGGTGGGGTCCCACGCCCAGACGGTGATCTCGCCGCCCTCCTCCAGCGCGGACTCGGCGTCCTGGGCGGCCTCGCCCGACTCGGTCTCGCCGCTCCCGCAGGCGGTCAGGCCCAGGGCCAGGACGCCGGCGACGGCGGTGCCGCGCAGCACCTGCTGCCTCCGTGTCGTGGTTCGTGCGTGCATGGTGGCGTTCATGAGGTCCTCACTTCATCGGTCGAACGGTGCGGTCGGACGGCCGGCGGCACCGTGGCGCCACCGGTCATGCGTCGGTCTGGTCATTCCTTGACGCTCCCGGCGGCGAGGCCGGACTGCCAGTAGCGCTGCAGCAGCAGGAACGCGGCCACGAGCGGCAGGATCGTCAACAGGGAGCCGGTGATGACGAGGTGGAAGATGGCCTCGCCGCCGGCGGTCGCGGCCTGCGCGTTCCACGCGTTGAGGCCGAGCGTGAGCGGGTACCACGCCGAGTCCCGCAGCATGATCAGCGGCAGGAAGTAGTTGTTCCAGGTCGCCACCATCGTGAACAGCAGCACGGTGACGATCCCGGGCGCGAGCAGCGGCAGGCTGACCTGGAAGAACGTGCGGAACTCGCCGGCGCCGTCGATCCGGGCGGCCTCGAGCAGCTCGGTGGGGATCGCGTCGATGGCGAACGTCCACATGAGGTAGAGGCCGAACGGCGAGATCAGCGACGGGATGATCACCGCCCACGGGGTGTTCGTCAGGCCCATCTGGCTGAACATGAGGAACGTCGGCACGGCGAGCGCGGTGCCGGGCACGGCGACGGCACCGATGACGACGGCGAACACGCCGCGCTTGCCCGGGAAGTCGAACTTGGCGAGGGCGTAGCCGCCGAGAATCGCGAGGAACGTGGCGCCGCCGGCACCCAGGACGACGTAGAGCACCGTGTTGCCGAGCCACCGGACGAACACGCCGTCGTCGTAGGTGAGCGTGGCCACGACGTTGTCCCACAGGGCGAACGAGTCGCCGAACCACAGGCCGAACGAGGTGAACAGGTCGCCCTGGGTCTTCGTGGAGTTGACGAGCAGCCACGCGAGCGGGACGAGCGAGTAGAGCAGCACGATGCCGGTGAGCACCGTGAGCAGAGGGTTGCGGCGGGGGCGGTCCACGCTGTGCTTGTTGACGGTCTGCGTGCGCAGGCGGGGGCCCTGGGGGCGCGGCTTCCGGGCGCTCGCGGAGTCGGTGGCGGGTGCGGTGTCGGTGGGCACGGTCACGCCTCCTTGCGCATGCCGCGCAGCTGCACCACGTAGGCGATCACCATGGTGATCAGGCCCATGATGATGGCGACGGTCGCGGAGTAGTTGTACTGCTGGCCGGAGAAGGACAACGAGTAGGCGTACAGGTTCGGGGTGAACGCGGTGGTGATCGCGTTGGGCGCGAGCGACTGCAGGATGCTCGGCTCGTTGAAGAGCTGGAAGCTGCCGATGATCGAGAAGATCGTCGCGATGACCAGCGCGCCGCGGATCGCGGGGATCTTGATCGCGCGGACGATCTGCCACTGGGAGGCGCCGTCGATCTCCGCGGCCTCGTACAGCGAGTGCGGGACGACGCGCAGCGCCGCGTAGAAGATCAGCATGTTGTAGCCGACGAACTCCCAGGTCACGATGTTGCCGATCGAGGCCAGCACCAGGTCGGGCGAGAGCGGGTCGGGCAGCCGGATGCCCAGCGCGTCGTTGAGGTTGCCCACGAGCCCGAACCGTGTGCCGTACATGAACCCCCACATGAGGGACGCGACGACGGCGGGCACGGCGTACGGCATGAAGATCGAGATGCGGAAGAAGCTCTTGCCGTACAGGCGGCCGGAGTCGATGGCCAGCGCGACGAGCAGGGCGATGCCGAGCATGATCGGCACCTGCACGACGAGGAAGAGGCTGACCCGCCCGAGGCCCTCCCAGAACTGGGGGTCCTGCATCGCCCGGGCATAGTTGTCGATGCCGACGAACGTGGTTCCGCCGACCATCTGGGTGCGGAACACCGACAGGTACAGCGAGTAGGCGATCGGCGCCAGGAACACGAGCGCGAAGACGAGCATGAAGGGGCCGACGAACATCCAGCCGGTCCATCGCCGTCGGCCGGGTCGGCGGGTGGTGGGGGCGGATGGTGTCACCGCCACCGGTGGGGACGTCGTCGTCATGCGGGCTTCCTTGCGCTCACGGGGATGTTCACGTGACCATCGCGCGCCGTGGCGGCAGATGTTTACGTAAACATGGACTAGAGTGATCGTGCATCCCGAGACGCGGTACGTCAACCCCGACGGCCTGCGAGATCGAACTGTGACCGAGCGGAGGACCTTTGGCCGACCGGAGCCCGACGGGGCGACCTCAGCGTGTCTCGATGGCCGACGTCGCGCGCCGCGCGGGCGTCTCGTCGCAGACCGTCTCCCGGGTCTCGAACGGCCATCGCGGGGTGGTCGACTCCACGCGGGAGCAGGTGCTGGCCGCCATGCGCGAGCTCGGCTACCGTCCCAACAGCGCCGCCCGCGCCCTGCGCTCGGGCCGGTTCCGCACCATCGGGGTCATCCTGTTCTCCCTGTCCACCACCGGGAACGTCCGCACCCTGGACGCCATCGCGACGTCGGCCGCGGCCGAGGGCTACGCCATCACCGTGATCCCCGTCGAGGCACCCACGCAGGACGGGGTCAACGGCGCGTTCACCCGGATGGGCGAGCTCGCCGTCGACGCCGTGATCCTGCTGATGGAGGTGCACCTGATCGACGCCGCCAGCATCTCGTTGCCCACCGACGTTCCCGTCGTCGTCGCGGACTCCGACGCCGGCGACCGCTACCCCGTCGTGGACACCGACCAGGCCGCGGGGACACGCACCGCCGTGCAGCACCTGCTCGGGCTCGGGCACCGGACCGTGGTGCACCTGGCCGGACCGCCCGAGTCGTTCTCGGCCCAGCGCCGCGAGGACGCGTGGCGCCAGACCCTGGCCGAGGCCGGTCGCGAGATCCCGCCCGTCCACCGCGGCGACTGGTCCGCGGCGTCGGGCTACGAGGCCGGGCGGGAGATCGCCCGCACCGACGCGACCGCCGTCTTCGCCGCGAACGACCAGATGGCCCTCGGTCTGCTGCGCGCCCTGGCCGAGGCCGGCCGCAAGGTGCCCCAGGACGTCAGCGTCGTCGGGTTCGACGACCTGCCCGACGCCGTCGCGTACCTGCCGCCGCTGACCACCGTGCACCAGGACTTCGCCGAGGTCGGACGGCGGTGCGTCACGGGCGTCCTGCGCCAGATGGCGGACCACACCACACCGCACGGCCGCACGCTGGTGCCGACGCGCCTCGTCGAACGGGCGAGCACCGCCGCCCCCTGACACGCCAGCCGACCCGGACCGCTCCGGACGGCCCGCGTTGTCGGCATCGCCACCATCGTGTTCTGTGAGCAGATGAGCGAACAACCCGAGCCACAGCGCACGCGCAGCGAACAGCTGGAGATGACACGGATCGTGCTCCGCCCGAGCGGCAACCCGCTCCCGCTGGGCTTCATGGCGCTGGCCCTGGCGACCGTCGGGTTCAGCTGCCTGCAGCTCGGCATCCTCGGCCCCGAGGAGGAACGGACCGTGGCGCTGGCCGTGCTCGTGCTCACCGTGCCCCTGCAGTCGCTGGCCGCGATCGTCGGCTTCGGCGCGCGGGACCCGATCGCCGGCACCGGGATGGCCATGGTCGCCGGCGTGTGGGCCATGCTCGCCGCCTCCACGCTCACCTCCGCGCCCGGCACCTCGAGCCCGGCCGTGGGCGTGCTGCTGCTGACGGCGGCCGTCGCCATCCTCGTGCCCGCCTCGGCAGCCCACGGGAAGCTCGTCGCCGCCGCGGTGATGGTCGGCTCGGCGGCGCGGTTCGCGTTGACCGGCGTCGCCGAGCTCACCGGGTCCGGCCCCTGGGAGGCCGTCGCCGGTGTCCTCGGGCTCGTCCTGGCGCTGCTGGCGCTCTACGCCGCCCTCGGGTTCGTCCTCGAGGAGGCCGACCATCCCGTGCGGCTGCCGGTGCTGCGCCGGGGCGACGGGATCAAACCGCTGCGTGACGACCTCGAGGAGCAGGTGGAGGGGATCGCCCGGGCAGCGGGCGTGCGCCAGCAGCTCTGACGCCGCCGAGCCAGGACCGCCACGACAGGTCTCCCGACGCGGGGTCGGGTGGCTGAGTCGAGGTGACGTGCGGCGATCGTGCGAGCGGCTTGGTCGACGACGCGGAGCTGCTCGTCAGGGATGGTGGTCGAGCTCGTCCTCGATGACGGCCTTGAGCCGCGGAACCTAGCCGTCAGCGTCCTGGCGCCGCTTCTCGACGGCGTTCTTGAGCAGCAGGGCCGGCAGCAGGAAGTTCGCCAGCAGCGTCACGATCCAGACGATGACCGGGCCGACGATCCATCCCAGCCATCCCGAGATGTCGAGGCCGTCGGGCGCCACGAGGACGGCGATCAGGAGCGCCACGTAGGTGGTGATGAGCCCGACGGCGCTCAGTATCGCGGGAGCGTTGTCGCGGGCCACCTTGGCGAAGAACGGTGTGAGGACGGCCTGGGCGACCGCGAAGACGACCACGGCCAGCACGAACGCCAGCGGGCTCGCCCAGTGGATGTCGAACGTCTGCCAGCCGAGCGCGGCGAACGCCCAGTCGGTCAGGAGCATCCCGACGGCCACGGCGAGCAGCAGGACCGCGGTCCGGGCCAGGAGTCTCAGCATGGCGCCAGCGTGGCACACGTCACACACGTTCGCCCGTGATGCTCTTGACTACCTCAACTCCCCTGGTCTGCACGTCGGGGCACCGCCATCATGGCGGCACGTCAGCAACGTGGTGCGAGGTGTGTCAGATGCGGGTCCTGGTCACGGGCGGCGCGGGCTATCTGGGGTCCCACGTGGTGCTCGCACTGGTCCAGGCGGGCCACGAGGTGGACGTCGTGGACGACTTCTCCCGCGGCACCCCGGCCTCTCTGGCCCGCGGCGAGGCGATCTCCCGGCAGCGGGTGCGCACCCACGCCGCCGACGTCGCCGACATCGACGCCATGGAGCGGATCTTCGCCGGCGCGAACGCCGACGCCGTCGTCCACCTCGCCGGGCTGCGGTCCGCGTCGGAGTGCGTCGACCGGCCCCTGGACGCCTACGAGACCAACCTGACCACCACGTTCACGCTGCTGCGATGCATGACCTGGTACGGCGTCGACCGGCTCGTGCTGTCCTCCTCCGCGGCGGTCTACGGCGATGCCGGGGCCGACGGCGGCACCCCCTTCGCCGAGGATGCCCCGCTCGTACCGGTCTCGACCCTCGGGCGCACCATGGTCACCAACGAGCAGCTGCTGCGCGACGTCGCCCGGGCCGGTGCCGCCCTGCGCGTCGCCGTGCTGCGCTGCTTCAACACCGTCGGCGCCCACCCGTCCGGACGCATCGGCGAGGACCGCAACGGTGCACCGTCCAGCCTGCTGACGCGGCTCGGCGAGGTGGCTCTGGGGCTGCGGGGCCACGTCGAGGTGCACGGCGACGGCCACTCCACCCTCGACGGGGCAGCCGTGCGCGACTACGTCCACGTCTCCGACGTCGCGGCAGGCCACGTCGCAGCCCTCGCCGCCCTCGACGAACCGTCCGCGGAGGCCGTGCGGACGTGGAACCTCGGGACGGGCGAGGCCAGCAGCGTGCACCAGGTCCTGCGGACGTTCGCGGAGGTCACCGGTCGCGACGTGCCCCACCGGGTGGTGCCCACGCCGCCGGAGACGGTCACCACGTCGGTCGCCGACACCCGGCGCTCGGCAGCCGAGCTGGGCTGGACGGCCGGACGGGACCTCACGCAGATCTGCCGGGACCACTGGCGGTGGCAGCAGGAGCACCCCCGCGGCTACCCCTCGACGGTCACCCCGGAGACCCCGTGGCGCCGTGGCGTCGGCCACCGGCTGCGGCTCGTGCCGCCGCTCTCGGCAACGGTCTCCCGCTGAGGGTCACGACTTGACCTCCTGGTAGTACCGCAGCGCTCCGGCCTGCAGCTCGGCCGGCTCGGTGTAGATCGCCCGCGACCGGTCGAGGAGCGCCGCCGAGGGAACGAGCACGGAGATCTCGCTGCGCGTCTCGAAGAGGGTCTGCACCAGCCCGTGAGCGACACCGTCGGGCATGTCGGGGCCGACCACCAGGACGTTGGGGACCGCGAGCGTCTCCACGTCGTCGGCGACACCGTAGACACCCTCGGGCACCACGCCGTGCCGGTACCCGTGCCCGTACTGGGTGCGCAGCCCGTCGACCACGTCCCCGAGCGGGATCAGCCGGACGGGCACGTCCTGGGACAGTCCCACGATGCCGGGCGTCCGCAGCCCTCCTGACCAGAACACGGCGTCGAGGCTGCCGTGCTCCAGCGCGTCGATCGACTCGGTGATCCCGAGCTCCGTGACCCGCAGGTCGTCGATCGGCACTCCCGCGGCCTCGAGCACCCGGCCCGCGATGAGCGAGGTGCCGGACCGCGGCGCTCCGACGGACACGCGCAGCCCCCGCAGGTCGGTGATCTCCTCGACCGGCGAGTCGGCCGGCACCACCAGGTGCGCGAAGTCGTCGTACACGCGGGCGAGCGCCTTGACCTCGACCGGATCGCTGAAGGCGCCCTCGCCGTCGACGGCGTCCGCCACCGCGTCCGCGGCGCTGAAGGCCACGTCCGCGGTCCCGTCGGCGACGAGCTGCAGGTTGTCCACGGACCCCCCGGTGCTGAGCACCTCCACCTCGATCCCGTACTGGTCGGAGAGCTGCGCCGCGAGCGCCTGGCCGTAGCCGTGGTAGATGCCGCTGGTCCCACCGGTCGCGATGGTCAGGCTCTGGGGACGCTGGCCCTCCCACGGGTCGCTGTCCCCCGCCGTGCACGCCACCAGCAGCGCGGCGGAGGCGAGCAGCGACAGCGCCGTCGCGACGGCCCGCCTCACTCCCCCGCCTCCCAGGCCGGGACCTGCAGCCGCACCCGCAGTCCGCCGTCGTCGGGCAGATCGAGCCGCAGACCGCCGCCCAGCGCGGCGAGAAGCTCCGAGGCGATCGCCAGGCCCAGCCCCGAGCCGCGCACCGAGCTGTGACCCGGGCTCCGCCAGAAGCGTTCCGTGAGGCGTTCGAGCTGCTCGGCGGGCACGCCGGGCCCGTGGTCGCGGACGACGATCTCGATCCTGCCGGCCTCGCGGACCACGAGGACGTCGACCGGCTCGGACGCCGGCGCGAACTTGATCGCGTTCTCGACGACGGTGTCGAACGCGCTCTCGAGCGCGGTGGGGTCGGCAGCGGCCAGGACCTCACCGCCGGGCGTGGTGAGCCGGACCTCCCGGTCCGGGTCGAGGACCTTGCGGCCCTCGACGCGCCGCGCCACGAGGTCGGCGACGTCGACGGGCTGCGCGGCGGACATGCTCGTGCCGTCGGCCAGGAGGAGCAGGGCGTCGAGGATCTGCGCCATGCGCTCGGCCTCGGCCCGCACGTGCTCGACGTCGTCCGCGTCCTCGGCCTCGACGGTCAGTGCGAGCGACTCGATGCGCAGCATCAGGGCGTTGAGCGGGTTGCGCAGCTCGTGCGAGGCGTTGGCCACGAACTCCTGCTGGCGGCGCATCAGGTGCTCGACGCGCTCCGCCATCTCGTTGAATCGGCTCACCACCTGGCGCAGCTCGGGCGGCCCGGTCGACGGTGGGATGCGCTCGTCGAGCCGCCCACCGCCCATCTTCTCCATCGCCTGGTCGACGGCGCGGACCGGCCGCAGCACCCAGCCTGCCGTGCGGTCGGCGAGGACCAGCGCGAGCAGCGCCATCACCACGCCCGCCGCACCGAGGAGCGCCCAGCTGTACCAGATCGCGCGCTGCACCTTCACGGCGTCCGACGACGTCACGAGGGCGCCGACCAGGTCCCCGCCGTCGAAGATGGGCTCGGCGACCACGATCCGCTGCGCGTCCCAGGGCCAGAACGTCTCGCGCATCTCCGCGCGGCGGCCCGCGAGCGCCGCGTGCCGTTCCGCGTAGTCGTGGATCTCCAGCCCTTCCGCTGCGACGGTGACCCCGGCCTGGTCGACGACGCCGGCACGGATGCCGTACACCTGCCGGTACCTTTCGAGGTCTCCCGCGACGAGGGACGGGTCGTCGGCGACGATCGCCTGACGGGCGGGCAGCACCAGGTAGCTCGTGTCGCGCAGCCGGTCCAGGAAGACCTCCTGCTGGTGCGCGCGCGTCACGCTCCCCGCGTAGAGCATGCCGAGCAGCAGGATGACCAGGGCGAGCGGCACGTAGACGAGCGCGGCGAGTCGGCTCCGCACGTCACTGCTGCCCGACGCGGTACCCCACGCCGCGCACCGTCTCGACGACGGCGGGTTCGCCGAGCTTGCGGCGCAGGGAGGCGATGTGGACCTCGAGGGTGCGGCCGAGCCCCTTCCAGCTGGAGCCCCACACCTCCCGCAGGATGCGTTCGCGGGCGAGCGCCGTGCCGCGGTGGCGGACCAGCAGCGCGAGCAGGTCGTACTCCTTGCGGGTGAGCGACACGACGTCGCCGTCGGTGCGGCGCACCACGCGGGCGGCGAGGTCGACCTGCACCTCGCCGACGTCGATCCGGGCGACGTCGGCGCGGCCGTCCCACTCCCGGGACCGGCCGCGGCGCAGCACCGCGTCGATGCGGGCGAGGACCTCGCGGATGTCGTACGGCTTGGTCACGTAGTCGTCGGCGCCGAGCTCCAGGCCCCGCACCCGCGACTCGAGCTGGGTACGTGCGGTGACCATGATGATCGGGGTGTCGCAGACCTTGCGCATCCGGCGGCAGACCTCGAACCCGTCCATGTCCGGCAGCGCCAGGTCGAGCAGCACGAGGTCCGTCCGCGGGCTCAGCGCGTCGAGCGCGCTCGCGCCGTCGGCCGCCCGGAGCACCTCGTACCCGTGCTTGCCCAGGACGGAGACGAGCGCGCCGGCGACATGCTCGTTGTCCTCCACGACCAGCAGCTGCACGTTCCGACCGTATCCGAGCACGGACGCGACGGATAGACGCGGTCAGGACGTGAGCACCCCTGGAGCGGGTGATCCGTGGCGGACGCCGCGGTCGGTCCGCGACCGTGATCCTCAGGCCCGCGGCCAGCAGCGGTGCGAGCTCGGCGAGCACCACGGGGTCGATCACGGGACGGTTCGGACCGCTCGCTCGGGACGCCAGGGCAGCCGGATGACGTGTCCGGCGCCGGTCGCCAGGGAGCGGTACGCATCACAGGAGGGAGCGACGTCCCGTCCCTGCCGCGACGGTAGGGTACGGACGTCGAACGGAGAGCCATGGGACAGGACCGCAAGCAGATCGGCGAGGTGTCGGAGCGTACCGGCCTCTCCCTGCGCACGATCCGCTACTACGAGGAGGTCGGCCTCGTCATCCCGTCCGCGCGCTCGCACGGCGGCTTTCGGCTGTACACCGACTCGGACATCGCGAGACTCCTGCTCGTCAAGCAGATGAAGCCGCTGGACTTCTCCCTCGAGGAGATGCGCGACCTGCTCACCACGCTCGACGAGCTGGAGCGCGACGACGCCGGTACCGCGGGACGCGAGGCCACGCTCGAACGGCTGAGCACGTTCGAGGCGGCGGCCGAGGAGCGCTGCCGGAGCCTGCGCGCCCAGCTCGAGAGCGCCGAGGAGTTCGCCGGCAACCTGCGCCGCGAGCTGGACGACCGACGCACGGTGGTGGCCGGCTCCCGATGACCACGCTCGCCACCGAGAACACGTCCGTCACGGCCGAGGCCGCCCGACGGCGCAGCATCGCCGTCATCTCCCACCCCGACGCCGGCAAGTCGACGCTCACCGAGGCCCTCGCCCTGCACGCCCACGCCATCGACCAGGCGGGCGCGGTGCACGGCAAGGGCAACCGCTCCGGCGTCGTCTCCGACTGGCTCGAGATGGAGCAGAAGCGCGGCATCTCGATCACCTCGGCCGCGCTGCAGTTCGTCTACCGCGACGTCGTCATCAACCTGCTGGACACCCCGGGGCACGCGGACTTCTCCGAGGACACCTACCGCGTGCTGACCGCGGTCGACGCCGCCGTCATGCTCCTGGACTCCGCGAAGGGCCTGGAGCCGCAGACCCTCAAGCTGTTCGAGGTCTGCCGCCGCCGCGGCGTGCCCGTCATCACCTTCGTCAACAAGTGGGACCGGCCGGGGCGTGAGGTCCTCGACCTCTGCGACGAGCTCGAGGAGCGCATCGGTCTGCGGCCCACGCCGGTGACCTGGCCCGTCGGCGAGGCGGGCCGGTTCCTCGGTCTGCTCGACCGCCAGGACGGCCACGTGACCACCTACCGCCGCGCACCGGGCGGCGCCTCGATCGCCGAGGAGCGCACGCTCGACGCCTCCCGAGCCGCCGAGGAGCTCGACGACGACTACGTCGAGGCGCTCGAGGGCGCCCAGCTCCTGGAACCGGTCGACGTCGGCACGTTCCGCAGCGGCGAGACCACGCCCCTGCTCTTCGGGGCGGCGCTGGCCAACATCGGTGTCCGGCAGCTCCTCGACGCCGTCGTCGACCTCGCCCCCGCGCCGGCCGCACGGCCGACCGCCGACGGCGGCGACCGCCCCGTCGACGCACCGTTCAGCGGGTTCGTGTTCAAGATGCAGGCCGGGATGGACCCCAAGCACCGCGACCACGTCGCGTACATCCGGGTGTGCTCCGGGCGGTTCGAGCGTGGCATGAACGTCACGCACCAGCGCACCGGGCGGCCGTTCGCGACGAAGTACGCCCTGTCGGTGTTCGGCCGCGAGCGCTCGACCGTGGAGGACGCCTACCCCGGTGACGTCGTCGGGCTGGTGAACGCGGGCGCGCTGGCCGTCGGCGACACCGTCCACGAGCCGTCCGGCCCGTCCGTGCGGTTCCCGCCGATGCCGGCGTTCGAGCCCGAGCACTTCGCCGTCGCACGGTCCTCCGACCCGGGACGCTCGAAGCAGTTCCGCAAGGGCATGGCCCAGCTCGAGCAGGAGGGCGTCGTCCAGGTCCTCGTCTCCGACCTGCGCGGCGACGCCAGCCCGGTCCTCGCGGCGGTCGGTCCGCTGCAGTTCGAGGTCGCCGCGTTCCGCATGGAGCACGAGTTCTCGGCGCCGATGGTCCTCGAGACCCTCCCGCTCTCGGTCGCGCGCTACGTCGACCCCGAGCACGCCGCCACCCTCGCGGCCTACCCGGGGGCCGAGGTCGCGCGTCGCCGCGACGGCGCCACCCTGGCGCTGCTGCGCGACGTGTGGCACGCCCGTGCCTTCGAACGCGGCCACCCGGACATCGCCCTGGACCCGCTGACACCAAACCTGCCTTGACGTCAGGGTAGAGTTCTCCACGGCTCACCCTTTCTGCGCCGTCACCGGCGCGACCGAGCCCACCTTCTTCCCGTGCGCAGCGTCGCGTGCGCTGTCCTTGTCCATCCCGACCGTGTCTCGCGACCCGGTCCGCGGGCGTGCGCGCCCACCGAAGCCGAAAGATGCTGCGTGCCGAACGACGCCCGTACGCCCCCGCCGGACCCTGCCTCCGCGCCGCAGCCCGTCACCGGCGCGCCCGAGGCGGCCCAGACCTACTCCGTACTGACGGCGCTGCGGTCTCCCCGGATCCTCAGGACCGAGGTCCTCGCGGGTCTCGTCGTCGCTCTCGCGCTCATCCCGGAGGCGATCGCGTTCTCGATCATCGCGGGCGTCGACCCACGGCTGGGGCTGTTCGCGTCGTTCACGATGGCGGTCTCGATCTCGTTCCTCGGCGGCCGACCCGCCATGATCTCCGCCGCCACCGGGGCGGTCGCCCTGGTCATCGCACCCGTGGCCCGCGACCACGGCATCGAGTACTTCATCGCCACGGTGATCCTCGCCGGCATCTTCCAGGTGGCCCTCGGCCTGCTCGGCATCGCCCGGCTCATGCGGTTCATCCCGCGCTCGGTGATGGTCGGGTTCGTCAACGCCCTGGCGATCCTCATCTTCACCTCGCAGCTCCCGCACCTCTTCGGTGACAAGGTCACGGCCGGCAACCGCTGGTGGATCTATGGCCTGGTGATCGTCGGCCTCGTGATCATGGTGCTGCTCCCGCGGCTGACCAAGGTGGTCCCCGCGCCGCTCGTCGCCATCGTGCTCATCACGAGCGCGACCGTCCTCGCCGCGATCAACGTCCCGACTGTCGGCGACGAGGGCGAGCTGCCCCAGTCGCTGCCGTCGCTGCTCGTGCCGGACGTGCCGCTGAACATCGAGACGTTCCGGATCATCGCCCCGGTCGCGCTGGCCATGGCCCTGGTGGGCCTCCTCGAGTCGCTGCTGACCGCCAAGCTGGTCGACGACGTCACCGACACGCACTCGAACAAGACGCGCGAGGCGTGGGGTCAGGGAGCCGCCAACATCATCACCGGGTTCTTCGGGGGCATGGGCGGCTGCGCGATGATCGGCCAGACCATGATCAACGTGAAGGTGTCCGGCGCGCGCACCCGGATCTCGACGTTCCTCGCCGGCGTGTTCCTGCTGGTCCTCGTCGTCGGGCTCGGCGACGTGGTCGCCGTCATCCCGATGGCCGCGCTCGTCGCCGTCATGATCATGGTGTCCGTCGGCACGTTCGACTGGCACTCGGTCCGGCCCGGCACGCTGCGGCGGATGCCCCGCTCGGAGACGGCCGTGATGCTGTCCACCGTGATCGTCACGGTCTGGACCCACAACCTGGCCTACGGCGTCGGCGTCGGCGTCCTGGTCGCGATGGCGCTCTTCGCGCGCCGCGTGGCCCACTTCACCACCGTGACGCGCCTCGACGCATCAGATGCTGACGACGAGCGCGTCTACGCCGTCGAGGGCGAGCTGTTCTTCGCGTCCTCGAACGATCTCGTCTACCAGTTCGACTACTCAGGAGACCCGCACCGTATCGTGATCGACATGACCAATGCCCACGTCTGGGACGCCTCGACGGTCGCAAGCCTCGACGCAGTCCGCACCAAGTACGAGTCGAAGGGCAAGACCGTCAGGATCGTCGGCGCGAACCCTGACACCGCGGCGAGGCTCGACCGCCTCGCCGGCACGCTGGACGGGGGGAGCTGAGATGCACACCGCTCCCCGTGACCTGACGCGCCCTCCCCGGCTCTCCCGCAAGGCTCTGCGGATCACGCCGCTCGGCGGCGTCGGCGAGATCGGCCGCAACATGACGGTCTTCGAGCAGTCCGGGCGACTCCTCGTCGTCGACTGCGGCGTCCTCTTCCCCGAGGACCACCAGCCCGGCGTCGACGTGATCCTCCCCGACTTCGCGAGCATCACCGACCGGCTCGACGACATCGAGGCGATCGTCCTCACGCACGGGCACGAGGACCACATCGGTGGCGTGCCGTACCTGCTGAAGCTCCGTCCGGACATCCCCCTCGTCGGGTCCGAGCTGACGCTGGCGTTCATCGCCGAGAAGCTCAAGGAACACGGCATCAAGCCGGTCCTGAAGCGGGTCGAGGCGACCGACCGGTACTCCACCGGCCCGTTCGACCTCGAGTTCATCGCCGTGAACCACTCGATCCCGGACGGTCTCGCCGTCGTCATCCGCACCGCCGCGGGCTCCGTGCTGCACACCGGAGACTTCCGGATGGACCAGTTCCCGCTCGACGGGCGGCTGACCGACCTGCGGGCCTTCGGCCGCATCGGCGAGGAGGGCCTCGACCTGCTGCTGGTCGACTCCACCAACGCCGAGGTCCCCGGCTTCTCGATCTCCGAGAGCGACCTGGTCCCGGCGATCGAACAGGTCTTCCGCACAACCCCGGGCCGGGTGATCGTCTCCAGCTTCGCCAGTCACGTCCACCGGATCCAGCAGGTGCTGGACGCCTCCCACGCGGTCGGCCGCAAGGTGTCCTTCGTGGGGCGCTCGATGGTCCGCAACATGCGGATCGCGCGCGAGCTCGGTTACCTCACCGTCCCGCGCGGCATGGTGATCGACTACAAGAAGACCCGCGGCATGGCGCCCGAGCAGGTCACCCTGATCTGCACCGGCTCCCAGGGCGAGCCGTTGGCCGCGCTGTCCCGCATGGCCAACGAGTCGCACGAGGTCCGCATCAGCGAGGGCGACACCGTGCTGCTGGCCAGCTCGCTGATCCCGGGCAACGAGAACGCGATCTACGGGATCATCAACAAGCTGACGGACCTCGGCGCGAACGTCGTGCACAAGGGCAACGCCCGCGTGCACGTCTCGGGCCACGCCAGCGCCGGCGAGCTCGTCTACTGCTACAACATCCTCAAGCCGCGCAACGTCATGCCGGTCCACGGCGAGCCCAAGCACCTGCACGCCAACGGTGCGCTCGCCGAGCGCACCGGCGTCGACCCGGAGAAGGTGCTGATCACCCGTGACGGCGTGGTCGTCGACCTCGTCGACGGCACCGCGAAGATCGTCGGCCAGGTCCAGGCGGACCTCGTGTTCGTCGACGGGCAGACGGTGGGCCACGCGACCGAGGACACCCTCGCGGAGCGTCGCCAGCTCAGCGCCGGCGGCGTGCTGACCGTGCTCGTGCTGCTGAAGCCGGGCACGACGGAGCTCGCCGAGCCCCCGGAGTACCTGCACCGCGGGTTCGTGCAGAGCCCGGAGAGCCTCGAGGCGGCCACCAAGGCCCTGACGAAGGCGCTCGCCGACGCCGCGGAGCGCGGCATCACCGAGGGCGAGGAGCTCGAGAAGCGTCTGGCGGGTGCCGTCGGGCGGTCGCTGGCCCGCACCTCCCGCCGCGAGCCGGTCGTCATCGCCCTGGTGCTCGACGCCTGACCCTCCTCCGGCCGCCGAATAGGTGGATCGAGACCGGTATGCGTCGCATACCGGTCCCGATCCACATATTCGGCACGCCACGGACGGCGGTGCACGCGTCGCCGTCCCCGGCCGATCATGGAACCATGCCACTGCCCTCGCTCCCCCGCCCGGACCAGGTCCGCCTGGTCGTCACCGACATGGACGGCACCTTGCTCGACCCCGACGGCGCCGTCCCCGACGGGCTGTGGCCGCTGCTCGAGCGCATGCACGACGCCGGCATCGCGTTCGTCCCCGCCTCGGGACGTCAGCACGCCACCATCGCCGCGTCCTTCCCGCCTGCCACCACCCCCGGCCACGACGAGCTGGTGATCATCGCCGAGAACGGCACCCTCGTCACGCGCGGCGGGGCCGAGGTGTCCTCCGAGACGCTCGACCGGGACGGCGTCACCGCCGTCGTCCACGCCGTGCGCGGACTGGGCACCAGCCGGGACGGTGGCGCCGTCCTCGCCGGCAAGCGGGGCGCCTACGTCGAGCGCGCGGACGCGCGGTTCGTCGACCACGTGCGCACCTACTACCTCGAGCTGGAGGTCGTCGAGGACCTGCTCGCCGTCGACGACGACGTCCTCAAGGTCGCCGTGTACGACGACGTCGACTCGGCCACCGGCACGCTGCCCGTGCTCGAGCACCTGCGCGCCACCCACCAGGTCGTGGTGTCCAGCCCGCACTGGATCGACGTCATGCCCACCGGTGTCAACAAGGGCCGCGGCCTGCGCCGGCTCCAGGCCGAGCTCGGCGTGACGCCCGCGCAGACGATGGTGTTCGGCGACTACCTCAACGACATCGAGATGCTCGACGCCGCCGAGTGGTCGTTCGCCATGGCCGGGGCCCACCCCGACGTCCTGGCGCACGCCCGGCACACCGCACCGAGCAACGCCGAGCACGGCGTGGTCCGGGTGCTCGAGGCGCTCTTCGCGGACTGAGGCCGGCCGGCGCCGGGACGGCCCACCCACGGTGGCCGGGCCGGCACGAGCCGTTGCCATCGCATCTACATCGATGTAAGTTTGCGGTGCTCGCGACCACCCTCAACGTGGAGGACCCATGGAAGCCCGCACCATCGCCCGAGCTCAGCACACCCGGCACTCCCGGCGCACCGTCGCGGCACTCCTCGCCGCGTTCGTCACGGCACTCGCGCTCGCCGCCGGCTGGACCGTCGCCGCCGGCACCCCGGCCCGCGCGGCCACCGTCGACCCGAACGCCTGGTACGTGCTCGTCAACCAGCACAGCGGCAAGGCGCTCGACGTCTACGAAGCCGCCACCGACGACGGCGCCGGCATCGTCCAGTGGGAGCGCAACAACGGCGCCTGGCAGCAGTGGCGGTTCCTCGACTCCGGGGACGGCTATCACCGGCTGCAGTCGCGGCACAGCGGCAAGGTCCTCGACGTCTCCGGCCGGTCGACCGCCGACGGCGCGGACGTGGTCCAGTGGGCCGACACCGGTGGGACGAACCAGCAGTTCCGCCTGGTCGACTCCGCCGACGGGACCGTCCGGCTGGTCAACCGCAACAGCGGCAAGGCGCTCGAGGTGTGGGAGTGGTCGACCGCCGACGGCGCCCGCGTCTCGCAGTTCGACGACCTCGACGGCGCGAACCAGCGCTGGAGCCTCGTACGCGTCGAGGGCGGTGGCGACGGCGGGACCGGGACGAGCTACCCCGGACCCGGCCCCGTCACCGGCGACACCGGCCTGCACGACCCCGAGGTGACCCGGACGCCGTCCGGCGGCTACCTCGTGGCGAGCACCGGGCCCGGCGTCCCGCTCAAGACGTCGGACGACCGCACGCACTGGACCGACGCCGGCTCGGCGTTCCCCGACGGCACGCCGTGGGCCGACCCCTACACCGGCGGCAGCGCCCACCTGTGGGCGCCCGAGATCCACCACGCGAACGGTCAGTACTACCTCTGGTACTCGGCGTCGTCGTTCGGCGAGAACACCTCGGCGATCTTCCTGGCCACCAGCCCGTCCGGGGCCGCGGGCACCTGGACGCACCGCGGGAAGGTCGTCGAGTCCGGTGCGGGCGACGACTTCAACGCCATCGACCCCGACGTCTTCGTCGATGCCGACGGCTCCTGGTGGATGAGCTTCGGCTCGTTCTGGTCCGGCATCAAGATGATCCGCCTCGACCCGGCCACCGGGGAACGCTCCGGGTCGGCGTTCCACTCGATCGCCGGCCGCGGCGGCGGCGCGATCGAGGCGCCGAGCATCCACCACCGCGACGGCTACTACTACCTGTACGTGTCGTTCGACTCCTGCTGCCAGGGCGCCGACAGCACGTACCGCGTCATGGTGGGCCGCTCGACCTCGATCACCGGCCCGTACGTGGACCAGGCCGGCGTGCCGATGACGGCCGGCGGCGGCACGGAGGTCCTGGCGAGCCACGGCTCGGTCCACGGCCCGGGCCACCAGACCGTCTTCAGCGACGCCGACGCCGACGTGCTGATGTACCACTACTACGCGGCGTCGGGAGCGTCGTTCCTGGGGATCAACCTGCTCCGGTACGACGACGGCTGGCCGTCGGTGTACTGACACCCGGACGCCGGGTGAGGCGCGCCACGATCCGCGTCCACCCGGCGTCGGCCGCAGTAGGCTTCCGGGGTGCGTCTCTGGACGGGAGCGACGATGGCCGGACGACCGCTGGCAGCCTGGCTGCGTACCGACTCGGGTGCCGCCCTGCTGCTCCTGGCCGTCACCGCGCTCGCCCTGCTCTGGGCCAACTCGCCGCTGTCCGGCTCGTACGAGCACCTGTGGGAGACGCCGATCAACATCGAGGTCGGCGAACTCGCCTTCGACATGGACCTGCACCACTGGATCAACGACGGCCTCATGGTGCTGTTCTTCTTCGTCGTCGGCCTCGAGGTACGCCAGGAGCTCTCGATCGGCTCCCTCCGCCGGCGCAGCCAGCGCCTGGTCCCGCTCGTCGCCGGCACCGTCGGCGTCGCGGTCCCCGCGCTGATCTATCTCGCGGTGGCCGGCCGGCAGGCACCCGAGGGCTGGGGCGTCGTCGTCGGCACGGACACCGCGTTCCTGCTCGGCGTGCTCGCCCTCGTCGGCCCGGCGATGTCGAACCAGCTCCGCGTCTTCCTGCTGACCCTGTCGGTGGTGGACGACTTCCTCGCGGTGACGATCATCGGCGTCGTCTACTCCGACGCGATACGGGTCGGCCCGCTGCTCCTCGCGCTGGCGTGCCTCGGCGCGCTGTGGCTGCTGGGCCGCATGCGCGAGTGGCGCAGCGCCCCGTACGTGGTCGTGGTGGTCGTGCTGTGGGGGGCCACCGTGCAGGCCGGGGTGCACCCGTCCATCGCCGGGATGCTCGCAGGCCTGCTGGTGCCCGCCGCGCTCACCCGCCGTGACGACGTCGTGCGGACCAAGAACCTGTACCGCGCCTACTGGCAGTCCCCCAGCGCGAGCGTCGCCCGCGACGTCCACCTCGGCCTGGCGCGGTCCATCTCGGTGAACCACCGGCTGCACCAGGTACTCAACACCCCGGTGCTCCTCGTCGTCGTGCCGCTGTTCGCGCTCGCGAACGCCGGGATCGACCTGCGGGGCGGCGCGCTCGGCGACGCGCTGGGCTCGTCGATCACGTGGGGCGTGGTCGCCGGGCTGGTCGTCGGCAAGCTGGTGGGCATCAGCGTCGGCACGTGGGTGGCCGTCCGGCTCGGGCTCGGCACCCTGCCCGACGGCGTGGGGCCCGGCAGCGTGCTCGGCGGCGCGGCCCTGTCCGGGATCGGCTTCACCGTCTCGCTGCTCGTGGTCGACCTGGCCTTCGACGACGCGGCACAGCGCCAGGCCGCCACCGTGGGCGTGCTGCTCGCGCTGGTGATCGCCTCGCTGGTCGCCTGGGCACTGTTCGCCACAGCACGGGTGCGGTGGGGCGAGGAGAGCGCCGACCTGCCCCTGACGCTGGACCCGCCGGTCGACCTGCGCCACGACCACGTGCGGGGCGACCCCGACGCGCCGCACACCGTGGTGGAGTACTTCGACTTCGAGTGCCCGTTCTGCGCCCGGACCACCGGGATGTGGCGGGACCTGCGCGACCACTTCGGCGACCGCGTCCGGTACGTGGTGCGTCACCTGCCGCAGGAGGACGTGCACCCTCGGGCGCTGCTCGCCGCCGTCGCGTCGGAGGCGGCGGCGCGGCAGGGCCGCTTCTGGGAGATGCACGACCTGCTGTTCGCCCACCAGTCCCGCCTCGAGGCGGAGGACCTGCGCGGCTACGCCGAGGAGCTCGGCCTGGACCTGGAGCAGTTCGACGCCGACCTCGCCGACGACGCCCTGCACGCCCTCGTGCAGGACCACACCGTCAGCGCGGCGGCCAGCGGCGCCCGCGGGACACCGACGTTCTTCCTCGACGGCACCCGTCACCAGGGCTCCCACGACGCCCAGACGCTCATCGCGACGCTCGAGGCACTGGACAGCGCCGACGGCCTCGCCGACCCGTCCCCACAACGCCGACGACGGCGCTGACGGCAGGTCCGCCGGCTCAGCAGCTGGGGCAGGGCACCTCTCCCGGGCGAGCCACGCCACGCTCCGCGCGGACCCTGTCCCACCACGCCTGCGCCCGGTCCAGCAGCGGCGCCGTGCGCTCCCAGAGCGTCGGGCGGCGGGTGCTGACCCGGAACGTCGTGGCCGCCGCAGCGTCCGAGACGACGGCGGAGACCCGCTCCGGGGCGCAGTGCCCGTACTTCGCCCGGTAGGCGTCGTCGAGCGGGCCGTGCACCTCGGGCGCCACCTCGGCGAGCGTCACGTGGTGCACGACGTCGGCCACCCGCACGCGTGCCCCGCCACCGCCCGGGTGCAGCCGTTCCCCGCCTGGCGCCGACCGCACGTAGAGGTCGTGGCCGAGGGACACCACCCACGCCGGGTTCCCCGGGCCTGACCCGTCGCTCGTGAGCAGCTGGGCGGTGGGAAGGGACGCGAGGTCCTGCAGGGTGGTGTCGGTCATCAAGGTCTCCTCGCGGCGGTGCGTCAGGGTCGTGCTGGGCGGGCTCGGGTGGATGTGGTCTCCTCAGAGGGGGTGTGCGTCCAATCCGGTGGAACCCCGCTGTCGCCCCGGCTATTCCGGCAGCAGGAGGCCCGCCCTTCCTAGGCCTGCTTTTGCCGATCATGAAGCAAAAGATGACCTTTCGGGGCACAACTTCCCTCGCAGAGGTCGGTCAATGTGGTTGACTTCTCCGCATGGCGACCGTTTCGGCACCCGAGCTCGGTGCCGTCCTGCGGCTGCTCCGCGACGGGCGTTACCGCACCCGCGCCGAGCTAGCGCGCACGGCCGGGCTCTCCCGCTCCACGATGTCCGCGCGTATCGACGAGCTCCTGCGCCTCGGCCTCGCAGCCACGGTCGGCGACGCCGGATCCACCGGAGGCCGGCCCGCCGCGACGTTCGCGCTCGCACCCGGCTCCCGGCTCGTCGCCGGCGTCGACCTCGGCGCCACCCACGCGCGGGTCTCCGTCACCGACCTCACGGGCCGCGAGCTCACCGAGCACATGGAGCAGCTCCACATCGCCGACGGCCCGGACGTCGTGCTCGACCGGGTCGCCGAGATCCTCGTGGGGCTGGTCGCCGGCCTCGACCGGCCGATGAGCGACGTGGTGGGCGTGGGGGTCGGCGTCCCGGGACCGGTCGACCACACCACGGGCCGCCCGACCAAGCCGCCGATCATGCCGGGCTGGGACGGCAGCGACGTCGTGGGAGCGCTCCGACAACGTCTCGGGGACGTCGCCGTGCTCGTCGACAACGACGTGAACCTCATGGCTCTCGGCGAGCACGCGACCGCCCTGCCCGCCGTCGGCCACCTGCTCTACGTCAAGGTCGCCACCGGCATCGGCTCCGGCATCGTGGCCGACGGCAGGATCCACCGCGGCGCGCAGGGCAGCGCCGGCGACCTCGGCCATATCGCCGTCCCCGGGGCGAAACCGGTCCGCTGCACGTGCGGCAACAGCGGGTGCCTCGAAGCCATCGCGGGCGGTGCCGCCGTCGCCGCCCGCCTCGCAGCCCAGGGCCTCGCCGCGGAGAGCACCAACGACGTCGTCGAGCTCGTCCGGCACGGCGACCTCCGCGCCGCCGCGGCGGTCCGCGACGCCGGCCGGTCGATCGGTGCCGTGCTCGCCGGCTGCGTCAGCCTGCTCAACCCGTCCGCCGTCGTCGTCGGCGGATCCATGTCACGAGCCGGCGAGCACCTCATCGCCGGCATCCGCGAGATCGTCTACGCCCGCTCGCTGCCGCTGGCGACCCAGCACCTGCGGGTCGTCACCAGCATCGCCGGCGCCCGGGCCGGCGTGCTCGGCGGGGCGCACTCCGCCGCCGAGCACGCCTTCGCGCACCCCGAGCTGCTCACCGGCGAGACCGTCAGCCCACCGGGCTCGGCAGCCGCGACAGCCTGAGCAGCAGGTCCCGCACCTCGGTCGCCTCCAGGCGCTCCGTGCCCAACGGCACCGAGGACAGCAGCACCGGGCCGTCCGCCGGGTCCGCCGGCAGGCGACCGTGCGTGCCCCGCACCGGCGACGGGTCGAGCGGCACCACCCGCAGCGCGGACCGCAGGCCCGTCTTCTTGCGCAGCACGTGCAGCAGCGCCCGCGCCTTCACCCAGCGGTCCGCGGGGTCCCAGAACAGCTCGGCCGGGTCGAACCCCGGCTTCTTGTGGATCTCCACCGACCGCGCGAAGTCCGGCGCCTTCGCGTCGTCCAGCCAGTAGTAGTAGGTGAACCAGGCATCGGGCTCGGCGACCAGCACCAGGTCTCCCGCCCGCTCGTGGTCCAGCCCGTACGCGGCGCGACCCTCGGCGTCCAGCACCTCGGCCACACCGGGCAGCGCGGCCAGCAGCTCGGAGACCTCGGCCAGGTCGGCCTCGTCCGGCACGTAGACGTGCGCCACCTGGTGGTCCGCCACGGCGAACGCCCGCGACGTCCACGGGTCCAGCAGCTCGCCCGTGGCGTTCGTGTGCACGTGCAGCAGGCCCGCACAGCGCAGGGCCCGGTTGACGTCCACCGGGCGGCGCGCCGCCGTGATCCCGTACTCGCTGAGCGCGACGACGGTGGTGCCGGTCCGCTCGGCGTCGTCGAGCAGCGGGGCGAGCACCTCGTCGACCGCCTGCGCGGCCGCCACCGCCTCGGGTCCGTCCGGGCCGAACCGCTGCAGGTCGTAGTCGAGGTGCGGCACGTACACCAGCGTCATGTCGTGGTCCGGCAGCAGCCGCCGCGCGGCCGCCACGATCCACCGCGAGGAGGCGATGCTCGCCGTCGGCCCCCAGTAGGTGAACAGCGGGAACGGACCCAGCTCGGACTCCAGCTCGTCGTGCAGCTCCGGCGGCCACGTCCAGCAGTCCGGCTCCTTGCGGCCGTCGGCGCGGTAGACGGGACGCGGGGTGATCGTCGTGTCCGCCGTCGACCCCATGGCGTACCACCAGCACACGTTGGCGACCCGGTAGCCCGGCTGCTCGTGCCGGATCGTCTCCCAGACCTTCTCGCCCTGGACCAGCCGGTGGTGCTGACGCCACAGCAGCGGCTCGCCCAGGTCGCGGAAGTACCAGCCGTTGCCCACGATGCCGTGGTCCCGGGGCATCCGGCCCGTGAGGAACGTCGACTGCACCGAGCAGGTCACCGCCGGGAGCACCGTCCCCAGCTCCGCCCGTCCGCCACCCTCGGTCAGCGCCCGCAGGCGCGGCATGTGCTCCAGCAGGCGTGGGGTCAGCCCGACCACGTCGAGCACCAGCATCCGGTTCACAGGACCTCCATCCCTCGGTCGACGAGCTGCGCGCGCGTCCAGTCCAGCTCCGCCGCGATGCCGGCCACCAGGCCGTCGTCGTCGCGGGGCCGCAGGTGCGCGGGCAGCACCGACCACGTGTACGTCTCGGTCTCCAGGTGCTCCACGAGCGGGTGCGCACCACCGACCAGGAGCCCGAGCGCGTCCGTCAGGACCTCCCGGGTGCTCCGCAGCGGCGGGCGCGGGTCGGCGTGCAGCGGCACGTGGACGTGCACCCGCCACGGCCCGTCGCCGGGCAGGCCCGCCGAGCCCGCCACGCGGCCGAGCGCGTCCGGCAGGTCGTCACGGCGGTCCACCGACGCCTCCTGCTGCTCGCGCACCTGGTGCAGGAACCGCGCCTCCACGAACTCCTCCAGCGCGGCCAGCGCCTCGGGGTCCGTCGGGTCGTCGCAGTGCAGCGCCGCCGAGACCTGCGTCTTGACCACGTCGACCCCCGCACCGTGGAGCTGCGCGAGCGCCGCGGCGGGGTCCTCGAACTCGGTGGCCAGGTGGCACAGGTCGAGGCAGGCGCCCAGCCGCTCGGTATCGACCCCGTCCAGGTGCTCGACGAGGCCGCTGGTCGTCTCGGCGACGCAGCCGGGCTCGGGCTCGAACGCGACCCGCACCGTACGACCGGTGCGGTCCTCCAGCTCCCCGAGCCCCTCGGCGAGCCGGTCGACCCGGTCGCGGGCCGCGGCGGCACGGTCGGCGTCCCAGGGCTCGCGCCAGCCCAGCGGCAGCGTGCTGATGCTGCCGCGCGTGACGTCGTCGGGCAGGAGCTCGCCGAGAACCTGCGCGCAGTCGAGGGTGTACTCGAGGCGGGCGTCCTCGGTCCAGTCCGGCCGGTAGACCGCCTTCTTGACCACCGGCGCGTGGAAGTTGCCGTACGGGAACGCGTTGACCGTGACGACCTCCAGTCCCTCGTGGTCGAGCGCCTTGCGCAGCAGACCGACGGCGGCGGGATCGGCCGCGAGCCGACGCGTCGCCTCGGCGGGGAGCCACAGGCCGAGACCGAGGCGGTCCACCCCGAGCCGCCACCGCACGGGGCCGCCGAACCGCCGGAGCTGGTCGACGAGCCCGTCGACGTCCTGCGCCGGGTGGACGTTGGTGCCGTAGGACACGTGCAGGACGCTCCCGTCGGGGTGGCGCAGACGCACGGCTCAGCCCTCCGAGCCCGCGGTCGGCACGCCCTGCGACCCGCCCGGCGCGAGCGGCTCACCACGCTGCAGCGTGTTGCCCGCGAAGTCCCCGGCGTCGTCGACCACGTCGTCGAGCAGCAACCGGCCGCTCTGGCCGTAGAACGCCACCGGGTTGCGCCAGAGCACGTGGTCCACGTCGTCGTCGGTGTAGCCGCCCTCGAGCATGGCCCGGCCCGTGCGGTACGTCTTCAACGGGTCGGAACGTCCCCAGTCCGCCGCCGAGTTGACCAGCGCGCGGTCCAGGCCGCGGCGGTCCAGGATCGCGACCATCCGGTCCTCGTCCATCTTGGTGTCCGGGTAGACGGAGAACCCGGCCCAGCAGCCCGCGTCGTCGACCAGGTCGACGGTCTTCTCGTTGAGGTGGTCCACGAGGACGCGCTCCGGCGGCAGGCCCACCTGCCGCACGATCTCCAGGGTGCGCCGGGTGCCCGCCACCTTGTCGCGGTGCGGGGTGTGGACCATGACGGGCAGGTCGTGCTCGCCGGCCAGCTCGAGCTGGCGGACCATCACCTTCTCCTCGGCGTCGGTCATCGAGTCGAAGCCGACCTCGCCGACGGCGACCACGCCGTCCTTCTCCAGGTAGCGCGGGAGCAGGTCGAGCACCTCCAGCAGCCGCGGGTCGTTCGCCTCCTTCGGGTTCAGCGCGATGGTGGCGTGGTGGGCGATGCCGAACTGCGCGGCCCGGAACCTCTCCCACCCCAGCAGCGCGTCGAAGTAGTCGACGAACGAGCCGACCGACGTGCGCGGCTGCCCCAGCCAGAACGCGGGCTCGACGACGGCGCGCACCCCGGCGGCGTGCATCGCCTCGTAGTCGTCGGTCGTCCGGGAGGTCATGTGGATGTGCGGGTCGAAGATGCGCACGGCACTCTCCTCGGGTCGGTCCGCGGCGTCGCGGAGGGATCGGTCGGTCAGTGGTCGGCGGAGGCCAGCAGCCGCAGCGCGTCCTCGGGGACGTCGCGCCCGGCGGCCTCGCGCTCCTCGGCGAACGCGCGCACCATCCGGTCGAGCTCGGCGTCGCGGCGGGCGTCCAGGGCCGCGACGGAGGCCAGCGGGACGCCGGTGAACAGGCACTTCAGGACGCCGTGGCGCCAGGCGTCGACCGGCAGGTGCGCGGCGGCGTACGGGCCCATCGCGACGGCCACCAGCCGGGTGTCGTTGGTCCGCAGCGCGTCGAGGACGACGGGCACCGCGCCGTCGCCGAGCCCGAGCTCCTCGAGGTCGGGCAGCGCCATCAGCACGGCGCGGCGCTCGTCGGCGTCGCCCACGGCGTACTGCCCGGCGACGACGTCGGCCGCGACGTCCGGCCCCGCCGTCTCGCACGCGGCCACCAGCAGCCGGGACCGCGCGACGTCCTCGATCCGGCGGCCGTCCAGACCCGGGCCGCGACCGACCACCCGGGCTGCGCGGGCGGAGACCCGGGGCAGCGCCGCGGGATCGTGCCGCACCTCCCCGACGAGCACGGCGAGACGTTCCTCGGCGGTCATCTGGTCACCTCCTGGGTCTGAGCGGGATGTCCGCCTGGTAGGCCGACGCGCGGATCGCCTCGGCACTCGAGGCGACGAGCCGAGCGGCGGCGTGCGAGTGGCGGGGCAGCTCGACGGCGGCCAGGCCGTCGAACGCGGCCTCGTGCAGCGCGGTCAGGACCCCGGGCAGGTCGACGTCCCCGGTGCCGAGCTCGAGGTGCTCGTGCACGCCACGCACCATGTCGTCCACCTGGACGTGGGCGATCAGGTCCCCTACGCGACGCACCACGTCAGGGCCGGGAGCGTCCTCGACGCAGGTCAGGTGGCCGACGTCCACCGTGAGCCGCAGGGCGTCCGGGTCGCCGAGCTCGCGGCGCAGGTCCAGCACGTCGTCGACCCGCTCGACGAGCATCCCCGGCTCCGGCTCGAAGGCGAGGACGACGCCCGCGGCCTCCGCGACGGGAATCAGCTCCTCGAGGCCGGCCCGCAGGCGCGAGCGGCCCGTCGCCCTCGAGGTGCCCACCGGCAGGATCCCGGACCACAGGTGGACCGCCGGCGACCCGAGGTCCGCGGCGATCTCGACGGCGGTACGCAGCAGGGCGACGCGGCGCTCCCTGCCCTCGTCGGACAGCAGGGTCGGCTCGTGCTTGCGGCGGGGGTCGAGCACGTAGCGGGCGCCCGTCTCCACGACCACCCGCAGGCCGTGCCGCTCGAGCATCCCCCGGACCGCCGTCGTCCGCGCCGCGAGGTCCGGCGCCAGCGGGTCCAGGTGCATGTGGTCGAGGGTCAGGGCGACGCCGCCGTACCCGTGGTCGGCGAGCAGCGCGAGCGCGTCGTCGAGGCGATGGTCGGCCAGCCCGTTGGTGCCGTAGGCCATCGTGATCACGTCGGGCTCACCACCTTGGCACCCGCCCGCGCCAGCGGGACCACGGTCATCAGGCCGAGCGCGGCACCGACGGCGTCCTGCCCGGCGAGCAGCGCGGCCTGGAGCGGAACCATCCCCCGGATGCCGACGCCGGTGGCCCGCCGGGCGTTCCCGGCGTCGGGCGCGCGGACGACGTCGAGCTGGGCGGGCAGGACGGCGGCCACGTACGACGCGGCGAGGCCCGGCCCCGCGACGGACGTGGCGACGGCGGGGCCGGTGCCACCGCGTGCACCCACCAGCGCGCCGAGGGCGGCCGCGGCGCCGACGCCGACGGTGGTGGCCGCGGCGGTGCGGGCCGTGCCGACGGTCGTGCCGTGCACCTCGCCCCGCGACACGGCCGTGACGGCGAGCGTGTGCACGCCGAGCGCGGTGGCCGGACCGAGGGCGGCGCGCCGGCCGCCGGCACCCATCAGCACGTCCAGGAACCGGGTCGACGCCATGACGACCGGCCCGGCCGCCGTCGGCTTCGCGACGAGGTCGTACGTCCACACCGCGGCCGCCAGGGCGGTGCCCACGGCGAGCGGCCGCCGTCCGGCGACCGCGGCGCACGCGAGCCCCACGCCGGTGAGCGCGGCCGCGACGCCCAGGGCCTCGTCCGGCCGGACCCGGCCCGACGGGATCGGGCGGTCCGGCCGCTCGACGGCGTCGAGCTCACGGTCGGACCAGTCGTTGAGGGCCATGCCCGCCCAGTACAGGGCGGCGGACGCGAGCGGGAGCGCCGCCGTCCGCCCCCGGCTCGGCCACCCCGCGGCCGCGGCGCCGACCATCGTGTCACCCGGGACGGTGAGTGCCGCGGGGAGCCGGACGAGCTCGGCGAGGTCGCGCCACCTCATGCGGCGCCGTGGGACGGCGCGTCCGCCGGGGCGGCGGCGAGGTCGGCGCACCAGCGGGTCAGCGCCTGCCACTGGTCGGTGAGCGCGTGCGACGCGCCACCCAGCGGCTCCTTGAAGAAGAACCCGAGCGCGGCGACGGGGCCGCACTGGCCGGCCTGCTGCGCTCGCGCGAGGAGGCGGGCGAGGTCGAGGACGAGCGGCGCGGCGAGCGTCGAGTCGCAGCCCTCCCAGGTGACCTGCATGCGCATGCGGGTCCCGAGGAACCCCTCGAACGACACGTGGTCCCAGGCCGTCTTCCAGTCGCCCATGTCGGCGACGTGGTCGATCCGGACCGGCCCGTCGACGGGGTAGCCGAGGATCGCCTCCAGCGCCATGGCCTTCGTGGCCGTCTTGCTCGCCGCCGCGGCCGGGTCCGCCAGCGTGCGGCCGTCCCCGCCCCCGAGGATGTTGAACGCCGCCCACGACCGGACGTCGAGGGCGCGCATCGCGAACATCGGCGCGAGCGCCGACTTCAGGAGGGTCTCGCCGGTCTTCCCGTCCCGCCCGGCCCACGGCAGGTGCCGGGCCTTGGCGAGCTCCTCGAGCGCGGGCACGTGCGGACCGGTCGACGGGGTGAACTCCACGAAGGGACAGTCGGCCCGGAACGCGGCGTACGCGTAGAGGGACGACGGCGGGAGCGCTGCGGTCCCGTCGTCGAGCGCGCGGTCGAGCTCGTCGAGGGAGCCGATACGGGCGGCCTCGGGCGACGGTGGTTCCGTGCTGGAGACGTCGATGACGACGAGGTGGTCGAGATCGTGCTCGGCGCGGAAGTCGCGCAGGTCCTGCTCGAGCCGGTCGGCGGTGGCGCGGTCCGCGGCTCCGGTGGCACCCGGGCGGACCCGGGCATCGACCGCGGCGAGCCCGTCGAGCACCTCGGTGACCGTCTCGGGCGGTACCACCCCCGAGCGGGCGAGCTCCTGGGCCCGCTCGACCATGCTGCCGGCGAGGTCGTGCCCGCCGAACACCAGGCCGTCGAGGGCCGGCAGCCCTGCCCGGGACACCTCCTCGAGCTCCGTGACCAGACCGGTCGGCGCGGTGCCGCCCCGCGCGAGGGCGAGCGCGCCGACGGTGGCGGTCGTCGCGACCGAGCCGCGAGCGCCGATGAACCAGACACCGGTACGGGGTCCACGGACGTCGTCATCATTGACCATATCGCGCACACTACGCGACTTCTGTTTGCTGTCAAGCAAATGTCGGGCCACTTCTGCACCCGTAGGTCATGGCGCTGCGGCCTCGAATCACCAGGAGCGCACCGACGACAACGCGGCGGCCGGCGAACCTCGGCGACGCGGCGTGGTCCAGGACCATCACGTGCACGTCAACGACGAGGGGCGCGCTCAGCGCGCCGCGGACGCCGCACGGGTTCGCGCCAGCACAAAACCCGAAGGTGGAGGCAGATCCGACGCGGCAGAACTGGTGCGCCGCACCAAGGCACTTCATGGGGTCGAGGACTGATGACGTCTCAGGCGTAGACGCTCGGCACCCAGCGCACTCCAAGACCGTCACCGGTCACGACGGCGCCCTGGTACGCCTCTTGCCAGCGTTGCGCGATCCGAACCTGAGACAGCTCGTACGGCACCTCGACGTCGACGACCTGAACCTCGTAGCCCGCAGCCGCCAGCCGGCCACCGAGCTGCACCGCCTTGTCCGGGTCCGAGAGCACCGAATCCAGAACCATGTTCGCCCCGTCCCGCATCGCTTCATCGCGCAGGCGCCGCGCGAGGTAGGACGACTCCTCATGAACGAGCGCGGCGAGCTCGAGGGGGAAGAACTGCTCTCCGTCGGCCTCGCGATCTGCGACGGCCTGCGGCTTGAGGAAGCCCTCGTAGCTGCCGTCGGCGACCGCCTCGCGCAGCAGCTTCTCCTTGAACTTGTCCGCGTCGACGACGAGCCATGCACTCCTGTCGAGCCCGAGGACATCGTTCTGCACGTGCCCCTTGCCGGCTCCTGGAGGACCCGCCAGCACGATCGCCTTGCCCTCGTGCCGCACACCCGGAACCTCGGCGCGCGCCTCGTCGAGCAGACGACGCCACAACGCACGTCGCCCCGCCGTAGGGCTGGCCACGTCGCCATCGAGGAACCAGTCAGGATTCCTCAGCGTCGCGTTCGGACCATCCTTGTCCAGCGGCCCACCGGCCTTGGAGAACGCGCGCACCGTCTCCCGGTGCCCAGCATGTTCGTGCAGCTCCTCAGGTGTCACGGGAGACGAGTCTGAGCGACCTACCGCCGGGCTTCCAGGATCGCGGTGTACGTGTCTTCGTCAATCAGCCCCTCGTCGAGCGCGCGCCCGACCTCCTCGAACGTGCCCACAGGCTCGTCGGCGAGCCAGTCGACGCCGTCGGTCGCCGGCGTGCGGGCGTACTCCCAACGGCCGAGCTCGTCGACCAGCTGGTCCCTGTCGATCTGGCCCGCAGCGAACCGCTGCACGATCTCGTACGGCGACCCACCCGAGAAGCCCTCACGCACCTCGGGCACCTTCGCAGCAGCCTTGAGCGCCTTGTTGATCGAGGGCTGGCTAATCGCCAGCACCTTGGCCAACTCCGTCTGCTTCATCGTCTTCGCCAGCACGCGAACCGCCCGCAGCTCATCCAACCGGTCTACAGCCTGCCGGCGGCGCAGCCGCACCACGGCGGCCACCGCCGGGTCCTCGGTCAAAGACAACTCGACCACCTCCTATAACCAAGGCTATAGCGCTCCGCTTCTCCGCACAAGCCACGTAGCCTGCACGGGGGCGCGACGATCAGCCGCGGCGGTCCTGGCCCGGCCAGGCCAGGAGGGCAATGAGAACACTAGTTCTAGTGTTCGCGTAGTCTGGTGTAGTGGGGAATCGACGACGCGAGCCGCCTGGTGGGTGGCCGGATGGAATCGAGACGGTGCCGCTGCGGGACCAGGCCGAGGAGGCTCCGGCAGCCGCACGAGACGGCGTCCGCGTCTCGCGGCCACCTCATGGGATCCCTGCACGTGCGTGGATCGTGCAGCGGCAGTCCGGGGCCGCACTCGTCGAGGCTGAGGCAATCGCGTGGACGCCACGGCAGGTGCAGGTTCGCTACCTCTTAACCGGCTAATCGGCGCGTTTTCCCTGGTCAGCGACACGCCGGGATGGGCGGTTGCCGGCTCCGCGAGGCCAGCAGTGCTACATGTGTGTCCATGGTGGAGGCCCGGGCCGGTCTACGGCTGCAGGAGCACGACGGTCAGTGGGTGCTGACCGGTGAAGCCGCTGCGCGGTTCGGCCTCGCGAACGACTACCTCGAACACCTACGGGACCGGAACTACTCCCCAGCCACGGTCCGGGCTTACGGGTATGACCTGCTCGCGTTCTGCCGCTGGCTGGCCGAGCAGGACGTCGACCTGGACACCGTCGAGACCAACACGTTGCTGGACTACCTGCGGGCGTGCCGGGAGGCGTCCGTGCCCGGCCGGCCGGGACCCAACGTGGTCGGAATGGACGGAAGGCGGCTGGACCAGTACGCCGCGACGACGATCAACCGACGCCTCGCGGCGATCTCCGGCCTGTTCACCTTCGCAGGGCTGCGGGACCCAGACCGGCGCAATCCGGTACCCAAGGGGCGCGAGGCGCGCCAACTCACCGCAGGCGAACGCACCGGGATGCTCGCGCACACTCGTCGCCGGCGCCCACGCCGCTCCGCCCTGCGGCTACGAGAGCCGCGCCGACTTCCCACCGCGCTGACACAGGACGAAGCACGAACGCTCGTCGGCAGCCTGCGCACGTGGCGCGACCGCGCGATCGCCGGGCTGATGCTGTGGTCGGGGCTCCGCTCAGGCGAGACCCTCGCGCTGGGCGTGAAGGACGTCGACATCGGCGCCCGATGGGTGACAGTCATGGGCAAGGGCGCCAAGGAGCGCCGCGTCCCCCTCGACGGCGACGTCGCGTCCGTCATCGACATCTACCTGCTGGCCGAGCGCCCAGACTCCACATCCGACCGCCTGTTCCTGGTCGCCAAGGGACCGCACCGCGGCGACCCCCTCACCCCGGCCGGGCTACGCACGATCTTCCGCTACCACCGCGAGCTGGCAGGCGTGCGCGCCGGGCACCCGCACGCGCTGCGGCACACGTTCAGCACCGCGCTGGCCGAGGCCGGAGTCGATCTGGCGGTGATGCAGGCCCTTCTTGGCCACACGCACGTGAACACGACCGCCCGCTACGTCCACCTGGCCCCAGCCCACGTGAAAGCCGAATTCGATGCCGCACGAGAACGCCTCCGCTCCCAAGCGCGCTGACGCACCCGACGAAGTCAGCAGCGGCGAGGACCTGCTCGCCGCATACCTCGAGTACCTCGCCGCGACCGGCCGCCGCAGCGCGCACTTCAAGAGCGCGGCGCGCCGATTCTTCCGCACGTGGTCCGACCCGCAGGACTGGGCCGCCCAGCCCGTCGAGGAGCGGCTCGCCGCGGACAAGGACACCCGCCCGCTACTCACCTACCTCATGCTCCACCGCCGTCTGCAGCCCGGCTACGACTACCTGCTCGAACGTCACCTGTCGCCGCTGTGGCGAGAGATCGGCAACAGCCCGCTCGGCCCCGAGATCAACCGCTTCCTCGACGGCGCACAGATGCTCGGACTCGCTGCACAGACCAGGCTCGCTACTGGGTCCCAGGTCCCGGCCCGCCTGCTGATCCAGACCGGTCGCCGGCTCGACGACCTCACGGTCGACGACCTGGAGGACTTCGCCGACGCCTGCCGCGCGCGGGGACGCCGCAACGGCAAGAACCAGGACCACTACCTGGTCGCCATCAACATCACCGGCAGAGTCCTCTACCACCTCGGCGTCCTGACGGACCTGCCGCGCAAGCCGCACCGTCCGGCCATGAGCCCGGAGGAACGCCTGGCCAGCGTCGCCGTCCCCCTGCGCGCGGAGCTCGTCGCCTACCTGCGTCGCAAGCGGGCCACCTGCACCCAACACACGGTCGACGGGATCACCACCAAGCTGAACCAGTTCGGCACCTTCCTCACCGAGATCGACCCCGACCTGCGCACGATCCGCGACCTGGACCGCCAGCGCCACATCGAGCCGTGGCTCGCATCGCTGGTCGACACGGCCAGGATGCGCGACGGAGAGCCCATTACCCCGGGGACCGCAATCGCCGCGTCGTGACCATCGCAGCCTTCCTGAACGACATCACCGAGTGGGACTGGGACGCTGCACCGCCGCGCAAGATCCTCTTCCGTGACGACGTCCCGAGACTGCCCAAGGTCCTGCCGCGCTACCTCCCCGTCGACACCGACCGGCGTCTGACCAAGGCGCTGACCGAGCACCCTGAGAACGAACTCGCCGCTCTCGCGCTGCGGCTGCAACGCGCGTGCGGCCTGCGGATCGGCGAACTGCTCGACCTGGAACTCGACTGCGTCCACGAGATCGACGGCAACGGTGCCTGGCTCAAGGTCCCGCTCGGGAAACTGGACTCCGAACGCATGGTTCCCCTCGACCGCGAGACGCTCGACATCGTCGATCGCATCATCCGGGTCCGAGACCACGGCCGAGCCTTGCCGCACCCGCGCTACGGACGCCCAGCCCAGTTCCTGTTCACCTACCACGGGCGGCGCCTGAGCACCGAAGGCATGCGCCGCGAACTCGATCGCGCCTCGCACACGGCCGGACTGGGACACATCACCTCCCACCAGTTGCGACACACCTACGCCACCGCGCTCGTCAACGCCGGAGTGTCCCTCCAGTCCCTGATGACGCTCCTCGGACACGCCAGCGCAGAGATGAGCCTGCGATACGGCCGCCTGTTCGACACCACCGTCCGAACCGAGTACGAACGCGCACTCGAACTCGCGAAGAATCACGTGTCGGCAGGTTCGGACCCCATCAGCGGTGGCGGTGCCGAAGCTGGACGCATCAGGCTGCCGCTGACAGACATCACCGGCGGCAAGGACTGGCGCACCACACCCCTGCTCAAGTCGCGCATGGCCGGCGGCTTCTGCCTGCGCGCCACCGCCCAGGGCGCCTGCAGTTACGCAAACATCTGCGAGCACTGCCCCAGCTACCGAACCGACGCAACCTCCCTGCCGATCCTCGCCGCGCAACGCGTCGACGCCGACGCCCTCGCTCGGGACGCCGAGCAGCGCGGCTGGATCGATGAGGCCAAACGCCACCACGACCTGATAAAGCGACTCGACGCACTCATTACCGAAGCCGAGGCCGCCGGTTGACCTATGCGCTCCGCAACTGTCTGGATCGGGCGCGTCGCCACGGGTTGAGCCCGGCAACAGCAGCGAACTGACTGCCACCACAGGTGGTGTGTCTCCACGACGGCGGGGCCCGACGCGGGCCGGCGCGAGGCCCGGGGCCAGCGGTAGTCGGCGAGGAGAGGCCCAAGCCATTTTAGGCGTGAGCCCCTCCCTCCTGTGCTCGCCTACTGACCGGGGACGTCAGGCTCGTCGGTCGTGTCCGATCCGACGGGGAATCGTTCGGCATCGGGGATGAACTCCCGGAGGTCGCCACCGTAGAGCTCCTCAATTTCGACTAGGGCATGTCTCCTAAAAGCGGGTCCAGGTGATGCAGGCTGAGATCACGACGGCGGACGGGGTACCGAGTTCGAGCATGACGACGGACGACCCCGAGCCGCGCCCGCCGCCAGGCGGCGGGCGCGGCGGGCGACGCTTGGAACGCGCATGCCCCCTCAGAGCCGACATCCGGAATCCTGAGGGGTTGTCGCGCGCTCTACTCCGTCAGCTTCTCGACAGAGCCCAAGACATACCCAGGCTCGCCCTCCGCCACGCAGCCCGCGACTGCCTCACCCTTGTGCTCCTGAAGGTCGTCGAACATCTCGCCACCGCCGAACACCTTGTCGCCAACGACGAGCGCCTCCCCAGAGGAGGTCTTGAGCTCTCCTTCGCCAGAAAGCGATACGCCCGCCGGCCAGACGACGACAGTGACATCGTCACTGCCATCAGGTGGAGCGAGCCCGAGACATCCTTCGGGGCTCACGGTCACGATGCCTTCGAATGCAGCATCGCCGCCGCCCAGGTCCGCTACCTGCATCAGGGCAGTGGTTCCGGCTTGCGTCTCGATCGTCACATTGGACGCCGCCCCTGACGTGCCGGATACGGAGCCACATGCTCCCAGCAGTGCTCCCACGAGTAACACAGCTGTCACCGTCGATGGGCTACGGGAAGGGAGCCGGCCCAGCCCAGTCATAGCTTGGTTCCGATGTCGAGGTGAGTGACAGCCTTCTGAAGAGGCGTGAAGACGTCTCGTCGCTGGCTGTCGATGGTGATGTATCCGCTGTGCACGCCGTAGGCCACGTTTCCGTAGTACCAAGGGCCTCCACTGTCCCCCGGGGCAGCCCTGCGCTCGTAAACCATCGCGAGACCGCAGTAGTTCCCCCGGCACTGGTTCAGCAGCGCGACCCTGTCACAGGTCGCGTCGTTGGTGCGTCCATAGCGGCATACCCGCGTACCCACCGGAGGGTTCGACGAGACGTCCACGTTTCTCAACGTCGTGTCCGCGACGTAGAACTTGGGCGGCGCTGTCTGATTGTCGCTGTGCCACTGGACATCGCGTGTCGACGACGCCTTCCTGAAGTTCAGCGAGTTCGAGCCGTACTTCAGAGTGTTGGGACAGTGCGCTGCGGTGATCAGTCCGTTGTTGTACGTAGTGCCCTTGCGGACCGAGAATCCTGAGGTGCAATAGCTGCTTCCTGAGGTCAGCTTCCCGCCTCCGTAGATCGCGTCCAGCCCACCGTCGAGATCAACGTCGACGAAGTACTCGACCTCGATGCCAGGGACGCCCGACGCCTCGGCACTGCGAGCCACATCGGATCGCGCCTCGACGCTACTGAGGGCCGACCTCGCCCTGTCGATCGACATACCATCTGCCGGCTCCACGTAGACACTTACCCTGCCGGACGCGGCATCGGTGTTCGTGTAGACGTCCTTGAAGGACGCAGTCTCCTTCAGGGCTGCGTAGTGGGCCTGCTCGCCAACAGAGGCGATCTCCTCCTCGCTCCATCCGACGCCCTCCCGGATCTCGATGTCGACCGGCAACTCCCCGAGAAGAGCAAGCGCGCCGGCAGGGGCATCCTGGGCAAACGGGACCCAGGCCTGCCCCGCGTCGGTGTCAACCGCCGAGGCGCTGTAGGCTTTCGGGTACTGCTCCTGCAGCGTCGTGACCGCGACCGAAAAGTCGTTCTGCCACAGCAGCGGGTCCTCCAGATCGACGGATTCACTTCCGCGCACTGCAGCAATGTCATCGATCAGGTCATCGGATGGTGCCGCAACTATGCCCTCGCCCTGCAGCACGAATACATCGGGCGCGCCTTCAGCCGCGTCGCTGGCGGCAAGAGCCCCTGCTGTCACGCCCGCTGTGAGCGATAGAGCGACTACCAAGACTCCTGCGCCGCGAATCTGAGTTCGGTTCTTCACTGACCCCTCGTCTCCCCGGGCATTCGTTGCCAGGACGGGAGAATAGTGACACGCTTCACACCTGACCACAAGAGGTACTGGGCATCACAACTGGATGACCACGGCACCACCACGACCCACGTACGACGAAGAACTACCGGGCGGCCGCCGGCGGCGCATGGTTGTCTGGATGGTGACGATCGCCGCGATCCTGTCGGTGAGCGCCGGAGCGGTTCGATCCGACCGACCTCAGGATGGTCCGTGTGACCGATCCTGTCTACAGTGGCTCAGGTGAAACCGACATCATCTACAAAGAGAGCTCACTCCCGAATGGGCTCATAGGCGCCACGTGGTGCAACGCTCCCGTCGCAAACTCGCATCGATGCGATCAGCAGTACGTCGACATTCTGCCGGGCAACTACCAGAAGAAGGTCATCTGCCACGAATCTGGCCACGCAGTCGGACTCCTTCACGGCAGTGAAGCCAGTCCGAAGCTCAGCCGGGGAGATGACCGGCTTGGATGCATGCAGACGCCCGTTCCCGATGGTGCGCCTTTGGGGCAGAATCAGAAAGACAACATCAACGCCAATTACTAGACCTCTACCATCGAGGGAGAGTCAGACATGAAGAATCGAACGGTGGCGAGCGGACTTACACTCGCAGTTGCCCTGGTCGCTGGCTGTGCCTCATCGCCTGGCACTACAACGGTCCACGGCTTGGAACCGTACCCCAACTCCACTGCCACGGACTGGGTCACCTACGCGGACCACGTAGTTGTCGCCACCGTGACCGCCGAGCGGGAAATGCCGCTGGATGACCATGAGAAAGAGACCGGGGAAGGTTCAGTCGACCGCGAGGTCACGCTGCACGCGGACGAGATCATCTGGTCCGCGGACGACCCAGCCCACGCCGCTCCTGAGGGTGAGTTCACCATGCCAGGATTTGGTTGGACTCTTGCCGATGGCGAGAAGACCGAGATGGTTGCCGAAGGGGCTCCCAGACTCGAGGTCGGCCACTCCTACATCTTCGCTCTTTACTGGCTGCCGGAAGTTCCGGACGAGCCAGTACCTGTACCTGCACGCTGGAACTCGCTCGGGCTGAGCGCCATGGTGCCGTTCGACGACGGCATCATCGGCAATGGTGAGGTGATGGGAGAGGTGGTATCACCATCGCAGCAACGTGATCTCCACGAGACTCCTGCGGAGGACGAGCCAGCCCTGGAGCAGACACTGGCCGGGGAAGACATCACCGAATTGGAGTCGACACTCGCTACCACGAAGCCGGGAGTGCCCGAAGACTACTGACCGCAACACTCTGAGGTGTTCTCATCAGCCCGCGTGAGGTGATCAGCGCAACGGTGCGTTGACTTGCAGGTTCGTCTGGTGGCGGGTTTGGCGGCAGCAGGGTCCCAGCGACGGACACGGGGCCCGTTCCAGCGAGTACCTCGACATCGATTAGCGGCTCATCGCAGTTGAGGGGGGCCTCGGTGACACGCCGAGCACCAAGGTGACGTCCCGGGTAGGGGTCGAGGCCTCCAGGATCGGGAGCGACCAAGCATCCTGTTCCAGAGAGGCCTCGACGTGTCCGAGCCTACGGCCTGTAGTTCGTCCTTCCCTGATGCGACATCTGCTCATCGGTACTGCATGCGCTGCGATCTGCTGGTCGGGCTCGAGCGGTTGCATGTGATCGACGTCGAGCGCGACGACGACGCCCTGATCGCGACCGTCGAGTCAGCGCCCGGGCTGATGGGCTGCCCGGCCTGCGCCGTGGTCGCGACGTCGAAGGGGCGCAGGACGGTCGAGCTGATCGATGCCCCGGCGTTCGGTTGCCCGGTCCGGTTGCGGTGGCGCAAGCGGCGCTGGGTCTGCCCGGATCCGGGCTGCGAGGTCGGCTCGTTCACCGAGCAGAACCTCGAGGTTGCCGTCCCGCGGGCCGTGCTGACCTGCCGGGCGGTCGACTGGGCGATCGGCCAACTGAGGGCCGAGAACGCCTCGGTCGCGGGCCTGGCCCGCCAGCTCGCAGTCTCGTGGTGGACCGTGTGGACTGCGGTCCGTCCCGCGCTCGTCGCCGCGGCGGCGGATGAGTCCCGGTTCGACGGCGTCACCACGCTCGGAGTCGACGAGCACGTGTGGCACCACGTCAGCACGAGGCTGCGCGGCCCGAAGGAACTGACCGGGATGGTCGACCTGACCCGCGATGAGCAGGGCCGCACCCACGCCCGGCTGCTGGACCTGGTGCCCGGACGCTCCGGCACCGTCTACCGGACCTGGCTGGACGCCCGCGGCAAAGACTTCCGCGACCAGGTCCAGATCGCGACCCTGGACCCCTTCCACGGCTACAAGAACGCGATCGACGACCAGCTCGACGACGCCATCGCGGTGCTCGATGCGTTCCACGTCGTCAAGCTCGCGAACCAGGCCATCGACGAGGTCCGCCGCCGAGTCCAGCAGGCCACCCTCGGCCACCGAGGCAGGGCCGGTGACCCGCTCTACGGGATCCGCAACATCCTGCGCGCCGCCCCGGAACGACTCACCGACCGGCAACGCGACCGTCTCGGGCGGGCGATCGCTGCCGACGACGCCCACGACGAAGTGCTCATCGCCTGGCAGGCCGCCCAGCAGATCCGCACCGCCTACCGCACCAAGAACCTGCCCGAAGGGCGACGCCTGGCCGAACGCGTCCTGGCGTCCCTGCCGTCGTGCCCGATCCCCGAGATCGCCCGCCTCGGCCGGACCCTGCGCAAGTGGCGCACCGCGTTCCTCGCCTACTTCACCACCGACCGCTCCTCGAACGGCGGCACCGAAGCAGTGAACGGTCTCATCGAACTCGCCCGCCGCATCGCCCGCGGCTTCCGCAACCGCGACAACTACCGCCTACGCATGCTCCTCGTCGCCGGCGGACTCACCCCGTGACCCCCCTCAACTGCGAAGAGCCCGATTAGCCGGTTAATACCTCGATCAACATAGTCGCCAGGGCTGGGCCTGGCTCTGGGCAAGTGCCGTGACGCGGGGTCGACAGTAGTCAGACGTAGACGACGTCGGTTGAGGCGAACCGGCAGCACGATGACCGCGGTAGAGGCCTTATCGTGGGGGTACGTCGATGTACCGCTCCACGATCAACGGCCGCTTGCGCCAGCTCTTGAAGATGACCCGCCCCAGCACCAGGACCGACCCATGCAGTTCGGTCTCATAGCGGAAGTTGTCCTGCGGGTTCTGCCGGGGATGTGGGCCCTCGTCAAACTTCGGGCCGAACGAGTACACAACGTGCTTGATTTCCTCGTTACTGAGGGGCCCGCTCCCGTGCTGAGCCAACTGGATCGTGACGGTCCACCACTCCCGGGTGTCGTCCGTGGGGTGCTGGTAGGGGATGGCACTGTGGATGAGGAAGAGGCCCTCTCGTCTTCGGTACTCGTTCTGTCGAAGGTGATCCCACTGCTCGGTGTCCCACACCCTGGCGTCTAGCTGTCGCCGGCGAAGCCAGTTGATGCCGAGCAAGACAATGCCGACAAGGATCAACGCACCAACGATCCACCAGTTGGAAGGTGGAACCGTGCTCGCGGCTGCTGCAAGACCGACAGTGACGAGGCCGCCGACGCCGCCCGCAAGAAGCACCTCACCCGCCTTCTGTAGCCCGGTCCTTGGTGTCGGATCGATCGGGCTGGGGTAGCGGTCCATCCTTGGATGCTAGAGGCGCGGCGGCCCCAACGACGTGCCGGCGGATGCTCGATACCGATACACCGAGGGCACGCGCCACGGCGGCGACGGACTGCCCGCCAGCGAGCGATGCTCTCGCAGCGGCGATGCGGTCGGGGGTCATGACCCTGGGCCGGCCACCGGTACGGCCTCGAGCTCGAGCGGCCGCAAGGCCGTCGATCGTGCGTTCCCGGATCAGGTCAGCCTCCATCTGCGCGAGGGCTGCAAGCATGTGAACCATGAACCGGCCGCCGGCGCTACTCGTATCGATGGCTTCCGACAGGGACCGCAGAGTGACGCCGCGGCGCTCCAGCTCGTCGACGACGCGCACGAGGTGGGACAGGCTTCGCCCGAGACGGTCGAGCTTCGTCACAACGACGGTGTCGCCCTCGGCGACCTCGGCGAGCAACTGTGTCAAGACAGGACGGTCGTCCCGTCGCCCGGACGCGGTCTCGACCCGCAGGTGCCGGGCATCGACGCTGGCAGCCACGAGCGCGTCGCGCTGCCCGTCGAGGTTCTGCGTCGACGTCGAGACCCGTGCGTAGCCGAAGGTGATCGCCATGCCGTGACCGTAGCGAAAACCCCCGCCGGGGGTTCTGAACCGGCGGGGGTTTTGAACGAGGTTTTTGAGCGGCGTGTCGCCGACACGACTGTGGCCTTGGCCGTTATGTGGCGGGGTTCTGTCGCCGCTTCGTGAGTTCCCTGATGATCGGGCGAATCGTCCCGTGGGTCGATCCCCAACTGACACAGCCTCGTTCGCACGCTTAGCGACTCCGGGTTGCGTAAAACCACTTCAGTCCTCGCTGTATAGTTCAGCGCATGCTGACCATTGCTTCTCGCCTGGACGTGATGAACCGGTTGGGCCGCGCGCTGGCCGACCCGACCAGGTCCCGGATCATCCTGACGCTGCTCGACCGGCCGGCCTACCCGGCAGAGCTGGCCCGCGATCTGGACCTCACACGCTCCAACGTGTCCAATCATCTGGCGTGCCTGCGCGACTGCGGCATCGTTGCTGCCGAACCCGAGGGCCGCAAGACGCGCTACGAGATCGCCGATCCCCACCTGACGCAGGCGCTGACCGCCCTGGTTGACGTCACCCTCGCGGTTGACGAGAACGCCCCGTGCATCGATCCTGCCTGCTCGGTGCACGGATGCGACGCAGCAGAGGCGGGCGCGTGATCCTGGCTGCGGTCCTGCAGGCAATCGGCCTGTTCATCGCGACCAACATCGACGACATCATCGTGCTCTCCTTGTTCTTCGCCCGCGGCGCGGGCCAACGCGGGACGACCACCCGCATCTTGGTCGGCCAGTACGTGGGGTTCACCTGCATCCTCGGTGCCGCTGTGCTGGTGACTATCGGAGCCGGAGCATTCCTGCCCTCAGCAGCTATCCCGTACTTCGGGCTCATCCCCCTGGCCCTCGGTCTCTGGGCTGCATGGCAAGCCTGGCGCGGAGACGATGACGACGATGACGCCAAGGTCACGGGCACGAAGGTCAGCGCGTGGACCGTCGCAGGAGTCACCTTCGCCAACGGCGGAGACAACATCGGCGTCTATGTCCCCGTCTTCCTCAGCGTGGAACCCATCGCAGTGGTCGCCTACTGCCTCGTCTTCCTCGCGCTCGTCGCGGTCCTGGTCGTAGTCGCCAAGTTCGTTGCCACCCGGCCGCCGATCGCTGAAGTCCTCGAGCGCTGGGAACACATCCTGTTCCCCATCGTCCTGATCGGCCTCGGCATCGTCATCCTCGTCAGCGGAGGAGCGTTCGGTCTCTGACGGAGCCAAAGCGAACGAGAGAGGTCGCCAGGCTCGACGCTCCGGTATAGGGATCCCTGTGCGGGTTCATGCTGCGCAGCAGGAGAGTTTGGTGATGTCGGTGGTGAAGGTTTGGGCGGTGAGTTTGAGGCCTTCGGCCATGGTCAGGTAGGGGCTCCAGAGGTTGGCGACCTGGTCGGTGGTCATGCCGGCCTCGAGGATGTAGACGCCGGCGGCGGCGAGGTCACCGGCGTCCTGGGCGAGGGCGGTGATGCCGATGATGCGGCCGGTGTCGGCGTCGGTGACGATCTTGATGAGCCCGCGGGTGTCACGGTTGACGATGGCGCGCGGGACGTGCGCCAGGGGCAGGACGCGGCTGTCGCAGCGGATCCCGGCAGTGCGGGCCTGCTGGTCGGTCATTCCGACGGAGGCCAGGGCGGGGCTGGTGAACACGACCCGGGGCAGGTGGCGGTAGTCGACCTCCCGGCCGGCTCCGGTGAGGGCGTTGTCGGCGACCAGGGCGCCGTGGGCCGCGGCGACGTACACGAACTGCGGGTGGGCGGTGACGTCACCCGCGGCCCAGATCCGCGGGTTCGTGGTGCGCAGGTGGCTGTCGATGATGACCTCGCCGCGCTTGCCGGCGCGCACGCCGATGGTGTCGAGGCCGAGCGTGCCGGTGACCGGGCGGCGGCCGGTGGCAACGAGGAGCTCGGCCGCGCGGAGCTCGTGTGAGCCGTCGGCGGTGGTGGCGGTGACCGTGACCTCGCCGGTGGCCGGGTCGCGGCGCACCGCGGTGGGCACCGCGCCGCGGATGATCTCGATGCCTTCGTCGGCGAGGATTTCTTCCAGGGCGGTGGCGGCCTCGGGTTCCTCGTGGGAGGCCAGCCGTGAGCGGACGAGCATGGTGACCTGGGCACCGAGGCGGGAGAAGAGCTGGGCCTGCTCCATGGCGACGTAGCCGCCGCCGATGACCAGCAGCGACTCCGGGACGTGGTCCAGCTCCATCGCGGTCGTCGAGGTCAGATAACCGGCCTCCTGCAGGCCGGGGACCGGCGGCGCCCAGGGCGTGGAGCCGGTAGCGATGAGGTGGTGCGCGGCCCGGACGGTTTCCGCCGTGCCGTCCGGGCCGGTCACGCGGAGTGCCGGCTCAGTCGGTGTGCCGACGAAGGTGGCCTCGCCGGGGTGGAGGGCCCACCCGTACTCGGCGGCCAGGGCCGCGTACTTCTCGCTGCGCAGCGATCCGACGAGCTTGTCCTTGCCGGCGACCATGGCGGGCATGTCGACCGGTGGGGCGTCGGGGAGTGGCAGACCGGGGAACCGGGCGGCGTCGAGTGTGACGTGGCGGGCCTCGGCGGCCGCGAGCAGGGCTTTGGAGGGCACACACCCGGTGTTCACGCAGGTACCGCCGATGGTGCCGCGCTCGATCATCACCACCCGCTTGCCCAGGGTGGTGGCGCGGATCGCGGCCGCGAACGCCGCCCCACCGGACCCGATCACTGCCAGGTCATACGACCTGCCCTTGTCCGTTGCCGTCATAAGTCCTCCCTTGTTGCCGCGCCTCAGGACCAGGATCGACCTTCCAGTGCACTGGAAGGTCAAGGCAGAATGAGTGGCATGCGGATCGGTGAGGTGGCTCAGGCGTCGGGCACGACAGCTAAGACCCTGCGGTACTACGAGGACGTCGGACTCCTCCCCGACCCCGACCGCAGCCCGGCGGGGTACCGGGACTACGGCCCCGAGGTGCTCGACCGGCTGCACTTCATCCGCCGGGGCCAAGCCGCCGGGCTGACCCTGGCCCAGATCGGCCAGGTGCTGGCCATCCGAGACCGGGGCCAGGCCCCCTGCCAGCACGTCACCGACCTGCTCGACACCCGCCTCGCGGTCATCGACCGGCAGCTCGCCGAGCTCGCGCAGCTACGCACCACGATCGCCATCCTGCGCGAGCACGCCACCACCGGCGACCCGGCCACATGCTCCCCCGAGGACGTCTGCCGCTACCTGTGACCCGCGAAGGTCACCGGCCCGTGGCACCATCGCGACATGGCCGATGACACCCAGCAACGATGCTCGTGCTGCGGCCGCCAGCGGCCACGAAGGTCGCTCCACGCACTCGGGAGCGAACCGGCCTACATCTGCCGAAGGTGCGCGCTCTGGGTCGCCCTTCGCATCGCTCGCGACTGAACGACTCCGCCCGCAACGCGGGCACGCCGCCGGCCGCGGCGAACATCGTCGGATGGTGCGCGAAGGAACCAAAGGGCGCGAATGACGACCAATCAGCACGCCGCCAGCGCGATCGCGGGCGCCCGTTGCCGCACTCCTCATCCGACGGTCTGAGCTCCACCGCCTGGCAGTGGTCCGAAGCCTGGAGAGGGCATCGGAGCCGGACGGGACCCCCTAACGCTCAGTGGTCCGCCCTCGCAGCGGTTGCGGTCGGTCCAGTTGTCCGTCCCGTAGGAGGAACCCGTTGCGGAGGCGGTGCAGGTCATCGGCGGAAACCCACGCCCGAATGTTCGCAAGACCGCCCGAGAAGGGTTGTCCGGTGACGGTGCGTCATATGGGACGGCCTGTCGTCCCGTAAACGAACGATTCCGCTACAGCGATGACGAGGGTGCGTTGCCCTGTCCAGGATGCTTGACGCTTCGCGGCTCTCAACCCACGGCGTTTGTAGCGGAACTCAGTGCCGGATTCTAGGCTCAACGCAGATGAGGGTGTAGCCGGGGTCTGAAGCCGCCGGCTTCGAGGAGTGATCGGGCGATGTAGTGGGTCA